>NZ_BANE01000467.1 GCF_000964405.1 Novacetimonas hansenii JCM 7643
CAGCTGGTCCAGATCCTGCGCAACCTGCGCGACGCGGATGACCTCGGCCCCGTACTGCTGCATGTCATCACCGAAAAGGGTCGCGGCTATACCCCGGCCGAATCGGCGGGTGACAAATACCATGC
>NZ_BANE01000466.1 GCF_000964405.1 Novacetimonas hansenii JCM 7643
GTGTCCGCCGCGATCAGACGACGGATTTCGAAAACGAACCGGGGATAAGGAGAACGGGATGCGGATTTGCGGTAGAGATGGGGCAGATCGAACGCCCAGCCATCGGACTGCCGACCGGCATGTCGGCGAACGAGGAGATACAGCCAGCGCTCGAACCCGCCGGTCAGGGCGAAGTAACGGGGGTCAAGGGTGAGCACGCC
>NZ_BANE01000465.1 GCF_000964405.1 Novacetimonas hansenii JCM 7643
GCTTCATCGGGCGCGATCCCGCCGCCACCCGCTATGAGCGGCTCCGGACGGCGCTGGACCGGTTGCATGGAACCCAAGTGACGACATCGCTGCGTCAGACCCGTGGCGGCGCGCAGGGTTTTTCGTGGCTGATCGCCTGGCAGGAACGGCGTGGA
>NZ_BANE01000464.1 GCF_000964405.1 Novacetimonas hansenii JCM 7643
AATGACCGACATCTGCAAGGTTCTGATGATCTTTCCCCTTTTCAATGCAGGATCATTCTGGAATTACAAGGAAGCCTGTGATCTGACCGGTGCGCGTTATCCTGCCGCGCCGCTTGGCCTGATTACGGTTGCGGCCCTGCTGCCCAAAGAATGGGATGTCAGGCTGGTCAATCGCAATACCGAAGACCTGAGCGATGAGGACTTCCGCTGGGCCGACATGGTGATGACCGGCGGGATGCTGCCACAGCGTAATGACACGCAGCATATCATCGACCTCTGCCGCGCCAGCAACAAGCCGGTGGTCGTTGGCGGGCCCGATGTCACATCCAGTCCCGCCCTTTATGGCAATGCGAATTTCCAGGTCCTGGGCGAGGCCGAGGAAATCATGGGCGATTTCATCGCGGCATGGCGCCGCGGCGCGCGGGAGGGCACTTTTCAGGCCCCCATGGGCAAGACCGACGTCACCAAAAGCCCGCTTCCCCGCTTTGACCTGCTGAAACTGGACCAGTATCTTCATGTCGGGGTCCAGTTTTCACGCGGGTGCCCGTTCAGTTGCGAATTCTGCGATATCATCGAACTGTATGGCCGCGTGCCGCGCACCAAGACGAATGCGCAGGTCATGGCCGAACTCGATGCGCTGTATAACCTTGGCTATCGCGGCCATGTGGATTTTGTCGATGACAACCTGATCGGCAACAAAAAGGCGCTCAAGAAGTTCCTGCCGGACCTGAAACGCTGGCAGGCCGAAAGGAAATTCCCGTTCGAGTTCTCGACCGAAGCCTCCATCAACCTCGCCGATGACCCAGACCTTCTGCATAGCCTGTCGGATACGAATTTCTTTGCGATCTTCGTCGGGATCGAAAGCCCGGATACCGATACGCTTGTCATGACGCAGAAAAAGCAGAATACAAGGCGCAGCCTGCAACAGAGCATCGAGACAATCCACAGGGCCGGTATTTTCGTAAATGCGGGGTTCATCGTCGGCTTTGACAGCGAAAAGAGCAGCGTCGCCGCCGGCATGATCGCATGTATCGAGGATACGGCAATCCCGGTCTGCATGGTCGGGCTGCTGTATGCCCTGCCCACGACGCAACTGACACGCCGCCTGCTGGCCGAAGGGCGCCTTTTCCCCGCCGATGACCAGACGCAGTCGGGGGACCAGTGTACGGCGGGCCTGAATTTCGAAACGAAACGGCCACGTCGGGATGTGCTCAATGATTACCGGACGGTGCTTAAGGCGATCTATGACCCGGTGGCCTATTTCGGCCGGGTGCGCCGCCTGGGCCGGATGCTGAGGCGGGAGCGCGCGCACCGGATGATCAAGGGCGACCTGCGCAGTTTCGCCCGCCTGATACTGCGCATACACCGCGCAGGACCCGGCACGGCCGGACAGTTCTGGCGCATGCTGATCGACTGTGCCCTGCATAACCCCAAGGCCGTGCCCTATGTTATCATGACAAGCGCCCTCTATCTCCATCTCGGCCCGTTCTCACGGCAGGTCATCGCAGAAATCGATCGTGAAATCGCAAATGTCGATCAGGGGC
>NZ_BANE01000463.1 GCF_000964405.1 Novacetimonas hansenii JCM 7643
TGAAGCTTTTTCCAAAAAGCTTCAGAAGACGCCGCCTTTTTCAAAAAAGGCGGCACCCAAAAACTTTTCCTGTTTTTTATCAATGAGTT
>NZ_BANE01000462.1 GCF_000964405.1 Novacetimonas hansenii JCM 7643
TCGGCAAATGACCTTGCGGGCATTGCCATTGTCGGAAATACGGTGCCCGCGACCGATGGCGTGTGGCGGTATTCGACCGATGGCGGCGCGACATGGACGGCGGT
>NZ_BANE01000461.1 GCF_000964405.1 Novacetimonas hansenii JCM 7643
ACCCCGGTTTTCAATGACCAGACGGATGCGGTGCCGGGCGGGTCATCGGCAAATGACCTTGCGGGCATTGCCATTGTCGGAAATACGGT
>NZ_BANE01000460.1 GCF_000964405.1 Novacetimonas hansenii JCM 7643
CCCTGCCTGCTGATCGATCTCATGTCATGGCCGTTCTTCAGCCTCAGCAAATCCCCCCGGCATGTGCCTGTCAGCTTTGCCATGGGGCGTGTCACCATGCAGGTGTCAGGTCGCGATGA
>NZ_BANE01000459.1 GCF_000964405.1 Novacetimonas hansenii JCM 7643
TGTACAAGCAAAAAGGGAGTGCCGAGGCACTCCCTTTCGCATGGAATCAATCTGTCTGATCTGAGGATCAGTGCAGGATGATTTCGACGCGGCGGTTCTGGGGCTCACGCGTGTCGGGTCCGGTCGGGACCAGCGGGTGCGCTTCGCCATAACCGTGGATGTCGATGGCGTTTGCGGGCACGCCGTCACGGATCAGTTCAGCCTTCACGCTGTCTGCGCGACGCATGGACAGGCCCATGTTGTACTTCTCGCCGCGCGGGCCGGGATGGGCTGCCGAGTTATCGGTATAGCCATTGACCTCGATGCGGGTGGT
>NZ_BANE01000458.1 GCF_000964405.1 Novacetimonas hansenii JCM 7643
ACCAGCCGGTTGAACGGGATGTCGCGGGACGAACTCAGGGTGATTTTGGGAATAGCGGTCGCCATGGCGAAAAACTCCATGACGGGCGGACAG
>NZ_BANE01000457.1 GCF_000964405.1 Novacetimonas hansenii JCM 7643
ATGACCGGCCTGTGTATCGCGCAGTTCCGGCATGAAATCGTCGCCCCCGCCCTGGCGCATATCGGGCTGGGCGGGGATGCGGCGGTCAGCCTGCTGACCGGGACGGCGCTGGCGGAAAGCGGCCTGACCTATGTGGCGCAGGTCGTATCAGGGGGCACCGGCCCCGCGCGTGGCCTGTGGCAGATGGAACCCTTCACCCATGACGATATCTGGGCCACGTTCCTGTCGGATGCGCGTCTGTCCTCCCTGCGCGGGGCGGTGCTGGACCTTGCCTCCCAATGGCCCGCGCGGGTGTCCCAGCTTCCGGGCAACCTGCCCTATGCCTGCGCCATGGCGCGGCTGAAATATTACCGCGCGCCGGGGCCGCTGCCTGCGGCCGATGATGCGGCGGCGCAGTGCCGGTACTGGAAATCCAATTACAACACGGCGCTGGGTGCGGGGGCGGCGGATGGGCCGCATATCGCCCTGTTCCAGCGCGCGATCGAGGCGTGA
>NZ_BANE01000456.1 GCF_000964405.1 Novacetimonas hansenii JCM 7643
GCTTGCATCCCCTGAAATGAAGGCTGTCCGCTGTTTCTCCGAATTATCGGAGGGAGCAATGCAACAGCCAGGAACACAAATTCTCTGGGGCCAGATCGCGCTGGTCCTGTCCCTGATTGTCCTGTCCTGGTGGGC
>NZ_BANE01000455.1 GCF_000964405.1 Novacetimonas hansenii JCM 7643
ACTGCTATCCGCGCTCACTCACAACACAAAATGCAACTGTAGTGTTAGAGATTGTTTGAAAACAAATTATTGATGAAAAACGAGAAAAGTTTTTTGGGTGTCAACTTTTTTAAAAAATCTGGGTTTTCCGAAGCTTTTTGAAAAAAGCTTCACCAAAAACTTTTATGATTTC
>NZ_BANE01000454.1 GCF_000964405.1 Novacetimonas hansenii JCM 7643
GGGAACTGACACATCATGGACGTCACGGAAATCGGCGCGATCGCCAGCGCGGCCAGCGCAGTGCTGGCCCTGATTGAAAAATACGGCCCCGAAGCATGGGCCACCATCAAGGAAGCGGTGGAAACCACCAAAAGCACCACCGGCCCCACCCTGGCGGAGATCGAGGCGATCTA
>NZ_BANE01000453.1 GCF_000964405.1 Novacetimonas hansenii JCM 7643
GATCCGTAATCGCTGATGAGGAATTCGGTATCAAGGTCCTGCTGTCCGATCTTGACGTCGAGTTTCCCGTTCAGGAAGGATTGCTGGTACCACAGTTCGAACAGGCGTGTGGAGCG
>NZ_BANE01000452.1 GCF_000964405.1 Novacetimonas hansenii JCM 7643
AAAGGGCAATGCCCTTTGGTGGGGTTCAGGGGCAACGCCCCTGATGCAATCAGCAGGTTACCCCTCAGGTCACAGCCCGCCCCCGACCGGGAGCGCCCCCCTGCACCACGATCTGTTACCCAGTCATGGTTTCCAAAGGGC
>NZ_BANE01000451.1 GCF_000964405.1 Novacetimonas hansenii JCM 7643
GAATGGATCCGCGCGGTGATGCAGGTCGAAAGCGGTCGTGATGCCCATGCCATCTCCGCCAAAGGGGCGATGGGCCTCATGCAGATCATGCC
>NZ_BANE01000450.1 GCF_000964405.1 Novacetimonas hansenii JCM 7643
GGAGTTTTCCAGAAAATTTTTGAGGCCGTCTCTGACGATGCCGATATGGAATATGCGATGATTGACGGCACGGTGGTTCGGGTTCATCG
>NZ_BANE01000449.1 GCF_000964405.1 Novacetimonas hansenii JCM 7643
TGATCCACAGGCACGCCCTGCCCTTCCATGACGAAGGCCCCGTCATCCACGAACTGCGCGAACGTCTGCTGGCCCGTGCGCAGGACATGGGATGGCGGCCGACGCAGGATGCCAACCTGCACATGATGGCCGATGGACAACGCATTGCCCCCGTCATGACCGGTGGCCTGACGCACTTCACCTTCCCCGCCACCGCGCGCAACGTCACCCTGCACAGCGCGACCTTCCGTCCTGCTTACCTTGA
>NZ_BANE01000448.1 GCF_000964405.1 Novacetimonas hansenii JCM 7643
TGGTGAAGCTTTTTCCAAAAAGCTTCGAAAGACGCCGCCTTTTTAAAAAAAGGCAGCACCCAAAAACTTTTCGTGTTTTTTATCAGTGA
>NZ_BANE01000447.1 GCF_000964405.1 Novacetimonas hansenii JCM 7643
AAAAGCTTCACCAAAAACCTTTATAATTTCAGGATGTTATCAAGACTCACTTTTCAAACAGTCTCTAAGAGCCTGATCCGAAAGTTTTTGAACAATACCAGCATG
>NZ_BANE01000446.1 GCF_000964405.1 Novacetimonas hansenii JCM 7643
CCACCTGTCGGACCGGTCATGCCGGCATCGTCTCTCCATGGGGCTTGCGGGTCCGCACACCATGGCCTCTGTCGGATGGCTGATCTAGCCGAAGACCGGCTGCGCCTCGATCGGCTGGCCGCAACGGCGTTCCAGAACTTTCTTCC
>NZ_BANE01000445.1 GCF_000964405.1 Novacetimonas hansenii JCM 7643
ATGGAATATGCGATGATTGACGGCACGGTGGTTCGGGTTCATCGCCATGGCCAGGGCGCAAAAGGGGGACCCGAAGCCAGGCGATAGGACGTAGTGTGACGGGATGGTCGACCAAGATCATCGCCATGACCGACGCCTTGGGCAATCTGGTC
>NZ_BANE01000444.1 GCF_000964405.1 Novacetimonas hansenii JCM 7643
TTTGATCGAAAAAGGCGGCGTCTTCTGAAGCTTTTTGGAAAAAGTTTCACCAAAAACTCTCATGATTTCAGGATGTTATCGAGCCTGACTTTTCAAACAGTCTCT
>NZ_BANE01000443.1 GCF_000964405.1 Novacetimonas hansenii JCM 7643
GTTCTGGATTCAATTCCTTAGCGCACTTTCATCAACGATACTGAACCAACATCGGACACCAGCATGCCGGATACGGGGCGAATTTGCATTGACTTGCGTAGCATAATTGGAACAAATCAGGAACATATAATCAGGAAATTTGCCTGCACAA
>NZ_BANE01000442.1 GCF_000964405.1 Novacetimonas hansenii JCM 7643
TTCCAGTCGCCGCAGCCGCCCGACCTTCATGACCGCGAACGCGTCAGGCTGCTGGTCAGGTGACGGCGCCATGTCGATGATGCCGTGCTGGTTCGCGTCCTGCTGCAACTGGCGGTCCAGTTGGGTCCAGCGTTCCGCCTCGACCTGACGCTCGACGTTGCGGTGGATTTCATGGTCGGTGCGCGGCCCGAGTTCGAGCGTGACCAGGTTCTGGG
>NZ_BANE01000441.1 GCF_000964405.1 Novacetimonas hansenii JCM 7643
GGTTTATTGTTTTTACGAGCATCTTCACCTGTTTGAAGGCACGCCTTCAAACAGGATCTGCCCTAGCCCCACAGACCGTTTGAAAAGTCAGGCTCGACAACATTCTGAAATCATAAAAGTTTTTGGTGAAGCTTTTTCCAAAAAGCTT
>NZ_BANE01000440.1 GCF_000964405.1 Novacetimonas hansenii JCM 7643
GCGGTGCTCTATCTGTCGTATCTATGTTCCGCTCTCGCCCTCCCTGTAGTTCTGGTCGGGAATGGGAGAACTGCCATGGACACGCATCCTGCCTGGTACGATCCACGTTTCCGCATGCATCTGCATCATCTTGATGCGCCTGGACTGGCACACGAATTGCTTCGTCAGATCCCGTCTTACATCTCTGGGTATCAGTCCCTTACACAGCAGCTCGGCATGTTGCGGAGCATTCGTGCACGTTACGAACTGGTGGAGCAGTTTGCTCGCCACTGGGGGTTATCCTGTACCGGCTGAACCAGAAATCCCTGCATGGATAGAACCGGCACTCTGGGCTCCGGAATTTTATCCCGGTGTCACAATCATCGTGGAAGCACCTACTGGCTTTGATGCCCGTAGGTTGCCAGTCATTCTCTTTGCGGCCATGGCCACAGAACGACAGGGATTACAGAGCAAATCTCTCGCCCTGCATCAC
>NZ_BANE01000439.1 GCF_000964405.1 Novacetimonas hansenii JCM 7643
AGAACCGCCGGAACCGCGGTGCCAAGGCCGATGGCCGTCATGATGAGCGATTCACCAACCGGGCCTGCAACCTTGTCGATCGAGGCATTGCCCGCGATACCGATGGCCGTCAGCGCGTGATAGATGCCCCAGACCGTGCCGAACAGGCCAACGAACGGAGAGGTCGAACCCACGGTCCCAAGGAACGCAAGCCC
>NZ_BANE01000438.1 GCF_000964405.1 Novacetimonas hansenii JCM 7643
CCGCCGCCGCCGCCGCCGGCCCCCACCGTGGCCCCGCCCGCACCGACCGCGGCACGCACCTACCTCGTCTTCTTTGACTGGGATGGCGCAGCCCTGACCGGTCGTGCGCGTGAAATCGTGGCCGAAGCCGCACAGGCATCCACACACGTCCAGACCACCCGCATCGAGGTCAATGGCTATACCGATAACTCGGCAGC
>NZ_BANE01000437.1 GCF_000964405.1 Novacetimonas hansenii JCM 7643
CGCGAACTGGTGACATATATGATGGAGGACCCGCGCAATATCGGGCCCTGCACGCATCTGCTGTTCATCGCCAAGAACCTTGAACGCATCGGCGACCACGCCACCAATAT
>NZ_BANE01000436.1 GCF_000964405.1 Novacetimonas hansenii JCM 7643
TCTTCTGGTGTTTTTCTGTAATGCCCATGACGCGTATTTTACGCAGTGCGCTCTAGAGAGTGTTTGAAAGCAAATATTTTTTCAAAGAGGTGTCGTCTTCTGAAGCTTTTTAGAAAAAGCTTCACCAAAAACCTTTA
>NZ_BANE01000435.1 GCF_000964405.1 Novacetimonas hansenii JCM 7643
TATGTCACGGGCACCTACCGTCAGCGCATGGTGCTGGCCTCCGGCCGCTATGCGATGATCGATGACGGGCTTCAGTTCCAGCTCGTGCCCTGGACGCCCTCGCTGGAGAG
>NZ_BANE01000434.1 GCF_000964405.1 Novacetimonas hansenii JCM 7643
CGGACGTTGCGGGCCTGCAGGGCCAGGGTGACGATTTCGCCTTCGAAGCCTTCGCCCACCTTCTTGAAGGAACCGATGTTAGCCATTGTCGTATCTCCATGCTGTTATCGGGCCGCGACCACCGTGGCCTCGATGGCGATCGACCAGCCGGAGGCGAGCGGCAGAGCACCCTTCAGGGCCGAAGCGCAGCGGAGGACGGCAGGGCCCGAACTTTCTTGTCTCGCGAGGAATGACGGCGCAGCCGTCAGGGGAAGAAAGTTCTGGAACGCCGTTGCGGCCAGCCGATCGAGGCG
>NZ_BANE01000433.1 GCF_000964405.1 Novacetimonas hansenii JCM 7643
ATCACGATCCGGCATAGCAAGTTTGCGGCCTCGCGTTTCGTGCACCAGGCCACGCCGGCGCTCCGGAGTTTCGCCACGGCCAGTCCGGCCTCGTTCATCTCGGGCATTCAGG
>NZ_BANE01000432.1 GCF_000964405.1 Novacetimonas hansenii JCM 7643
GGTGAAGCTTTTTCCAAAAAGCTTCAGAAGACGCCGCCTTTTTGGGGAAAAAGGCAGCACCCAAAAACTTTTCTTATTTTTTATCAATGAG
>NZ_BANE01000431.1 GCF_000964405.1 Novacetimonas hansenii JCM 7643
GTGGAAATCACCGAAAGCGTGATGATGGACAGCAGCAGCGACACCGAAGAGGTGCTGCAGGCCATCCGCACCCTTGGGGCAGGCCTGTCGATGGACGATTTCGGCACGGGCTATTCCTCGCTGTCGCGCCTGACGCGCCTGCCGCT
>NZ_BANE01000430.1 GCF_000964405.1 Novacetimonas hansenii JCM 7643
CCTTTTTCGATCAAAAGGCAGCACCCAAAAACTTTTCTTGTTTTTTATCAATGATTTATTTTCAAACAGTCTCTTATCAACTGGCGATTGGACACCGTCTTCTCAGACGCGCTCCACCTCGGATGTGAAAATATATCCCATGCCGCGCACGGTGCGGATCAGGTTGTCCGCATCCGCGCCCAGCTTGCGGCGCAGGCGGCTGACCAGCACATCCACGCTGCGGTCAGACACATCACCCAGACGCGTGCGTGACAGTTCCAAAAGCCGGTCCCGCCCGATCACGCGCTGCGGATTGTCAAGGAAACTGGTCAGCAGGTCATGTTCCGCACCGGAAATCTCCACCGCGGCACCTGACGGGTCCGTCAGTTCGCGTCGGCGCAGGTCCAGCGTCCAGCCGGAAAAACGCAACGTCTCCTTGCGGGGGCGCCCGGCACTTGGTGTGGTGATGCCACCACCACGCCGTCGCAGGACCGCACGCACACGCGCCAGCAGTTCCTTCTGCCCGAATGGCTTGGGCACATAATCATCGGCGCCAAGTTCCAGCCCCAGCACACGATCGAGTTCTTCCCCCCGTGCGGACACCATGATGATCGGCACCTCGCTGACATCCGTGCCACCTGCGGGAAGCGCGCCCTCGCCCGAACGCAGGGCACGGCACAAATCAAGGCCATTCGTCCCCGGAAGCATGACGTCAAGGATGATCAGGTCAGCAGGCTGCGCCGCCAGCGCATCCCACATTTCCGATGCGTCCTGCACCCCACGCACGCGATAGCCATCACCCTGCAACGCCCGTACGATCAGGGTACGGACGCCTGCATCGTCCTCGACAACAACGATACGGGCGGGAAGATCAGGTTCAACAGATGGATGTGTGGTCATGCCTGGCAGTATTTCCCTGAAATTCAAGACTGATCGCTGAACGTGCAGCTTTCACCTTATCCAACGTGTGGAACGGGCAAAAGGGTGCGTCATATGTCATAAAATGTCAGGGGGTGGCGCAACGCGCCCGCAAATTACCACAGCGGGAGGGGTGTGGGCACGCCTGTCGCGTCATGCAAGAAGCCCTGCCTGACAGACATCATGCAGCCGGCATCATGAAAATAATCATAAATGCCCAGCAGGGCTTATTGCAGAAAACCCAGAGATTGTTTGAAAAGTCAGCCTCGATAACATACTGAAATTAAAAAGGTTTTTTTGTGAGGCTTTTTCCAAAAAGCTTCAGAAGACACTGCCTTTTTCGATCAAAAGGCGGCATCCAAAAACTTTTCCTGTTTTTTATCAACGGCGTGTTTTCAAACACTCTCTCAGAAAATTTCAGGGGGATGCCGCCTTCCCGCGAGAAGTCGGCATCCATGATTTTTCTGTCTTATCAAACGGGGACTCTACAAAAGTCCCTTCAGGACGGCGCACCCAGCTTGAGCACCCAGAACTGTGCGATATCACGCGCGCCATTGTCGCCGCCGACGCCCTTCAGCGTGGCGATCGCGGCAGCCTTCTGCCCTGCGGCAGCCTGCGCCAGGCCAAGGTGCAGCTTTGCGATGTTGAGGTCGGTCGGGCCTTTCGCAATGCCCGCATTCATCACCTGCAGGCCCTTGTCCGCCTGACCAAACGTCACATAGTTATAGCCCGTCGTCACCAGCGCGTTGCCATTGGGGGACTGCTGGGCCTGCGTTTCCGCCGTGGCGATGTTCGCCTTGCGGTCCGCCACCGTCTGGGTGATCATCTGCTTCAGGCGGTCTTCACGCGCGGCGCCCGCATCATGACCCAGCACGTTCGCGCCATACCCTTCGTTCATCACGTCAAGCGCGATCTGGGGCAGGCCCGCCTGCATCGCGAGTTCGGCAATGTCGATATATTCCGCCGGCGTCTTCACCAGACCTGCCGCCAGACGCACGCGGTCAATGTCCAGACGCAGCGCAGGCGCCATATGCTGGTTGCTCAGCACCGAATGCACAACCTGCGCCCAGTAATCAGGCTTGGGATAATAGGTTGCCAGCGCGACATAGGTCTGCATCAGCGCCGCCTGGTCATGCGTCTGCGCCTGACAGGCCGCCAGAAGCTGAAGCTGGTTTTCGGTGGGCTTCGTGCCTGCCTTCGCCTGCACGTTGATCTGCGCCTGCTGCGCGCGTGCGGCGTTGGCGTAATCCTTCTGCAGGTAATAGGCCTGGATCAGGATGGTGTACATCTGCGGATTTGCGCCACCCGCCTTGATATATTTCTCCGCAACCTGCGCGGCGCGGGGATAATCCTTGGCGGTATAGGCCATGGAGGCTTCGGCCAGCGCCATCTGTTCCTTGGTGGCCGCGGGTGTACGGCTTGATGCGATCAGCTTGTCATAGGCTGAGATCGCCGCGTTGACATCACCCGACTGCGCCGCGACGGCTGCGCGCATCTGGTCAATGGTATAGGATTCATATTCGGTCTTGCCAGACACAGCCTCGGCCGCGTCCACGGCTGCCATCGCCTGCGGGTATTTGTGGGCGGCAAGCGCCGTCTGCGCGGTCTGGAGGTTCTTGCCCACCTTCTCGCCCAGTTCGTCTGCGGCCTGCGCGGGCTGCACCATCAGGAACACGGACAGCGGCAACGCCGTCACCGCACCGGCCAACAGCATGCCACGCACCCGGAACGACGATTTCAACTTACTGCTTTTCAACTTATTGTCCTTTCCATGAATTCGGTCATGACCCGTAATCGCGGACCGTGCCGCGCATTGCATGAATGACAGCGCAATCTTCACCACCCCGCAAGGAGGGGCGCGCGGGTATCTGCGTGCGCCATGCCCGTAAAATGGCACGGGCCGGCGTCATGACCAACGCCGGCCTTGCCAGTACGGATGCACGACACGCGACCGATCCCCGCCGCGCACGTCAGTACTCAGCCGTTGGGATCAATGTGGCGATAACCGCCAAGCAGCACGGACTGCACATCGGCCGCAAAATTGCGGACCTCGTCCATCGCGCCCTTGTTACGGCGCACCAGCAGGTTGTAGCCAAGAACCGCCGGAACCGCGGTGCCAAGGCCGATGGCCGTCATGAT
>NZ_BANE01000429.1 GCF_000964405.1 Novacetimonas hansenii JCM 7643
CAGCAGGACCTTGATACCGAATTCCTCATCAGCGATTACGGATCGCTCTACCTGAACTCCAATTTCGGATGGCCCATGGCCCCGTCCGTCAACCTGTATGGCGGCGGCCCCTCATGGCCCCTCTCCTCCCCCGCCGTGCGCATCCGTTACAGGCCCACAGACACCTTCACCTTCATGTTCGCAGCCGCAGACGACAATCCCCCCGGAAACCGCTACAACTCTTTCGGCATACAGGGCGGCAACAGTGCTGACCCCACAAACCAGGTTACAAATGACGGCAGCGGCACACGCTTCAACATGGGCACGGGCGCACTGCTGATTACCGAACTGCAATATGCGCTCAACCCGCAGCCAGACGACATGTCAAAGGCCACCAAGGACCCCGGCCTGCCCGGGATCTATAAACTTGGCGGTTTCTATGACACCGCAAAGTTCCCCGATTACCGCTATAACCGTCAGGGCGCCTCCCTCGGCGCACAGGGCGGATACCCGCGATGGGATCGCGGAAACTGGATGGTCTATGGCATCATTGACCAGATGCTGTGGCGACCATCGCGCACATCACCCCAATCCGTCGGTATCTTCGTTCGCGCAACAGGCAATAGCGGCGACAGGAACCTCATCAGCTTCGCCGCGGATGCAGGCATCAACCTCAAGGCGCCCTTCAGGGGACGGGATAACGACACCGTCGGCGTCGGCTGGGGAATCGGGCGTTCAAGCTCCGGGTGGAGACAGTATAACCGCGACGCAGGCTCCATCGTGCCGGGAAACGAAAACCATCTTGAGGTCACATACCAGGCGCAGGTTACCCCGTGGCTCGTCCTGCAGCCGGATTTCCAATATGTCTGGCACCCGCAGGGCGGAACATCCGACCCGCGTTACGCAAGCGGCCTGAAACGCGTCGGAAACGAAACCATCTTCGGAATACATACAAACGTCAATTTCTAACTACCTGAAA
>NZ_BANE01000428.1 GCF_000964405.1 Novacetimonas hansenii JCM 7643
GAGCCGCTCATAGCGGGTGGCGGCGGGATCGCGCCCGATGAAGCGCAGCACTTCACTCATGCTGCCCTGCACACGCGGTGAGACCGGAATACCCCGCCTGCGCGCAGCCACGAGACGGGACACAGCCCAGATCAGGATATCAGCATCCCAGATGGTTGCCATCGGACTGTCATCGCGACCTGACACCTGCATGGTGACACGCCCCATGGCAAA
>NZ_BANE01000427.1 GCF_000964405.1 Novacetimonas hansenii JCM 7643
AAAGCTTCAGAAGAGGCCGCCTTTTTGAAAAAAGGCAGCACCCAAAAATTTTTCTTGTTTTTTATCAATGACTTGTTTTCAAACAATCTC
>NZ_BANE01000426.1 GCF_000964405.1 Novacetimonas hansenii JCM 7643
GTCTTCTGAAGCTTTTTAGAAAAAGCTTCACCAAAAACTTTTATAATTTCAGGATGTTATTAAGCCTGACTTTTCAGATATCCTCTTATATCCAGGACCATCGGAAAATTCCCTTCATGCCCGGCCCGTTCAGCAGGCGGTCAGGTGACGTCGCCTGATCTTGCCAGATATGGTGGTTGGCAAATGCCTGACGAAACGCACATCACGAAGCCCGACCCACCTGCCGATGACCTGACGGACCTGCGCGATAATTTCTTCAGAAGACGGCGCACAGCCGGTGCCAGCAACCGGCACCACATAAGCAACGGGTCGCTGTCCGCGCAGATCGTCTGGAACCGCGACCACAGCACACGCATGTACGGCCGGATGGGTGGCAATGACCTTTTCAATCTGCACCCCTGAAATCCGCCGCCCCGCGACCTTTATCACGTCATCCGAACGCCCGAGCATATGCACGCCATGTGCACCGTCGATCATGCCTTCGTCAAAAGTCCGGTAATACCTGCCTGTGTCATCAAGATATGTGGACGGGACACGGACGCCCCCGTCCTTCCACATCCCGGCAAGGCAACCAGGCGGCAGTGGCAGGGACAAGACAATTTCGCCACAGGAATGTTGTGCAAAGGCGGGCGCGATGGCCGGACGAAATCCCGGTGCAGGCCGCCCGATCTCGTTCATCAGTGATGTCGGCTCACATTCAGGCAGGCCAAAGAAATGGGCGGTGATACTCCACCCGGTTTCGGTCTGCCACCAGTGGTTGACCACCGGTTTGCGGAAATATGACCGCGCCCAGTCCAGAAGGGTCGGGTCCGCATACTCACCCGCCACGAAAATACGGGCCAGCGCGGGCAGGATCACCCCTAACGGATGACGCCCCTCCTGTCGCATCAGGCGCATCTGTGTCGGTGTCGTGAACAGGCACCTGACCCCATATTCATGACACAACGCCTGGATAAGCAAGGCGGACGGCGCACCTTCGACAATCACGCTGCTACACCCGTTAAGGAGTGGCGCATAGACACCATAAGAATGACCGACAACCCAGCCGAGATCCGATGTCGTGAAAAAGGTATCACCGGGTTTGCAGCCATAGATCAGTTCCATGGACAAGGCGAGGGCCACGGCATGTCCGCCATTGTCACGCACGATGCCCTTCGCATGACCTGTCGTGCCGGATGTATGCAGGATATAAAGGGGATCTTCGGAACGCAGTGTGACTGGTCCTACGGGCGTGGAATGTTCCAGCATATGGAAATCATGATCCCGCCCCGGCAGGAGCGGCGCCGTACAGGCCCGGCGCTGCACGATCACACAGGCCTGTGGTCTGTGCATCGCGATGGCAAGCGCATCATTCAGGACAGGTGCGGCCGGAACCGCCGAATGCCCCTGAAAGCTGCAACTGGCGATCATGATGACTTTGGGCGCCACGTCATCAATCCTGCGCGCCAGTTCAGGCCCGGCATAGCCGGAAAAAACCACCACATGCACGGCACCGATCCGGGCACAGGCCAGCATGGCGATGGCGGTTTCAATCATGGTGGGCATGGCGATCAGGACGCGGTCGCCCTGTCCTACCCCCAGCGATCGCAAACCCCCGGCAAACCCGGCCACCCTCCGCCTCAGGTCGTGATAGGTGATGGCCTGCCGTTCCTTGGTGGCACAGGAATGCCAGATCAGGGCGGCCTGCCCGCCACGCCCGTTCTCCACATGTCGATCCACGGCATTATGACAGGTGTTCAACGTGGCGTCGGGAAACCAGTCATGCCACCCGTCCGCCCGTGTCCGGCATGCAAGCCGGGGCTTTTGTGTCCATGTCACGCGCCGTGCTGCGTCCAGCCAGAATTGTCCTGGCTGGTTCAGGGCCGCGTCATACATTGATTTGTATGTTGTCCATGGCACCATGGCCCTTCCTCCGCTCAGAGACTGTCTGAAAACACATCATTGATAAAAAAGAAAAGTTTTTGGGTG
>NZ_BANE01000425.1 GCF_000964405.1 Novacetimonas hansenii JCM 7643
GAAAGGGTGACACAAGGGCTCTGCCCTTGACCCGCCAAAGGGCTCGCCCTTTGGAAACCATGATGTAAATGGATCGGGGTGTGGGGGCGTGATTCCTGCCGTGTCCGGCTGTGATCTGTGTGGTGTGTTTCCGGTGGGGCAGGGGCCAGGTGCATCGTCGGTCTTTGCAATCCATGATATGTATCTGGCACTGCCCCTGTGGGCGATACAGACCGTGGAAAGAAAATGGCCGATCCCCTGACCCTGACCCAGCCCGTGATCGAGACGCCGCGTCTGCTGCTGCGCCCGCATCGCCTGTCGGATTTTCATGAATGGCGCGCGATGTTCCTTGATGAAGGCACGCGCCGCTTCCTCAGTTCCCCTTTGCCAAGCGAGGAGGAGTCCTGGAATCGCCTCCTGCGTTATATCGGGCACTGGTCGGCGTTGGGATATGGCCTGTTTGGCGTGTTCGACCGGGCGGATGGCCGGTTCCTGGGCGATGTGGGGCTGGCGGATTTCCATCGCGGGTTGGGGGCGGAGTTCGATCGCTGCCCGGAGGTGGCGTGGATCATGGCCGCCGCCGCCCATGGTCACGGATATGCGACAGAGGCCGCGCGCGCCGCCCATGACTGGTTCGCGCGCACCCATGGTCCACAACGCACGGTGGCCATCATCGACCCGGACAACCATCCCTCCCTGCGACTGGCGGCGCGGATGGGGTACCACCCGACAGGGGAATGCACATATCGCAATGCGGCGTGCGTGATGTTGGCACGTCCGGCGACGGCGGCCATGGCATAAGCGCACCACCCCGCGCGGCAGGCATGCTGCACAGGTTGTCTGAAAACCATGTGCCAATACAGAATTGAAACAATGAATTTTGACAGGTATTTTTCCAGATATATTTGTAAAAATGGTCATGATTTCAGAATATTAAAGTAATAACTGACATTTCCTGTTCCTTGCAAAGTGTTTGAAAAAACATTGATAAAAAACAGGAGGAGTTTTTGGGTGCTGCCTTTTTTCAAAAAGGCGGCGTCTTCTGA
>NZ_BANE01000424.1 GCF_000964405.1 Novacetimonas hansenii JCM 7643
AAGGTGCGGGAGAAGCACCCCGACATGGTGCTGCTGCACGGCGGTTCGCCGAAAGGAGCGGAATTCATCGCCTCCCGCTGGGCCGATCATCGCGAGGTCGCGCAGATCGCCTTCAAGCCGGACTGGAACCGGCACGGCAAGGCCGCCCCGTTCCG
>NZ_BANE01000423.1 GCF_000964405.1 Novacetimonas hansenii JCM 7643
GTCTGAAAACACATCATTGATAAAAAAGAAAAGTTTTTGGGTGCTGCCTTTCGATTGAAAAAGGCGGCGTCTTCTGAAGCTTTTTGGAAAAAGCTTCA
>NZ_BANE01000422.1 GCF_000964405.1 Novacetimonas hansenii JCM 7643
GGGGATGTCCCCTGACAAGGGCAGTGCGACCGGCCTGCCGCTGCCGCGCTTTGCCGCGTTCCGCGCGGACGAGGTCAACCTGCGCGCCGGGCCGGGACAGCGTTATCCCATCGACTGGGTGTATCACCGCCGTGGGCTGCCGGTGAAAATCGAACGTGAATTCGATGTCTGGCGACTGGTGGAGGATGCGGACGGACAGAAAGGGTGGGTCCATCAGGCAACCCTGGTGGGGACACGCACGTTCGTCATACCGGGACAGCCAGTCCAGGGTGATGCGCAGCAGGCAGGCCAGCCATCCGCAAAGGAAACGGATGTTATCGGTCGGGCCGACAGCCGCATCATCGGGCATGTGGCCGACGCCACGCAGGCGGCGGCCGTGCCGGGTGGTGTCATGCTGCGTGGCAAGGCAGATCCCGCGTCCCCCATTGTCGCGGTGCTCAAGCCCGGAGTGGTGGGGACGCTGCGCCAGTGTCCGGCAGGTTCGGGCTGGTGCCAGGTAACGGTCAAGCAGTACTCCGGCTGGCTGGAACGGCAGTCGCTGTGGGGGCTGCTGCCGCAGGAAGTCATCTCGCCGTCCTGATCGCGCTCTGGCCTGATCGCGGTCTGGCGTGCGCGGTGGCAGGCATTTCCCATGCCGTGCGCGCATCGGGAATGCCGGTTCAGGCAAGGGCCGCGAACGGCGCGCATTGCGTCCGTCCGGCAAAGAGGATTCCCGATGGACCCTATATTCGCGCATGACCAGCGACGGACCAAGATTGTGGCGACGCTGGGACCGGCCACCTCCAGTTACGGGACCATACGCGCGCTGGCGGATGCCGGCGTCGATGTGTTCCGCCTCAATTTCTCCCACGGGCTGCACGCCGAACACGCGCAGCGCCATGCGACCATCCGCGCGGTGGAAGCCGAGATCCAGCGACCGCTGGGCATTCTGGCCGACCTTCAGGGGCCGAAGCTGCGGGTTGGCACCTTTGCCGACGGTGGCGTGACCCTGCGCCCCGGCGCGATGTTCCGCCTTGACCTTGAACCCCATCCGGGGGACGAGACGCGCGTCCATCTGCCGCACCCCGAAATCGTGGAGGCCGCCGCCATCGGCAGCAGCCTTCTGCTTGATGACGGCAGGCTCCGGCTGGAGGTACGTGAAAAGGGGGCGGATCACCTCCTGACGCAGGTGGTGGTCGGGGGGCGCCTGTCGGATCGCAAGGGCGTCAATGTTCCCGATGTGGTCCTGCCCATCCCCGCCATTACCACAAAGGACCGCGATGATCTGGCCTTCGCCCTTGAACTCGGGGTGGAATATGTTGGCCTGTCCTTTGTCCAGCGCCCGCAGGACGTGCGCGATGCGCGTGAACTTGTCGGGGGGCAGGCCTGGATACTGACCAAGATGGAAAAGCCGCAGGCCATGGACAGCGTGGACGAGATTGTGGCCCTGTCGGACGTGGTGATGGTCGCGCGTGGCGACCTTGGCGTCGAACTGCCGCCAGAACAGGTGCCCGTGGCGCAAAAGCGGATCATCCGCGTTGCACGCCGCATGGGCCGCCCGGTGATTGTTGCGACGCAGATGCTTGAAAGCATGGTCCACGCCCCCACCCCCACCCGGGCGGAAGCGTCGGATGTGGCGACGGCGGTGTTTGATGGGGCGGATGCGGTCATGCTGTCGGCGGAGACCGCCGTGGGCGATTACCCGCGTGAGGCGGTGGCGATCATGGATCGTATCGTACGCAGCGTGGAAGGCGATGCGGGATGGAACCTGACAATGCAGGCCGCCACCCCATCACCCGCCGAAAGTACCGTCGCCGATGCGATCGCCGCCGCGTCACGGCAGGTGGCGGTATCGGTGGATGCCCCGGTCATCGTGGCCTTTACGCTGGGGGGGCGCACGGCGTTGCGCATTTCGCGTGAACGGCCCGACTGCGTGGTGATTGGCCTGACGCCCACGGATGAAATCGCGCGCAGGCTGTGTATCGCATGGGGCGTGGTTGCGCTTTCGGCGGGGCAGGAAGTTCCGGTCTATGGGATCGAGACCGTGGTGGACCAGGCCCTTGAAGCCGCGACGCAGGCCCGGTGCGCGGGTCCGGGGGATGCTGTGGTCATTGCCGCCGGTCTGCCCTTTGGTGTGACCGGCAGTACCAACACCTTGCGTGTGGCGCGGGTGCAGTAGGGTCAGGCCCCACTGGTCACCGGTAAAAAACAAGAAAAGTTTTTGGGTGCCGCCTTTTTTCAAAAAG
>NZ_BANE01000421.1 GCF_000964405.1 Novacetimonas hansenii JCM 7643
TGTACTGTCTGTCTGCCTGTGGTGTCTGTTTTTCCGGTTTTGCGGGAGATAGATGGATGCGGCGCTATGGTTTGCGCGACGATCAGTGGGAGCGGATAAAGGATCTTCTACCCGGCCGGGAAGGTCATGTTGGCGGTACGGCTGCGGACAACCGGCTTTTTGTGGAAGCTGTGCTGTATCGTTACCGTGCAGGCATCCCGTGGCGTGACCTCCCCGCCCGTTTCGGGGACTGGAAAAATGTGCATCGGCGTCTGCGCCGCTGGTGTGAAAGTGGTGTGATCGAGCGGATATTTCGTGATCTGGCCGCCGATCATGACAATGAATACATGATGATCGACAGCACCATTGTCCGGGCTCATCAGCATAGCGCGGGTGCTCTCAAAAAAGGGGTGCGGATCAGGCCATCGGACGCTCACGAGGCGGACTGACCACAAAAATCCATGCCATCTGCGATGCCCTGGGCAACCCGGTGGAACTCGACATTACTCCGGGACAGGATGCCGATATCACCCAGGCGGAGCCCATTCTGGAAAAAATCAACCCGGATGCCTTCCTTGCCGACAAAGCGTATGATGCGGACAGGCTGATTGACCGACTGAAAGAGCGCGGGATTACCGTGGTGATCCCGCCAAAACGCAACAGGACGACCCAACGGGAAACAGACTTCGCTCTCTACCGTGAACGAAACCTTGTCGAGAGATTCTTCAATAAACTCAAACAGTTTCGCGCCATCGCAACCCGCTACGATAAACTCAAATCAACCTTTCTCGCAGCCGTTCAATTCGCCTCAATCATCATCCTGCTTAACTGACGACACGCCGTA
>NZ_BANE01000420.1 GCF_000964405.1 Novacetimonas hansenii JCM 7643
AGGTCATCCGCGTCGCGCAGGTTGCGCAGGATCTGGACCAGCTGCGTCATGTCATGCCCATCGACCGGGCCGACATAGTAGAAGCCGAGTTCCTCGAACAGGGTGCCGCCGGTGATGATGCCGCGCGCATATTCGTCGGCCTTCTTCGCCGTGCGCTCCAGCCGGTCGGGCAGGCGCCTTGCCATCTTGGCGGCAAGGTCACGCAGGCTGAGGAACTTGCGCGAGGACATCAGCCGCGACAGGTAGCTCGACATCGCGCCGACGGGGGGGGCGATCGACATTTCGTTGTCGTTGAGGATGACGATCAGCCGTTCCGCGCCAGGCCCGCAATGCGAGGCGTTGTTCATCGCCTCATACGCCATGCCTGCGGAGATGGAGCCATCGCCGATCACCGCGATGACGTTGCGTTCGCGATAGGACGGGTCGTGTTCGGCGCGCAGGTGGTGCGCCACCGCCATGCCCAGCCCGGCGGAGATGGAGGTGGAGGAATGCGCCGCGCCGAACGGGTCATATTCGCTTTCGCTGCGGCGGGTGAAGCCCGACAGGCCGCCCGGCTGGCGCAGGGTGCGGATGCGGTCGCGCCGCCCGGTCAGGATCTTGTGCGGATAGGTCTGGTGGCCGACATCCCAGATCACGCGGTCATCGGGCGTGTCGAACACGGCATGCAGCGCAACCGTCAGTTCCACAACCCCAAGCGATGCGCCAAGGTGCCCGCTGGTGGTCGACACCGTGTCGATCGTCTCCGCCCGCAGTTCGTCCGCAAGCGCCCTGAGCTGCTCCACCGAAAGGTTGCGCATGTCATGCGGGTAACGCACACGGTCAAGCTGCGCAAAACGGCCCAGCGTCGGGATCGATCCCCACGC
>NZ_BANE01000419.1 GCF_000964405.1 Novacetimonas hansenii JCM 7643
GCCGCCGCCGCCCGCGCCGCCGTGGCCCCGCCGCGCCGCCGCAGCAGCCAGTCCTGCTGCTGGCCGCTGGGTGATCCGGGCACGCCGGGCTTCCATTTCTGTGGCGCGACGCCGCTGCCGGGTAAGCCCTATTGCGCCGAACATGCGCAGCTTGCGTATGTGAAGCTGCGTGATCGTCGTGACAACGTGGCCTGATGTGACCCAGGTCCCTGTGGGGCACTGTTTGAAACGGCAGGCGCAGTAATCCACTGCAATTATAAATATTTTGGTGAAACGTCGTGCAAGAACGCTGTCTTTGAAAAAAGACAGCGCCCGAGCGTTTTCATCATTGATAAAAAACAGGAAAAGTTTTTGGGTGCCGCCTTTT
>NZ_BANE01000418.1 GCF_000964405.1 Novacetimonas hansenii JCM 7643
AAATAAGAAAAGTTTTTGGGTGCCGCCTTTTTTCAAAAAGGCGGTGTCTTCTGAAGCTTTTTATAAAAAGCTTCACCAAAAACTTTTATAATTACAGTATGTTATCAA
>NZ_BANE01000417.1 GCF_000964405.1 Novacetimonas hansenii JCM 7643
CTGGGAGGCCGCAGCAAAGGACCCCAATTCCACGACCTTGATAAAAATCTTCATGCTGGTTAACCGGTCAAGCATTCATCCTCCTCAGTTGTGACTGATGTCTCGTATCGACAATTTATCCAGCGGAAAAGAGGAATATGCTGAAGGCTTCGAGTGATTGGCAAGTCCAGTTCTGGTGGAGACTTTCGAAATGCC
>NZ_BANE01000416.1 GCF_000964405.1 Novacetimonas hansenii JCM 7643
AAGATGCTCGTAAAAACAATAAACCGGAGCATTTTCACCGAACCGGTTTTCGGTGGAAATGCCCTAGGCTTCGGGTGACAGGCGTGTCTGCATGTCGCGTGCGACCCGGCAGGCGGCAAGGTCCCATGCCGCGCATCCCACGGATTTGAAAAATACGGGCCGGGCCGGGTCGCGTGGCGTGTCGAATGCCTGCGCAAGGGCGCGGACATCCCCCCATGGCACACCGGCCTGCAGGATGTCCCCGGCCTCTGACGGGGCGCCGATGGGATCATCCACGTAAATCTGGCTGGCGCGGACGACCTGCGGGGCGATTTCCGCCATGTCCGGGCGATAGGCCCCAACCCCGATCACCAGGCGGCGCGCATCGGCGGGTGTGTCGAAAATGGGCGTGGTGCTGGATGTCGTGGTGATGACGACATCAAATCCGTCCTCTGCCCCGGCCCGTTCGGGACGCAGCATCAGGCGGTCGGTTGCGTGCTGGGTGCAAAAACGCTCCGCCCGGTCGGGGGTGCGGCCACGGATCGCAACCTCGATGGCGGGATGCAGGGCGGCCAATGCCTCCACATGTGCCAGGGCCTGCGTGCCGGTGCCGATCACCAGCACGCGGCGCACATGCCCGTGAACGAAGGTGCGGATCGCCAGCATGCTGATGGCCGAGGTGCGGCGCATCGTGACCGTTGGCCCATCCAGCCCGAACAGGAACCGCCCGTCATGCGCATCCGCGCACGTGACCGTCCCCTGTATGGCCGGCAGGTGCAGCGCCGTGTTCGCGCCAAAGATCGTCAGCAGCTTGGTCGTAATCAGGTCCGCCCCGACGGCGGGCATGCACATCAGCACCCCGCCCCCATCGTGGGTGGGAACGGTGGTGCGTTCGGGGCAGGCGATGGTGCCGCCCGCGTAATCGCGCACGGTGCGCGCCAGCATGTCCACCAGCGCCGGGAATGGCAGCAGCGCCTGTGTCTGCGTCGCGCAGTAATGTTTCATCGGGGGCCTGTTTATTCGTATGGATCGGGACGTATGGTGCCACGATTGCACCGCGTCACACGCCGCGCGTCAAGGGGGCATGGATATGGGGCAGGGGCCGTGCCTTTCCCTGCGCGTGGCCTGTCCTTTTGTGCCTATGTCGCCATGGCTGAAAAGCCTGACCGAAAATGAATAGAGTTATTTCCGTTATTTAGAAGAGTGTTTGAAAACAACGCGTTGATAAGAAAAAGTTTTTGGGTGCCGCCTTTTTTCAAAAAGGTGGCGTCTTT
>NZ_BANE01000415.1 GCF_000964405.1 Novacetimonas hansenii JCM 7643
GAAAAAGCTTCACCAAAAACTTTTATGATTTCAGGATGTTATCGTGTCTGACGTTTCAAACAGTCTCTAGAGCGCACTGCGAATAGCTTGAATCATAGGATTCCCAAAGT
>NZ_BANE01000414.1 GCF_000964405.1 Novacetimonas hansenii JCM 7643
ATACCAATTTGTTTTTGCTATGACCCATGAGCCCAGTCGCGCAATCCGAGGGACATAATGCGCCATGGCTGCTCGGTGAGCTGGTTCCACGCATGGCAGGCGATATCGACGATATCGTCATAGGTTCTGAAGATTCTGTTTGAGAGCCATGTATTGCGCATAAACTGCCAGACGTTTTCCACAGGATTGAGTTCGGGAGAGCGTGGCGGGAGCGGCATGATGGTGATGTTGGGGGGAACCGTCAGTTTCAGACTGGTATGCCATGCTGCCTGATCCAGGATGAGGACGGCGTGACTTTGCGGTGCAACGACCTGGGCGATTTCCTTGAGATGGAAATTCATCGCATGAATGTTGCACACGGGGAGAACAAGAGCAGCCCCTTTTCCCTGAGCGGGGCAGATTGCCCCGAAAATCCAGGCGGATCGGGTCCTTA
>NZ_BANE01000413.1 GCF_000964405.1 Novacetimonas hansenii JCM 7643
GCATGGTATTTGTCACCCGCCGATTCGGCCGGGGTATAGCCGCGGCCCTTTTCGGTGATGACATGCAGCAGCACGGGACCAAGGTCATCCGCGTCGCGCAGGTTGCGCAGGATCTGGACCAGCTG
>NZ_BANE01000412.1 GCF_000964405.1 Novacetimonas hansenii JCM 7643
TTTTCTAAAAAGCTTCAGAAGACGCCGCCTTTTTGGAAAAAGGCAGCACCCAAAAACTTTTCTTTTTTATCAACGGCTTGTTGTCAAACAGTCTCTTAAGGCTTTACGGGCGGCTCCGAAAAAAAAACTTGCCATTTGAAATAACGGGCGAAGATCCGGGGAGGGGGCTGCATGTCGCGTCAGGGCCGTCTTTTCCTTTCGCGCGCTTGGATCATGTCTCCCCACGTTCGCGGCGTTTGACCACCTGCCACCCTTCTTCCATCACGCTGACATCCACATCACGCAGCGCCAGCCCACGGTGTGCGAGGTCGTGTTCCATTTCAGTAAAGCGCCGGGTGAATTTGGCGTTGGCATGGCGCAGGCAGGCTTCGGGATCGAGGTCAAGCCTGCGCGCCAGTGTGGCGAGCGTGAACAGCACATCGCCCAGTTCATCCTGTATCCGCGCCTTGTCCCCGCTCTCGAGTTCGGCCTTCAGTTCGGCCACTTCCTCGTCCACCTTGCCCATGACGCCCGCCACATTGTCCCAGTCAAAGCCGACACGTGCCGCGCGTGCCGACAGCTTGCGCGCGCGCAGCAGGGCGGGCAGGCCGACCGGCACGTCATCAAGTGTGCCCCGCCGTGCGCGTGCGGCGCGTTCGCGTTCCTTGCCGTCCTCCCACTGGCCCTGCGCCAGTGTCGCATCGCCAAAGACATGTGGATGGCGGCGTACCATCTTGTCGCCAATCATGCGTGCGACGGTGGCGAAATCGAATCGCCCGGCCTCTGCCCCCATCTGTGCATGATAGACAACCTGCAACAGCAGGTCGCCAAGTTCGTCAGGCAACCCGTCCCAGTCCTGCCGCGCGATGGTATCGGCCACTTCATAGGCTTCCTCGATCGCATAGGGGGCGATGGTCGCGAAATCCTGTTCCCGGTCCCACGGGCACCCCGTCACCGGGTCGCGCAGGCGCGCCATGATGTGCAGCAGCCGGCCAAGCGCCCGTTGCGCGTCTGTGGCCTCGACATCTGGGGCCTCGTCGGCGGTGGCGGCGGGCATAGGGGTGTCAGGCATCGGGGGCTCCTGTTGTGGTTGCGGCGGCGGGTGATGATTGTATAGTCCGCCAGTCCACGCAATGTCGGACGGATCTTGCCGGGAAACAGGGATCATGAACACGTACGCACGGCCATCGGTATTCATTGACGGGGAAGCAGGCACGACAGGTCTGGGAATCCGCGCCCGGCTTGAGGCGTTGCCGGTGGATGTGCGCTCCATTGACGCGGCGCGACGCAAGGACCCTGACGCCCGACGGGACATGATGTCGGCGGTTGACCTGGTGGTGCTGTGCCTGCCGGATGCGGCAGCGCGTGACGCGGTGGCGATGGTGGACGGGCTTGTCACGGCAGGCCATCGCGCGCCACGCGTGCTGGACGCCAGCACGGCGTTTCGCACCGCACCGGGCTGGGTCTATGGCTTTCCCGAAATGCAGGCGCAACAGGCGCAGGCGATCCGCACGGCCACACACGTCGCCAATCCGGGCTGTTATCCCACCGGTATCATCGGCCTGCTGCATCCGCTGGTTGCGGCGGGGCTGGTGCCTGCGGATTATCCCGTCACCGTCAATGCGGTCAGTGGCTATAGCGGTGGCGGGCGCACGATGATCGAGGCGCATGAGCGCGATGGCGGCCCGGCCTTCGAACTTTATGGCCTGTCATTGCAGCACAAGCACCTGCCGGAGGCGCAGATTTATTCCGGCCTGTCGCGCGTGCCGGTATTCGTGCCGTCGGTCGGGCATTTCGCGCAGGGCATGATTGTGTCGATCCCACTGCACCTTGACCTGCTGGGGCATGGCGTGCGGGGGGCGGACCTGCATGCGGCGCTGGTGGCGCATTATCGCGGTTCCGACCGTATCAGCGTGCCCGACGCCTGCACCAGCCTGTGTGCCGACACTCTGGCAGGGACCGACCGGATGGAGCTGCGCGTGCATGTGAATGAGGAGCAGCGCCAGGCAGTGCTGACGGCGCGGCTGGACAATCTGGGCAAGGGGGCGTCCGGTGCCGCGATCCAGAATATTGCCCTGATGCTGGGGCTGGAGAGTCCGTCCGGGATGTGATATGTGCGCAACGCGGCCCGCTGTGGTGTGCGATGAATTGCCACCGGCCCTGTTGTACTGTTAAGCAGGCCTGCATGCGAGAGTGACGGAACGGTAGACGTAGTCGACTCAAAATCGACCGCCGCAAGGCATGGGGGTTCGAATCCCCCCTCTCGTACCAGTTGGCGCATCATGTCGTGATGTGCCGTCCCTTTTGCCCGTGTTGCGAACAGGACGATGTTCTCCTTGCCCGAAATCCAGATCGAAAAGCCGTCGGCACGGCCCCGCAATCCGTGCTTTTCTTCCGGCCCCTGCGCCAAGCGGCCGGGATGGTCCGTGGCGGCGCTGTCCTCGGCGCTGGTGGGGCGTTCGCATCGTTCAAAAGAGGGGCGGGCGCGTCTGGATGAGGTCATCACCCGTTCCCGCGACATCCTTGGCATGCCGGCCGACTGGCGTCTGGGGATCGTGCCGGCGTCCGATACGGGCGCCGTGGAAATGGTGTTATGGTCGTTGTTGGGTACGCGCCCGGTCGATGTGCTTGCGTTCGAAAGTTTTTCGGCCACATGGGCCAATGATATCATAGCCCAGCTCCAGCTTCCTGATGCCCGCGTCCTGCGCGCCGGGTATGGCGAGGTACCTGACCTTGCGGATGTGGACTGGTCGCGCGACGTGGTGCTTACATGGAATGGCACCACATCGGGGGCGCGTTTTGCGGATGGCGACGCCATTCCCGCCGATCGCGGGGGGCTGGTGATCTGTGATGCGACATCCGCCGCGTTTGCGATGGACCTGCCGTGGGACAAGCTCGATGTCGTGACATGGTCATGGCAGAAGGTGCTGGGGGGCGAAGCCGCGCACGGGATGCTTGCCCTGTCGCCACGTGCGGTCGAACGCCTCGTATCGCAGCCCGCGCCGCGCCCGCTGCCCAAGATTTTCCGCCTGACGAACAGGAATGGCCTTATCGAAGGCATTTTCCACGGCGATACGATCAATACACCCTCCATGCTGTGTGTCGAAGATGCGCTCGACGGGTTGCGCTGGGCAGAGCAGGTGGGTGGCCTGACGGGGCTGATCGCGCGCAGCCGCGCCAACCTTGCGGTGATTGCGCAATGGGAGGCACGCAGCGACTGGGCGTCCTTCCTTGCCGCGTCGCCGCGCCATCGCTCCAGCACGGCCATCTGCCTGCGTATCGTCGCCCCGTGGTTTACGGCCCTCGATCATGAAACGCAGACGAAGGCGGCGCGTGAAATTGTCGCCCTGCTGGCGGCCGAGGGTGTTGCGATGGATGTCGGCAGTTATCGCGATGCACCGCCGGGCCTGCGTCTGTGGGGTGGGGCGACGGTGGAGGCATCAGACCTTGCCGCTGTTGTGCCGTGGCTTGACTGGGCGCATGCACAGGTCCGCGCGACCTATATCTGATCCTTTTGCCCCCTGTGTGACGTTGCCTGTGTGTGACGTCTCGCTTGTGTGGTGCTGTCCTGTGTGGCGCTTGGCCGCCACGTCCTGTCGCCTGATGCGCGCACGCCAAGAATATAGGCCCGAACCATGACGGATGACCCGCCCCTCAATCCCGCGCTGCTGCCTTCCGGATTCGTCGATGTGCTGCCCCCCGCCGCAGAGGCGGAGGCCATCGGGCTTGAAGCCCTGATGCGGGTTTTTTCCACCCATGGGTATGACCGGGTGTCGCCGCCGCTGCTTGAATTCGAGGAAACGTTGCTGACGGGATCAGGGGCGGCGGTCGCAGAACAGACATTTCGCCTGATGGACCCCGATACGCGGCGCATGATGGCGTTGCGTCCCGACATGACACCACAGATCGCGCGCATCGCGGCGACCCGCCTTGCGCATGAGGAACGGCCCCTGCGCCTGTCCTATGCCGGGGCGTGCGTGATGATGGGCAGCCCCGCGCGGGAGACGGATCGCCAGATCCTGCAGGCGGGGATCGAACTCATTGGTCCCGATACGCCTGTGGCGGATGCGGAAATTGTGGCGCTGGGCGCAGAGGCGTTGCAGGTGCTCGGTGTGCCGCATGTCTCCTTTGACCTGACGATGCCGCCGCTGACGACCACGCTGCTGGCGACGGAGTCCTTTGGCCCCGCCGCCCGTTCCGCCCTGTTGCGCGCGCTGGACCGCAAGGATGCCGCCGCCGTGGCGCGTCATGGTGGTGCGCTGGCGCCGGTGCTGACGGAATTGCTGCATGCGGCGGGACCGGCGCATCGCGCGCTGGATGTTCTGGCGCGTGTCGATCTGCCGCCTGCCGCGCGGGCGCAGAGCGACCGCCTTGCGGCCACGGTCGCGGCAATAGAAAACCGGGTGCCGGGCGTGCGGCTGACGGTTGATCCGGTGGAATTCCGCGGTTGGCAGTATCACACCGGCGTCTGTGTCAGTGTTTATGCGCTGGGGCGGCAGGAAGAGCTTGGTCGGGGCGGGCGTTATCGTTCGAATGACGATGAACCCGCCTGCGGCCTGACGCTGCGTCCTGATGTGATCCTGCGTGTCGCCCCCCCGCGTGCGCGGCGCATGCGGGTGTTCGTGCCGTGGGGGATGGACCCACGGGTGGCGCAGGCATTGCGTGCGCAGGGATATGCAACGGTTGCGGCCCTGGGGGATATCGCCGATCCGGCGGCGGAGGCATACCGGCTTGGCTGCGCCTTTGTCGCGGTTGGTGGAAAGCTGGAGCCGGTGCAGGTCACGGATCAGCCGGGCTGAGTTTTTTCTTTCATCATTAATGGATTTCCTTCCGGTCGCGCCTGACGATGCGCATCCGGATCGTCAGAGAAGCAGAGCGAGGAGCAGTACATGTCCAACGTCACCGTTATCGGCACCCAGTGGGGTGACGAGGGCAAGGGAAAGATCGTTGACTGGCTCGCCAGTCGCGCGGACATTGTCGTGCGGTTCCAGGGTGGCCATAATGCCGGGCATACGCTGGTGGTGGGGGATCAGACCTACAAACTGTCGCTGCTGCCCTCCGGGCTGGTGCGTGGCAAGACCGGCGTGATCGGCAATGGTGTCGTCGTCGATCCCGAAGCATTGCTCAAGGAAATCGACCGCGTTACGGCGCAGGGCCTGAAGGTCACGCCTGATACGCTGAAGATCGCGGAAAATGCGCCTCTGATCCTGCCGGTGCATGGTGCGCTTGACCGTGCGCGTGAGGCCGCGCGCGGTGAGCGTAAGATCGGCACCACCGGCCGTGGCATCGGCCCCGCATATGAGGACAAGGTGGCACGTCGCGCAATCCGTCTGTGTGACCTGGCGGAGCCGGAAACCCTGGACTGGAAGCTTGACGAACTGCTGCTGCATCATAACACGCTGCTGCGTGGGCTGGGGGCTGCGACCTTTACCAAGGAAGAGCTGATGGCGTTCCTGACCGGTATCGCGCCGCGCGTGCTGCCGTTCATGGCCCCCGTGTGGGATCTGCTTGACGACAGCCGCCGTGCCGGGTCGCGTATCCTGTTTGAAGGCGCGCAGGCGGTCATGCTTGATGTTGACCACGGCACCTATCCATATGTCACCAGTTCCAACACCGTTGCGGCCAATGCAGGCACCGGCAGCGGCGTCAGCCCGACGAGCATCGGTTTCGTGCTGGGGATTGCCAAGGCCTATACCACCCGTGTGGGCGAGGGACCGTTCCCGAGCGAACTGCATGATGAAATGGGCCGTACGCTGGGTCAGCGCGGACATGAATTCGGTACCGTGACCGGTCGTCCCCGCCGTTGCGGCTGGTTCGATGCCGTGCTGGTGCGCCGTGCCGTGCGTGTCGGCGGCGTAAACGGGCTGGCATTGACGAAGCTCGACGTGCTTGATGGCCTTAAGGAAATCAGCATCTGTGTTGGCTATGAACTCGATGGTGTGAAAACCACGCATTTCCCGTCCGCCCCGGGCGCGCAGTCGCGTATCCGTCCGGTGTTCGAGACGATGGAAGGCTGGGAAGGCACCACGCATGGTGCGCGTTCATGGGCAGACCTGCCCGCGCAGGCGATCAAGTATGTCCGCAGGATCGAGGAACTGGTGGAAGCGCCCGTCACCTTGCTGTCCACCAGCCCGGAACGTGACGACACAATCCTGATGCGTGACCCGTTCGAGGATTGAGCAGGCAGGATAAAAGCTTGCAGATACCGCCTTTGTCAAAAGGCGGTATCCGGGCTGCGTGTTGAAGGCACCTGCCCCCAGGACCTTTGCGTATAAGAGAGTGTTTGAAAATAAGTCATTGATAAAAAAGAACAGTTTTTGGGTGCCGCCTTTTGATCGAAAAAGGCGGCGTCTTCT
>NZ_BANE01000411.1 GCF_000964405.1 Novacetimonas hansenii JCM 7643
GGGCACCATTGCCGGGACGGGGGGCGTGACGCTGCTTGATGGGCGTGAAACGCTGACGGGCAACAATAGCTATACCGGCGAGACCACGATTTCCGGTGGCACGCTGGCACTGGCGGGTGATGGCAGCATCGCGACCTCAAGCGGGGTTACGCTCAGCGGCGGCACATTTGATATTTCCGGCACCACGGATGGGGCTTCGATTGCCTCCCTGTCGGGCAATAGCGGTGGCGCCGTCGCGCTGGGTGATGAAACGCTGACCCTGACCGATGCGGCGGGGAGCTTTGCGGGTGCCATGGCCGGGACAGGAGGTGTGACGCTGCTTGATGGGCGTGAAACGCTGACGGGCAATAATAGCTATACGGGTGAGACCACGATTTCCGGTGGCACGCTGGCACTGGCGGGTGATGG
>NZ_BANE01000410.1 GCF_000964405.1 Novacetimonas hansenii JCM 7643
TCGCGGATGATGTCGAGCAGATCGCCATGCTGCCCTGTCGCGCCATCCGTCCATTTTCCCGCACAGCCACGTCCATCCGGTCCCCCATGCAGACGGACATAGAGCGACCGTCCCGGCGTGTTATGAACGTCGCCGACCAGCCAGTAATTGCCATGCCGTCGCCCGGCCGAGAGGTAATGAAGGCACACCGCTTCTGCGTTCTCCGCCAGCCTGCGGGCCAGATCGGCGGCATCCCATGGCGGCATGTCTGTCATTGCCCCCTCCCTGCAGGCTTGAAGACGCCATAATTCCCCCGTAACGGCAGGAGCAGCGGGTTTCGGCCCGACAGATAACGAAGGATAGTCCCATGAAGATTGCCGATCTGGTCGATCATATCGCCACCACCACCGACACGAGCAA
>NZ_BANE01000409.1 GCF_000964405.1 Novacetimonas hansenii JCM 7643
CGGCCGTGGCTGTACAAGCACGGCGTGACCTTCAACCTTCAGGATGTGGAGGAACTGTGGGGGAACACCACCGGCGGCGCGCCCAGCGCCAATGACGTCGGCAGTGGCTCGGGCACCGGACCTTCCTATGACGCCGTGACTGCCCCCACACTGACCGTTGACCTCGAAAAACTCTTCGGGCTGAAGGGTGGCCTGTTCAATGTCAGCGCCCTGCAGACGCGCGGACGCTCCATCTCGCAGGACCATCTTTATAACTACAACCCCATCAGCGGCTTCGAGGCCGACCGCTCCACACGCCTGTTCGAACTGTGGTACCAGCAATCCTTCCT
>NZ_BANE01000408.1 GCF_000964405.1 Novacetimonas hansenii JCM 7643
TGCAGGTGAACCACGCAGCCCACGCACGCTGGACCCGTCCCGCCGCACACGCGGCCTGACACAACGCAGGGGCACCGCCCCTGCACCCCGCCAAAGGGTATTCCCCCTTTGGAAACCGTGACTCCTTAAAACAGATCAGGGTGCAGGGAGCACGCTCCCTGCCGGGTCCGGGC
>NZ_BANE01000407.1 GCF_000964405.1 Novacetimonas hansenii JCM 7643
GGAAGTTCGATCACCGCCACCGCCGTTTCCGCGCTGGAGGCGGATTTTGCGTCATTCGAAACCTGCTGGACCGGCGTCAAGGCCGGGCAGCAGCCCCCGGCCTGCGCCGGCATCGCCACCACAGCCACCACCAACACCACCAATGCGGGGAACTGACACATCATGGACGTCACGGAAATCGGCGCGATCGC
>NZ_BANE01000406.1 GCF_000964405.1 Novacetimonas hansenii JCM 7643
CGCTCCACACGCCTGTTCGAACTGTGGTACCAGCAATCCTTCCTTAACGGGAAACTCGACGTCAAGATCGGGCAGCAGGACCTTGATACCGAATTCCTCATCAGCGATTACGGATC
>NZ_BANE01000405.1 GCF_000964405.1 Novacetimonas hansenii JCM 7643
CACGGGGCCGCTGCTGCTGTCGATCAGGCGTGTCGTCAGTGCGGGCGGCGTGCCGTTCCAGTTCGGCGCAGGCAGGAACGACAGGAGGGCCGACGATGGCAGCACGATTGCGTTCGTATCCGACACGTTCGTTGCAACCGCCG
>NZ_BANE01000404.1 GCF_000964405.1 Novacetimonas hansenii JCM 7643
CAGGCTGGTATTGTTCAAAAACTTTCGGATCAGGCTCTAAGAGAGTGTCTGGAAACAAATTATTTATAAAAAATAAGAAAAGTTTTGGGGTGCCGCCTTTTGATCGAAAAAGGCGGCGTCTTCTGAAGCTTTTTGGAAAAATCTTCACCAAAAACTTTTATAATTTCAGAATGTTATTGAAGGTTCTTTTTCAAGCAGCCTCTAAAACCCTGAAAACCATTTGATAACATCGCCACTGATCGGAAGTAATGGATGGGTCCGGCTGGTGCCGTTCATTAGAAAGGAAACAGATTTCAGGGATTTTTAGAAATCGTCACCAGAAATTTTCTTATTCCTGTGGGCGGCCTGTCCCATATTTCCAAACAAGATCCGTCCCGTCCCCATGGTCCATGACAGGGGACGGGCAGGGGGTCAGAAACGCTGTGACAGTCCCGTCAGGATCGTGCGGCGCAGGCCGTATTGCGGCGCGCCCACCCCGATCCCGCTGCCATCACGCAGTTCATAGCGGCGGTCGAACAGGTTGATGACATCAAGGCGCAACTGTGTGCGTTTGAGGAACCCGACCTGAAACAGGTCCTGGAACGATTGCACCAGTGACAGGTTGAACGTCACATATTGCGGCACTTTTGCCCCGTTCGGGGTGGCGCCGTCGGCGCGCAGGCCGTTGCCATATACCATCGTTGCCGACAGGCGCAGCGGATGTCCCGTCTTGTAAAACGCGCTGTAACTGCCCCCGGCGGAGGCTGTCCACCGCTGGTCATGGTCCAGGTGAATCCAATGCTGGCGGATATAGGCAAGGTCAGAGGGATCAAAGTTCCATTGCGCGCTGTTGATATCCTTGCCGATGGCGCGTGACCACGCAAAGTTGCCATAGACCGAAAATGGCCCATGGCTGTAATCGGTGGCGAATTCATATCCGTTGACCTGCCCCCGACGGTAATTGAAGGCCGACAGGATGATGGGGGAGCCGAACTGCCCTTCGTCAATCATGTTGCGCGCCAGTTTTACATACGCGTCAAATGACGCATGCCATCCCGGCAGCAGAACCTGTGAAAATCCTGCATCAAAATAATGGTCGCGTTCCGATTTGACGGTGGTATCCTGCAACGTTCCCGGTGCCGCGGACGTATTTGCGAATTTGTTCAGCGACGTGCCCCCCACCAGTTCGAATGGCGGTGGCGTGAAGTAGCGTGAATATCCCGCATGCAGCGTGCCCCCACGCCAGGGTTGCCAGACGATGTTGAGGCGTGGGCTGACCTGTTTTGAATGTGTATATTCATCCACCCCGTCAAAACGCAGGCCGTAATTGATTGTCAGGTTACGTACCGGCCGCCACTCATCTTGCGCATACAGGCCATACAGCCAGCCGGTGCGGCCATTGCCATCATGAATATTTTCCGTCACGCCACTGAAGATCGCATTCCCGTCACTGTCTGTCCCGGTCTGGGGATAAACGGTGGAATCCGTCTGTGATACCGTACGTTCGACATAGGCCTGATAGCCAAAGCGCACGGTATGGCGCGGGGCGGCACGCCATGTCACGTCGGTCTGTGACCCGGTGGACATGACGGAACGCTGCGCACGTTGTGCGATGCCGTTATATACCAGATCCCCCAATGCGTCGGGGGAATAGCCAAGGGAGCTGTAGCGGGAAAAAACCGATGATTGCAGGCTGAAACTCCCGATTTCCTTTTGCAGGGACAGGATCGCGAAATCCGTGATTTCCTTTTGCCGTTCATTCAGGTCCGCGCTGTTGACACTGCCATAGACCTGGTGGGACAGGTTACTGGAAAGGAAGTCAGGATTCGCGAACTGCCTTTGCTGACCGGGATTGTTCGGCAGCTGATAATATGCGTTCGATACCCCTGCGGTAAAGCTGATGCGGGTATTTTCATCAGCGGTATAGCGCACATGACCAAGGAAATGATATTGGTTGGTCAGGTCATGCAGCGCGTTGAATTTTGGCGTCGTGTTTTCAATGCCCACACGGTCATGCACGAAATCTGCGGTGACAAAATAATCCCATTTGCCATGCGCCCCGCCATATTGCAGGGATGGAAAGAAATAATCCCGCGCCCCGCCATAGACCGAAACTTCACCACCGGGATCGGTGCTGCCATTCTTGGTCGTGATATCTATAACGCCCGCCTGCAGGAAACCGTATTCGCTGGGTAATGCGCCGGTTGTCATCGACATCGAATGGGCAAAGCGCGTCATCAGCGTCTGGCCAAAGACACTCAGCCCTTCGGGAAGTTGCACACCATCAAGGCGGAACTGTACCTCGTTATGGTCGCCACGGATATGGATCTGCCCGTAACTGTCCTGCGCCACGCCGGGGGCCTGCAACAGGACGGTGTTCATCGGTGCGTTGTCGCCGCCCGGAATGGCCTCGATATCCTTGCGTGAAAAACGATAGGTACTGGCCCCGGTGGCAGGTTGCAGGGCGGAACGCACCTGATCGAGATGCGCGTTGACCGTAACATGTTCGCCCTGTGCATCGGTGTAATCGGTGACGGTCTGCCGTGTGGGGGCGTGCGTGTTCTGTTGTGTGGCGGTGGGCTGCGTGCTGTCAGCAAAAGTGGAGCGTGCGTCTTCTTTCGTGCCGCCGTTGGTTGTGGTTGTGGCCACGGCTGCGGCATGTGCCGTGCCACCTGTGGGCAGCGCGGACAGGCATGTCGTGCCAATCAGCAGGCAGGAAGATGACAACAGGGGAAGGATGCGCGGGGATGGGGGCATGTAAGGGCCTGCGTTGGGAATGGTCAAAAAATGGTGGTGTCAGGCGGCGCATCTTACATAGAACGTTATATCATAACAACTATGGGATGCAGGATATCCGCTTTCTGATGCGATGGCGTGATGAAAAAGCCACACCCACATGCACCTGCCTGAAATAACAAAGGTTTTGGCAAATATTATATAAGCAGGCTTTGAAACAGGTGCCCTGTTAAGGGGAGGGCGATACGCGAAAGCTTTTAGGATGTTTGATCGGGAATATTTTGGGTCACCTGAGAAGGGGCATAGGGGCGTTGCCTTCTATCTGGCCCATGTTGCTTTCATGGGGACTGTCCTTCATCAACGGCAGGCATGACCAACAGGATCATCATGGGCGCGCGCAGGTAGGTGCCCCATATGACATGATGTTTCGCACAGTAGGATCAACGCCGCGTGCGATATGGCCCAGAGACGGTCGGGGCTGTATGTCCCCGCAGCGTTTGACGGCGCTGTCTGAACCTATCCTATCCTATCGGGGCAACACCAAGGCCGCTGGGTGCTGATTTTTTCAGAAAACCAATATCTGTCGATTTTTTGGGGGAAAAGCTGCACCAGAAACTTTCATGGTCCCGGTTAGATAATGAAGCTGCTTTTCCAACCCGTCTTTCAGGAGACAGAGTGGGGGCATTTCATGGGTACAGGGAATGAAAGTTTTCTGGTGCCGCCTTCTGAAGCTTTTTGGGAAAATATTCACCAAAAACCTTTATAATTTCAGGATATTATTGAGCCTGATTTTTCAAATGGTCTCTTATTTTAAGAACATGTCAGTCATCAGGGGGGCAGGGTGGTTTTGACCCATCGGTACATACCACCTTTGATCCTTGGGGCACCACAACAACCGTGTGGGTGTGGCTTTCACCATCCCCACATCCCGCAAGGGGCATAGCCAGAACCGGCAACACGAAGAAAAGCAGAGCAGGCACAGCCCGTTTCTTGCACATCCATGTCATTGGGAAGGCTTCCTTGTCCGGTTGCGGTTTTTATATGTCAGGTCATCCTTGTATCGGCAATATCGTATGAAACACGCAACAGTTCCCCAATGATCCGGCGCGCAGGACCATCAGGCAAAGGCGGTATTGTGGTCATGTCCATTGTACTCATGTTCGCGCGTCATTGGTTCCGACGCGGCGGTAGGCAACATCATCTGGAATGTCTGAAGCAGGTGCGGATGGGTCATGACATCGGCCAGGGTCCGCCGGTCCAGCACGCTCATGAACGCGTTCAGCGCCTCGCCCATCAGGCCCTGCAGACGGCATACACCCGCCAGCCGGCATGACCCCTTTTCCTGATTGCAGGCGACGATTCCCATGTCTTCTTCGGTATAACGCACGATATCGCCGATGCGGATGTCCTGCGGGGCGCGTGCCAGCAGCAGGCCACCATTGCGTCCGCGCTTCGTCACGATAAACCCACCCCGGCCAAGTTTGTGGACAACCTTGACCAGATGGTTTTCGGAAATATCGTAGGTCTGCGCAATATCATGAATGGCGACCCGAGTATCCGGCTTTGCCCCAAGATAGAGCAGCGTACGCAATGCGTAATCGGTATAAAGGGTCAGGCGCATTGTAATATTACCATTTTCATTCGCATAAATAAGTATAGATTGCAGATATGATTGCCTAATATCAGGATGTATGACTGTTTTTCACATCTGGAATATAATCTATGGGAAACCATAGTCGCGCGCACCTACCCGAAATGGTAGGTGCCGGGATGAGATAGTGTTTAAAAGAAAACATAAATAAATAATTTATAAGAAAATATCATCATGCTTTGGCAGGGGTACGCCTTGTCTGTGCATGGCGCCCGATGCAATCCAAAAATGACCCTGTCATCATGCCAGTTCAGGCCAGTCATATGGGAACAGCGGATCAGGCCCCGCAGATGGGTAGTACATCTCCCTGATCCGGGGGGAGGGGTGGCAAGGCGTTCTTTGCCCTCCCGGCTCTTGGTCGTTGGAGGGGACTGCAAGCTTGCACCATCATTTTCCCGCAGCGTCCTCGCTGTCGTCATGATCTGCGCATTTTTGGATGAAAACTATCGGGAATGATTCATAAAATACATGCAGTAATTTTTATAAATATTTCAATAACTATGTGAGTATATTTAATGTAATATCTGGAATTAATCCCATATTACAAAAGTAATAATTTATCAAAATTGATTTTCATAATATATTTTATGGGTAAGGTAGAATCTGAAAGCATCGCGATAGCGATATGGTTTGAGTGCCATAATAAACTAAATTTTTTAGTTATATAAAATAATAGAAATGATTTGCAAAATATCAGATGCCGTGAAATTAGTTGCATAACAATTTAGTTATTATGGAATTCAACTTAAATATGAAGTGAATTACCACATGCGTTGTTTACGGCGATTGTCAGGAACCTACATGGGTTATTTTCATAATCCATGAAATAAATTCATCAAAATTCAAATAATACGGAAATAAAAATGAGAAAATACAAACAAAACCATAATTTAATTGAAATATATGGTGCTTTTTTGTTGTCAACGACTTTTGTGACATATGGATATGCCCAGACCCCTTCTATAATATCATCGAACCACCCGAAGGTTCCTGCACATCAGGATATGCATAATGGTGGAACAGTATCGGCATCTGCCATCAGGCCTGCCAGAAAGCCAAATGCCAATGCGGCATCAGGCAAAGAAGGGGACTCCGTTCAGGCGAGTGGCGCTGAACTGCTGGGTGTTGTCGGGCATCATCTGTCCCATGCAACGGCCAGTATCATTACGCAAACGGCCTTGGCCCGAAACGTGGCAGGCGCCAATCCCCTTCAGACCCTTGGCCAGCTTCCGGGTGTGATGTTTGCGGGTGGTGATGGGCAGGGGTCTGGATATCTGGACATCGCAACTGTATGTCCGTGGGTTCCAGAGTAATCAAATCGGCGCAACACTGGATGGAATGCCTTTGGGCGAGCAGACTTTTTATAACTATAACGGATTAGGTATCACCCAGGCCATTTCACCAGAAAATATACGGACGGTATCAATATCGCAGGGGGCAGGAGCAGAGGACGTCGCCGCGACCTCAAGTCTTGGTGGCGCCATTTTGTATGCCAGTCGCGACCCTGCAAAGAAAAAGGGCGCTGAAGTTTCACAGACCTTCGGCAGCTATAATATGTTCCGAACGTTCGTCCGTTTGGATAGCGGTGAAATCGGACCGGCAAAAACCCGTTTTTATGTTTCCTATGCCCGCAATGATACGAATAAATGGACAGGGGTTGGCCCCCAGTTCCAGCAGGTCATTAATGCCAAGCTTTATCAACCAATCGGGGAAAGCAGTCATATCTCGGCATTTTTTGATTATTCCGATGTCGACCAGATGACCTATATGCCCAAAAGCCTTGAGATTCTTAATACAGTTGGGCAGAGACCTGATTATTATTATGGAACGCCAAACGGCTATCGCGATGCTTATATGGCGGCAGAAGGCAATTACATGCGGGGCGAAAACCGCTCCAACGATCCCAAGGATGTGTCCTATTATGATGGGGTCAATGAAGTGCGTGATTATATGGGCGGCATCAATTATGATTTCCTGTTAACCAACCGGCTTCGCCTGACCGGCAGTATCTATGGTCATCGTGAGTCTTTTTATACAACATGGGCCAATCCGTATACGCAGGATATGGTTCCCGCCCCAAATGGCGCAGCCCTTTCAGAGGACGTCACCCATACCGGGATCCAGCGTTTCGGTGGTACTACGAATCTGGCCTATAATATCGCACATCATGATATCAATGTGGGATTCTGGTACGAAAACAATCATTTCAATACTGAGGGAAATGAATATAGCGAACCGGTTCTGGGGACAGGGTCACCGTTAAATTCCTGGGGGCCATGGAATAACCCATATGCGACACTTTATGCACAGGTTTTTAATACCAATACCTTTGTTGCACATGTCAGCGATACCTATAGCCCGGTTCATGGGTTGAAAATTCATTATGGATTCAGGTCCCTTCTCAACACGACCCGTGTTGGTGCTTTGGCCAATTATCCAGATTATACCGGTGCGTCCGCCATTGCGGGCGGGGACAGCCTGACCACAGCCAAGGCGTTTCTGCCTCATATCAACATAGATTGGAATTTCAGGAAACATCACGAATTATATTTTGATTTTGCGGAAAATGTACGTGCCTTCCCGGTTTCAACTTACGGCGCTGCCGCTTCGCCTCTTGTCAACTCGCAGCAGGCTTATGAAGAAAAGGGCAGGAATGTACAGCCGGAAACCGCATGGGCCTATTCGATAGGATATCGCTATACCTCCCGCTACCTCACGGGAAGCATCTCTGCCTATCGGGTTGATTTTCATAATAGGCTCCAGGCGCTCTCCTATAACGTGACCCCGACACAGTTCCTTTCATCGGTTCAGAATGTCGGAAGTGTCAACATGAATGGGGTTGATGCCGCCCTGACATTCATTCCCGTTCATGGCCTGAATATTTATAATAGCATCAGCTATAATCATGCGACGTATGCCAAGAATATTACGTCTGATGGTATCACCTATTATTCCCATGGGCGTCAGGTTGTTGGATACCCAAGTTTGATGTACAAGGCATCCGCATCCTATAGTTTCCATAATGCTGAAGTATTTATTAATACCTCTTATATCGGGCGGCGTAACCTCAGCTATGGTTATACGGCACAAGATCCTGCAACATCTGTCCCTTCATACTGGTTGACCAATCTGGGTGCATCCTATGATTTTGGACGTATTGGTATCATGAAGAACTTTCGTATAAACTTTAACGTCTATAACCTGACAAATGTTCGCTATATCGGGGCCATGGGGGTCGAAAATTTCCCGCTTGCCGGTGATCAGGATACCCTTCAGATGGGGGCGCCGCGTATGTTTTATGGTGGCTTAAGAGCGCAGTTCTAATTCAGGAAAGTTTTGATTATGACTGATACGACCCTTGATGCATTTCTCGAATGTTTTTCGGCCCGTGCTGTTGTTCATGACCGCTCTGGCGAGATTGCAACAGAAAGCCTGGAAGACCTTCGTAAGGCTGGATATCTGGGTCTTGCTGTGCCGCGCAATATCGGCGGACAGGAAATACCATTATCGGACATGACGCGGATTGTCGCAAAAATTGCAACAGCAGATCCGTCAACTGCGTTGATTCTTGCCATGCAATATCTGCAAACATGGGCAGTGACGCAATCCAGTTGGGCTACGCCTGCAAAGGACAGGCTGCTTAAAGACATTCTGGATAATGGTACACTCATCAATGCGCTGCGTGTTGAGCCAGAGCTTGGTACACCTTCAAGGGGTGGCATTCCCCAGACAGTTATTCGCAAGGACACGAATGGCTGGCGTCTTGATGGGCGAAAGATTTTTTCGACAGGTTCTACCGCCCTGCGCTGGGGGTTGGTGTGGGTTGCAACGGCCGAGGAGTCGCCAAGAATTGGTCAGATTCTTGTCCGTCTGGATGAACCTGGTGTAAGAATCGAAAAAAGCTGGCATCAACTGGGCATGCGCGCCACGGGAAGTCATACGTTTATTTTTGATAATGTTTTTATTCCCGACGATCATATTATAAACGTGGTATCCCCGTCTGTCAGCAATCCTGAGATCCCGCAGCTTGGGAGGTACCATGCCTTGCTGATTTCATCACTATATAATGCAATAGCATGCAGTGCCCGTGACTGGTTTGTTAAGTTCCTGCACGAACGTGTTCCGTCGGGTCTGGGTCGGTCTTTGGCAACGTTACCACGCTTTCATGTCGTTATTGGTGAACTGGAAGGATTGCTTTTAAGTAACAAGGCGCTTTTGCAATCAGGGTTTGCAGAAAATATTTCTGAAGTGGAAATACAGCAGGTTAAACGTCTGGTGACAGAAAATGCCATCAGTGCGGTCACTCGTGCTATAGAAGCTATCGGGAATCCCGGTCTCTCACAAAATAACCCTTTGGAACGTCATTTTCGTGATGTTTTATGTGGGCGCATTCACTCTCCGCAGGGCGATGCCGTGTTGGAAAGTGCGGGGCGTGACGTTCTGATGCCATCGGCGCGATAAAATTTTTGGCGGCTATTTGAAAATTCAGGATCAATCATATCCTGAAATTATAAATGTTTTTGGTGAATGTTTTCCTGAAATGCTTCAGAAGATGCCGCCTTTTTCGATCAAAAGGCGGCACCCAAAATTTTTCTTGTTTTCAAACAATCGCTTAAAATGCTTTATTTTAATAAGGGTATTTATATACTGAACTCATAAAAAATATCAGTTGCAGATGTTTCTCGAACAGCCCCTTTGGAAAAAGGCAGTATCAAAAAACTTGCTGGGATTGTGTTGGACTCAGGCAATTCATGAGGAATGTAAAAGCCTGCACCGAAAATTTTTTATCATGCCTGCGGGTGACTGGCCCGGGCGTTTCAAACAGGTTCTCAAAATCAGTCTGTGGCGGTGCGCGTTTTACGATTGTCGGGAAGGGTGCCTTTTGTCATTCGAGCCGCCATTCCCAACAGTTTTTGTGATGCAGCAAAGTCCATAGGGGGGATTTCTGTATCGTGCGAGAATGCACGGGTTATTTTCCTCGTTGCCGGGAGGCATCGCATTGTGCCTGTAACCTGTGCATGGCGTCTGGTGGCATCGGGGCGGTCATCATCGCGCGGTAGTGCATGCATGCGGGCGTATCGTGCTGCCTGTGTGTGGGGGGCGGCGCACAGGCAGCAAGCGTGAGGCCAAGTATGGTTGTGATGCAGCGGTTGCTGAACCTGCGCATCATACTTTCTTTCTCAGCCGTAGGCCTGTGTCTTTTGTCATTTTCCATCGGGCGTTAAGAGGGGCAGAGGCGACCGAGAACGATCAGGGTCTGCGCATGCCCCGTCATGTAAGATGGTCACTGGACCGCAGGATCAAAACATGAGAGCCAGAAACGACCCTTTGAAGCAACGTCTTTTGTGGACTGCGTCGCTTGCTTCGCTTTTTTTCTGACGGATCCGCTGAATGCGCGCCCTGATCTCCTGATCGAGTTCCGGCGATATTTTCATACGGCTTTCCTTGGTGACGTCCACCATGTCCGGGTAATCCCACATTTCGGGATTGTTCAGCCGGTCCAGCTTTTTTCTCCGGGATCAACGCGGGCTGCTTACCCCGCGCGACCAGACTGCTACGAATTTAATATAGCATCAAAACTTGCTTCATCTGTCAGCTTTCCAAGCATAACAGAAGGCGGAACCGGTCGCCCGTCTTCTATATCTCTGCTCATGGCGCGACGCGCGGCGTGAAAGAGCATCTTGCACCAGCCTGGCAAGGGCCACTGCGGTGCTGGGGTGGACTCACGTAAAACGCTATTTGGTTCATCATCCGCAAGCGCGCCAGCAGCTTGGAGGCAATATCGGGCATGGCCCAAGCAGCATGACCACAATAAACCTGACCCGCCTGATGATATCAAGGTGGGGACCAAGAGGGCTATGCAACCCTGTCCTATTATTAGGGGACTGATTTATTTATAATTTTTCAGGAAAATGGTGGAGGGAGTTGGATTCGAACCAACGTAGGCGTACGCCAGCGGATTTACAGTCCGCCCCCTTTAGCCACTCGGGCATCCCTCCGGGTTGACGGGGTGATAATCATTCAATGTCGGGGTGTCAATGCCCACGACCAAAAAGCTGCAAGAATTACGGATGACGCGCGGGCTGCTTATGCCTAAAACCGCATGCATGAACATGCGTCCTTCCCGCCGTCGTCCGGGCCGTCCTGTGGGTGCGGCCGATTCGTCCCCTCCTGCTTCCGCCATGCCGTCGCGTGGGCGCGGCAGGGCATCGTTTGACCGTGGGTCCGATCGTGGGCCTGACCGTGCCGCCGAACGGGGCCGGGCAGAGGTCGCGCCGCGCGGCACATGCTGGCTTTATGGCACGCATGCAGTGATGGCGGCGCTGTCGAATCCGCACCGTCACCTGCGGCAGTTGCTGACCACGGCGGAGGCGCAGGCCGCGCTTGAGGAACGGATGGGACGCGCCCTGCCGATCCAGCCGCAGCGCGTGGATCGCGCGCGTATCGACAGCATTTGCGGCCGTGACGCCGTGCATCAGGGAATCGCGCTTCTGGCGGACCTGCTGGACACTCCCGCGCTGGAGGATATCGTGGAACGTCCCGGGCCGGTCCTGCTGCTGGATCAGGTGACGGACCCGCGCAATATCGGGGCGATCCTGCGTTCGGCGGCGGCGTTCGGTGCCGCGGCGGTGATCGTGCAGGACCGCAACGCGCCAGAGGAAACCGGTGCGCTGGCCAAGGCCGCATCCGGCGCGCTGGAGGTCGTGCCGCTGGTGCGTGTGGTCAACCTGTCACGCACGATCGACGCGCTGAAATCCCATGGCATGTGGACGGTGGGGCTCGATGCGGGGGGGGGTATCCTGGATGGTGCGTCTTTCCGTCAGCGGCGCGTCGCGCTGGTGCTGGGGGCAGAGGGCGCGGGCCTGCGCCGCCTGACGCGCGAACATTGTGACGAGATTGCGGGCCTTGCGATGTCGGGGGATATGGAAAGCCTTAACGTCTCCAACGCTGCCGCCGTCGCCCTGTATGAAATGTCGCGCCCGCGCGGGTAATGTGCCCCAACAGTGTCCTGATATTGCCAGGACATGGGCAAACACCGCATCAGAAGCCTGTTTTCGTAAAAGTCATAAAGACGGAGAGACCCCTATGTCGATCAAACGCCTTCAGCCCGAAACGCGCCTGACCGGGGCGGTGGTTCATAACGGTCTGGTCCACCTTGCCGGGCAGGTCGCGGATGATCCCGACGCCGATGCCGAAGGACAGACCGCCGATATCCTGCGCCAGGTGGATGCGCTGCTGGCGGAAGCCGGGACGGACAAGAGCCGCCTGCTGTCGATGCAGATCTTCCTTGCGGACATGGGGGACATGGCGGCGATGAACCGGGCGTGGGATGCATGGCTGGATACGGCGAATAAACCCGCCCGCGCCACGGTGGAGGCCCGCCTGGCCGACCCGCGCTGGCGCGTGGAAATGACCGGTATCGCAGCCCTTCGGTAAAGCGTCCCTGTCGCACGGGAGGGCGCGCGATCATCGGGACCGGTACTCCACGGACATCATGGAAGTTTGGGGTGAATATTTTTAAAAGTGTCTGGGGATTCTCTGCTTTCAGAGAATGTTTGAAAACACATCATTGATAAAAAACAGGAAAAGTTTTTGG
>NZ_BANE01000403.1 GCF_000964405.1 Novacetimonas hansenii JCM 7643
CGTCTCGGCCAGTCGATCAGTCACCCAATCCAACCGCCTCCCACCATGCCCACCTAAGCAGACACAGCAAAACGCCGCCAACATATCCCTTCCAGTCTCTATTCT
>NZ_BANE01000402.1 GCF_000964405.1 Novacetimonas hansenii JCM 7643
AACGTCACCCTGCACAGCGCGACCTTCCGTCCTGCTTACCTTGATATCGCCACACAGGGCGAAACGGGCGACATGCGGGCGCTGGGCGTGCAGGTGCGT
>NZ_BANE01000401.1 GCF_000964405.1 Novacetimonas hansenii JCM 7643
ATCGCCAAGAACCTTGAACGCATCGGCGACCACGCCACCAATATCTCTGAACGCGTTTTTTATGCCGCGACGGGACGTATCCTGCCGGTCCTGCGGCCGCGTGGGGGGATCGCGGATCAGGATCTGTAAGGGGCTGTTTGAAAACAAGTGGTTGATAAACAATAGGAAAAGATTTTTTGTGTTGCCTTTCGATTGAAAAAGCGACGTCTTTTGAAGCTTTTTGAAAAAAGCTTCACCAAAAACTTTTATTATCTCATGATCTTTTCAGACAGTCTCGAAGAGACTGTCTGAAAGTAGCCCATTGAGAAAAAAATGTGGAATTTCATTTTTGAAATATTATGTGTTTGAAAAGTCAGGATCGATAACACCCTAAAATTATAAAGGTTTTTGGTGAAGCTTTTTCTAAAAAGCTTCAG
>NZ_BANE01000400.1 GCF_000964405.1 Novacetimonas hansenii JCM 7643
GCCACAGCGGATCAGTGATCCGGGCTTCCCAGCGCCATGCGCACCGCCTGTGCGCGCCTTTGCTGACGCCGCAGGAACAGCCCCACCCCGGCACCTGCCGAGATGAGGCCGCCGGTGAACCCGACCAGCAGGCCCGCGACAAAAAGGCTCACGATGCCTG
>NZ_BANE01000399.1 GCF_000964405.1 Novacetimonas hansenii JCM 7643
CGGGCGTGCGCTGCGGGTCGAGGCCCTCTGCCCCGATGGCGAATTCATGGCGGTTGCCGACATCCATGAAGCTCTCGCTGCCAAGGCCGGACGCCACCAGCACGTCATGACTGTCGAGTTCGACATGCCAGTAACGGACCTCCACCCGGTCATCCTGCGTGATGCTGATGCCATTGAGCAGCGTGCTGGCGGGCACGAACACGTCGGTGCCGTCGCGCAATGTCATGGCGATGGCATGGCCGGGTGACACCGCGACGTCGCGCGTGGGGACGTTGGGGGCGATAGCGTGGGCGCTGATGCGCACGGGCTGTGCGATGTGGCGGCGTGCTGCGGGCATGCCCGTGCACAGGATGCGGCGATGGCCAAGCCAGCGGACACGGCGGTGCGCACCGGATGCGGTCACGACCTCATCCCCCGCGCGCAGATCCTCCACCGCGACTTCGCCACG
>NZ_BANE01000398.1 GCF_000964405.1 Novacetimonas hansenii JCM 7643
GACGGGGCCTTCGTCATGGAAGGGCAGGGCGTGCCTGTGGATCATTTCGGGCGTGCGCTGCGGGTCGAGGCCCTCTGCCCCGATGGCGAAT
>NZ_BANE01000397.1 GCF_000964405.1 Novacetimonas hansenii JCM 7643
AGGCTGAAGAACGGCCATGACATGAGATCGATCAGCAGGCAGGGTGAGAGAACCGGCGGCACCGGACGCGCGCTCATGGCCGACGCTCCAACCTACGGCTTCCGATCACACGGGCTTTTTCATAGGACTCTTCGGATGTGGATTTGCAGGCGACATTCTCGATCCAATGCCGGATGTCGTTGACATGATAGAGAACCCGACCGCCCATCTTGCGAAAGACCGGACCACTCCCCCGGCAGCGATAGCGCTCCAGCGTCCGCGGCGAGATGTTCAGCCGATGGGCGGCTTGTGGGGTAGTGAGCAGTTGTTCGTCGAGGAAATTGTCCTGACGCGGGTGTGACGGCGTCATGCTGGCCTCCGTCGGTTC
>NZ_BANE01000396.1 GCF_000964405.1 Novacetimonas hansenii JCM 7643
TCCGCCTCCAGCGCGGAAACGGCGGTGGCGGTGATCGAACTTCCCCCCGCGATCGAGGTTTCAAGGGACGCGATCTCGTCAAACACGCCCTGACTGGCGGATTTCACCAGCGTCTTTTCGGCGGCCGTCAACGTGACACCCGGCAGCCTGCCCGCCATCACGTCAGGCATGGGGGCGGCAATAACGTGATAGGCGCTGTCGATGTCATAGACCGACTGCCGCAGCTTGCCCTGCGGGCTGCTGGCGCAGGCGGCAAGGCC
>NZ_BANE01000395.1 GCF_000964405.1 Novacetimonas hansenii JCM 7643
AGAGCCTGATCCGAAAGTTTTTGAACAATACCAGCATGTTGTGATTCATCCGTCTTTGCGAAGAGATGGAGTGAATGGTGGCATGGACTGGTATTGCCCGACACGAACATAGCCGGGAGGGATTGCGATATCCATCGGATATGACGGATGCGGAGTGGGCTTTGATTATGCCGTTCGTGCCCCCGGCGAAACGGGGCGGACGGCCTCGCACGGCGGATATGCGCGAGGTTGTAAACGCGATACTCTATATCGCCTCGGGTGGGTGTGCGTGGCGTCTGCTGCCGAAATGCTTTCCACCGGTCTCGACCGTCAGGCGCTACTTTTACGCATGGCGTGATGCCGGACTGTTCGAAGCGATGAACACAGTACTGGTCATGAACCTGCGGGAGATCGAAGGGCGTAAGGCCTCCCCGAGCGCGGGCGTGATTGATAGCCAGTCGGTGAAAACCACGGAAAGTGGGGGAATTTCCGGTTATGACGCTGGAAAGAAGGTCAAAGGTCGCAAGCGCCATATTCTGACGGATACCTGCGGCTTCCTGATCTTCCTCCTTGTTCATGCCGCTGACATTCAGGATCGTGACGGGGCTGTCGATGTCCTGGCGGCAATACGCAAACACTTTCCATGGCTTCGCCACATCTTCGCCGATGGCGGCTATGCCGGTAATAAACTGCGATCCGCGCTCGCCAGCATGGGAAAATGGACGGTCGAAATCATCAGGCGATCAGACACAGGCAGGGGCTTTGAAATCCTGCCTCGCCGCTGGGTGGTCGAACGAACATTCGCCTGGCTCGGTCGATGCAGGCGGCTCGCCAAAGACTGGGAAAAGTCCATAGCCTCGTCAACAGCGTGGACTTTGATCGCCTCAATCCGCATGCTGACCCGCAGAACCGCAAGGCATTGTCAGTGCTGAAAAACTTTCGAATCAGGCTCT
>NZ_BANE01000394.1 GCF_000964405.1 Novacetimonas hansenii JCM 7643
ACTGTTTAAAAAGTCAGGCGCGATAACATCCTGAAATTATAAAGATTTTTGGTAAAGCTTTTTCCAAAAACCTTCGAAAGACGCCACCTTGTCTGAAAAAAGGCAGCACCCAAAAACTTTTCTTGTTTTTTATCAAT
>NZ_BANE01000393.1 GCF_000964405.1 Novacetimonas hansenii JCM 7643
CGCCGCCAACATATCCCTTCCAGTCTCTATTCTATTGTCAATGAACCCCAGCCACCTAAACCATCAACCCAACCGGGCCAAACACTCTAGAAAACCAGGCCGCTAAACTCAAGAACTTTCTGCCCCCGAAGCGGTGAACGGGGATATAGGCCCCACAACAAATAACGTCAATCCATTAATTGAAA
>NZ_BANE01000392.1 GCF_000964405.1 Novacetimonas hansenii JCM 7643
GAGCCGCTCATAGCGGGTGGCGGCGGGATCGCGCCCGATGAAGCTCAGCACCTCACTCATGCTGCCCTGCACACGAGGTGAAACCGGCACGCCCCGCCTGCGCGCGGCCACGAGACGGGACACAGCCCAGATCAGGATATCGGCATCCCATATGGTTGCCATCGGGCTATCATCGCGACCTGACACCTGCATGGTGACACGCCCCATGGCAAA
>NZ_BANE01000391.1 GCF_000964405.1 Novacetimonas hansenii JCM 7643
CCGCCGGTCAGGGCGAAGTAACGGGGGTCAAGGGTGAGCACGCCCCGGCGAACGATGGCATCGCAGAGCCATTGGGGCAGGATCAGGTCTAGTTCTCCACGCCGTTCCTGCCAGGCGATCAGCCACGAAAAACCCTGCG
>NZ_BANE01000390.1 GCF_000964405.1 Novacetimonas hansenii JCM 7643
CGACCAAGATCATCGCCATGACCGACGCCTTGGGCAATCTGGTCGGCTTCACGCTGATCCCCGGCCAGCATTACGACACGGTCGGGGTTGCGCCTCTTCTGGAACCGGCGGATTTCAAGGCGCTTCTTGCCGACAAGGCGTTTGATGCCCACTGGCGTCGTGGACGCCCTACACGCGCAAGGCGCCTGTGTAGTCATTCCCCAGTGCAAGAACCGCCTCGACAGGCGCACGTTCGATGCCGCCCTGTTCAAGGCGCGCCATCTCATCGAGAAC
>NZ_BANE01000389.1 GCF_000964405.1 Novacetimonas hansenii JCM 7643
GTCCGAGGTAGACGCGGTAGTTGGGGGCGTTGTCGTTGGCCCGGCTGGTTTCCGCCACCAGACGGACGTTGCGGGCCTGCAGGGCCAGGGTGACGATTTCGCCTTC
>NZ_BANE01000388.1 GCF_000964405.1 Novacetimonas hansenii JCM 7643
GTGGAAATCACCGAAAGCGTGATGATGGACAGCAGCAGCGACACGATCGACGTGCTGCACGCCATCCGCGACATGGGCTGTGGCCTGTCGATGGATGATTTCGGCACGGGCTATTCCTCGCTGTCGCGTCTGACGCGCCTGCCGCTGAGCGAGATCAAGATCGACCGCAGCTTCATCAATGATTTCGAGCATGATAC
>NZ_BANE01000387.1 GCF_000964405.1 Novacetimonas hansenii JCM 7643
CTTTTTGGAAAAAGCTTCACCAAAAACTTTTATGATTTCAGGATATTATTGCGCCTGACTTTTAAAAAACAGGGTAACGCCGGAAATGTTCCCGTTTTCTCTTGATCGGGTGTTTTAAAACAGTCCTTTACCGAGATCCTTCCGATACAGGCCGTCCGGGACAGGTGCAAAACACGGCACGGTTTGATGACGGGGTACGCATGATGGCAATGGCGGGGAATCTGGGGCACCGCCCCCATGTATGGCGTCTTTTCCATGATGTCGGTCAAACATCCATATGCTGTTCGCACCGCGCAGTCATGCGCGGCGATGGCATGGAACTGTGGGGTGGTCATCCCCATAATATCATGACAGCAGGCCGTACTGGCCCGTCATGAACCATGGGGGATAGAGACATGAGCAAAACCGTAGAAACGCAGGGCCCCGACGCACAGGGCAAGTTTTCCATCACCGTAAGCGTGGGCGGCCTGACGACGACGCTTGGCGGCTTTTCGTCCAAGATGGAAGGCGATGACTATGCCGTGTCTTTCCTGCGCCGCGTCAAGGAACTGGCGAAGGAAGACGGACGCACCGTCGCCTGATTGCCCTGTCGATCAGGCAGAAGGGGCCGGGTCCGAAAGGGTTCGGCCCTTTCTTTTGGGACATGGTTTGAAAATTCAGGATTAATAATATCCTGAAATCATAAAGGTTTTTGGTGAAGCTTTTTCC
>NZ_BANE01000386.1 GCF_000964405.1 Novacetimonas hansenii JCM 7643
CATGCTGGTATTGTTCAAAAACTTTCGGATCAGGCTCTTAGAGAGTATTTGAAAACAACTCATTGATAAAAAATAAGAAAAGTTTTTGG
>NZ_BANE01000385.1 GCF_000964405.1 Novacetimonas hansenii JCM 7643
GGGAGGGCGAGAGCGGAACATAGATACGACAGATAGAGCACCGCCCTATCATTTCGATACGAATCCGGATCATCTATGAATGACTCTTTAAGAATAATATTTTACAGACGCAATTATGTCGCGTTGGGGGCGCCAATGGATTTCGATCTCTGTGATTGGTTACGCATGTTCTCGGGCAAAGATTGAGGCACTGCACACATAAAAGAGGGCACACTCACGTGGCTGTGACCAAAGAGCGGCGGTATTACAAGCGATCATAATTTTGCCCCCCATCAGGCGGGGGGCTCGGCATCACGTCGGGCAAGCGCCTCTTTGAGTTCGCGCTCGATTTGTTTGCGCTCGCGACGGCTCAGGTAAAAACTGGTCAGTTCGGCGCGCAGCATCTGGATGTGGTCGTGTAACGTGGTCATCGTCCTGTTCCTTTCGTTACTTGAAGACAGGACGGACGGCTCATGCCGGGGTGGACCGGGTCA
>NZ_BANE01000384.1 GCF_000964405.1 Novacetimonas hansenii JCM 7643
GACGGGGCCTTCGTCATGGAAGGGCAGGGCGTGCCTGTGGATCAGTCCGGGCGTGCGCTGCGGGTCGAGGCCCTCTGCCCCGATGGCGAAT
>NZ_BANE01000383.1 GCF_000964405.1 Novacetimonas hansenii JCM 7643
CCCTCAATGATAGGGGAGGGCAGGCGGAGTGCTTCAACGGGCAGATCTGCCAGAGCAGAGGTCGTTTTATCTGAAGGGACAACCGCAATCGCTAACCG
>NZ_BANE01000382.1 GCF_000964405.1 Novacetimonas hansenii JCM 7643
GAAGGCGAAATCGTCACCCTGGCCCTGCAGGCCCGCAACGTCCGGCTGGTGGCCGAAACCAACCGTCCCAACGACAACGCCCCCAACTACCGCGTCTATCTGGGCAGGATTGAACTCGGTGCGGCCTGGACCCGCCGCTCCAGCGAAGGCCGCACCTATCTGAGCCTGAAGCTGGATGATCCCTCCTTCGCCGCCCCGATCTTCGCAAACCTGTTCACCGACGAGGACGGCGAGGGCTACTCTCTCATCTGGACCCGGCCCCGCAGCCGGAACGGGGAGTAATACCAATTTGTTTTTGCTATGACCCATGAGCCCAGTCGCGC
>NZ_BANE01000381.1 GCF_000964405.1 Novacetimonas hansenii JCM 7643
GTTCTGGATTCAATTCCTTAGCGCACTTTCATCAACGATACTGATCCGACATCGGACACAAACATGCCGGATACGGGGCGAATTTGCATTGACTTGCGTAGCATGAATGGAACAAATCAGGAACATATAATCAGGAAATTTGCCTGCACAA
>NZ_BANE01000380.1 GCF_000964405.1 Novacetimonas hansenii JCM 7643
AAAAGCACCACCGGCCCCACCCTGGCGGAGATCGAGGCGATCTACACCAGATGCAAGGCCGACAACGCCGCGATCCAGGCATCGTGAGCCTTTTTGTCGCGGGCCTGCTGGTCGGGTTC
>NZ_BANE01000379.1 GCF_000964405.1 Novacetimonas hansenii JCM 7643
TTGATAAAAAACAAGAAAAGTTTCTGGGTGCTGCCTTTTTTTCAGAAAGGCGGCGTCTTTCGAAGCTTTTTGGAAAAGGATTCACCAAAAACCTTTATAATTTCAGTATGTTATCGAGGATGAC
>NZ_BANE01000378.1 GCF_000964405.1 Novacetimonas hansenii JCM 7643
GTAAAAACCATAAACCGGAGCATTTTCACCGAACCGGTTTTCGGGGGAAATGCTTCAGCGGCACATTCGCCACGCCCCGGCATCGGGCCGGAACCACGTGCGGACGGGCGGCAGGGAGTGCCCGCCCGTATGCCGCCGGACGCTTTTTTCCGTTTCCGTTCCGCCCCATCCGGTGGCATTGCTGTTACATCCCCTTTCGCGGGCACACACCGGTCCAATTCAGCAGGAACGCGCAGCCGATGTCCGATCAGTTTTTTCAGCCCGTCCCCTCACGCCCCTTTCAGGAGGTCTGGACCTATGCCGGGTTCTGGATGCGGGTCGTGGCGCATCTGGTGGATTCGATCCTTGTGTGGGTCGGGCTGATGCTGCTGGGCGCCATCATTTCGCCCAGTGTCTCGATCACCATTTTTGACAAGCAGCCAGGCGGCGGTGGCGGCGATTACAGCGTATCGTACATCCAGCCCGCCGATTACATGATCATGTCGAACACGCCGCACATCCACTGGCATGGCCATGGCGTGCTGGAGATGGCGTGGCTGGTGCTGCCCGCGCTGTATTACATCCTGTTCGAAAGTTCCCGCCTGCAGGCGACGCCGGGCAAGCTGCTGTGCCGCATGCGGGTGACGGACCTGCACGGGAACCGGATCGACGCCCTGCGCGCGACCGGGCGGTACCTGGGGAAATACCTGTCGTTCCTGATATTCGGGATTGGCTTCCTGATGGTGGCATGGACCCGGCGCAAGCAGGGGCTGCATGATATCCTGGCCGGCACCTTCGTCATCCGCCGCGAGCTGGAGGCCGAGGCCCCGCCCTTTCCGCCGGCGTAACCAGCCCCCCCCCGCAACAGGATGGGGGATAAGGAAAACTGTCGGCCTGTTAGAGAGTGTTTGAAAACAACTCCTTGATAAAAAAGGAAAAGTTTTGGGGTGCCGCCTTTCGATCGAAACAGGCGGCGTCTTCTGAAGCTT
>NZ_BANE01000377.1 GCF_000964405.1 Novacetimonas hansenii JCM 7643
ATCCTGAAATTATAAAGGTTTTTGGTGAAGCTTTTTCCAAAAAGTTTCAGAAGACATCGCCTTTTTCGATCAAAAGGCGGCACCCAAAAACTTTTCCTGTT
>NZ_BANE01000376.1 GCF_000964405.1 Novacetimonas hansenii JCM 7643
AGCTTTTTGGAAAAAGCTTCACCAAAAACTTTTATGATTTCAGGGTGATATTGTCTTTGGTTTTTCAAACTGCCTCTTATCAGGGGGGGCAATAAGGGCAGGGCGGCTCATATGCCGCGCTTTTGCAAAGGGGGGCGTGTTGTCGGTTGCCCGTGGGCACTTCCGGCCTGTCCTGCATGTGCCTTGCATATAGATATGCGCGATATCTGTCTGGCGGGTTGTGGCAGGGGTGATTGTGACAGGGTGCCATGCCGCCGGGGGAGCGTGTCCCCCGGACGGTGCCGGACATGCCTGTGTGCGGGGTGTTTACAGGCTGTTTGAAAAGTCCGTCTCCATACCCTCGCGGGAATAATGATAATTTTCCAAAAAATCTTTGAAAATCATCGTATTTTAAAAAATGTTAAAATAACGCCTGAAATGTCCGATTCCTTAAAAACTGTTTGAAAGATCAGGCTCGAGAACGCCCTGAAATTATAAAGGTTTTTGGTGAAGCTTTTTCCAAAAAGC
>NZ_BANE01000375.1 GCF_000964405.1 Novacetimonas hansenii JCM 7643
GCGGCGGCGACATCTTCCGCACCACTCCCTCCACCGGTCCCGCGTAGCCCCACCCCGGCTGCATCTGCGACCAGTGTGCCCGCCAAGCCCCCCGTGAGCGCACCTGTAGCCGCGTCCTCCAGTGCTTCGGCCAGCGCCCCGGCCAGCAGTCCCACCCCCGCATCGGGCGAGACATCGGCCAATGCCGGGGGCGGTGTGAATGC
>NZ_BANE01000374.1 GCF_000964405.1 Novacetimonas hansenii JCM 7643
GCCTCCAGTGATGGCAGACGGACATGATGCGTGCGCCCGTCCACACCATCGATCACCGCATAGGCATTTCCCTTCAGCTCATCATCCAGACCGCGCGCGACCAGACGCCCGATCACAAGCCCGGCCAGGTCTTCCCCGGCCAGCACCCATAACGACGAGGCCCGTTCGATCCCCTGTTCACTCAGACCACGGTGGATGCGTTTGATGATGTCATTGCGCTGCCCCATCTCGCGCAGGGTGGCTTCCGCCGTTTCATCCAGCCGCCATTGTCCAGCCCCGATTTCATGGGCAAGGTCCATCCGTTCCAGTCGCCGCAGCCGCCCGACCTTCATGACCGCGAACGCGT
>NZ_BANE01000373.1 GCF_000964405.1 Novacetimonas hansenii JCM 7643
TCGGTCGCCGCCAGATCTTCCAGTCAGCCCTGAACAAAAAAACCCTTTCCATATTTTATGGAAAGGGTTTTTTTGTTGTGATGGGGAATATTAAAAACCTGTTTGAAAACTCAACCCCAATAACAAACCAAAATCATAAAGGTTTTTGGTGAAGCTTTTTCTAAAAAGCTTCAG
>NZ_BANE01000372.1 GCF_000964405.1 Novacetimonas hansenii JCM 7643
AAGGCATTGTCAAGCTTGAAAAACTTTCGGATCGGGCTCTAAGAGAGTGTTTGAAAACAAATCATTGATAAAAAAGAAAAGTTTTTGGGT
>NZ_BANE01000371.1 GCF_000964405.1 Novacetimonas hansenii JCM 7643
AAAGTTTTTGGTGAAGCTTTTTCCAAAAAGCTTCAGAAGACGCCACATTTTTGAAAAAAGACAGCACCCAGAAACTTTTATGATCTTTTATCAATGATCTGTTTTCAAACAGCCTCTCAGAAGCGGAAGACGAAGTTGGACTGGTAATATGTACCGCTCGACCCGCCTGCATCGTTCAGGGCGCGTGACGTCATGAAGCGCGAGACATATTGCGTCCATGACAGATGTGTATTGATCTGCCATGCCAGTGACGCCTGTGGGGCCATGCCGATGAACTTGCCGCCGAAATTCCCTGCAAAGCTGTAGGCGCCAGAGGATTTGTAAACCCGGTCATTGGTGCTGTCGCGCCAGAACAGGGGGAATTTGACCTGGAGGCTGACGGATTTGAACGGCGTGATACGCACCAGTGGCGCGACACTGATGAGGTTGGACGCAGTCATGTATGTCGTGGTGTCGAGATAGTTGGTCTGCGGATTGAAGGGCGAGATATAGGTGCCGATATCTCCATTTTTTCTGGCGTCATTGCCACCTGAATAAATATCCGTCTGCACGCCGGCGAAGGTATGCAGCCTGTCCTTTGGCACACGGTACCCAACGATGGAATTGATGGCATAGGCGCTGACATTGCGGGCGATATTGGTTTTGGCATATCGGAACACGCCGCCCTGCCATACCGCGCCGACGGAAAATTCGATCGGCCCGGCCTGCCCGTGCCAGCGGACGCCGAAATTGTTCCGTGTGTTCGAACCCGTCGCCGTGCCCGTCTGCGTCGCGATCGCGCCAGAGGAGCCGGAGAGTTTATAGCCGATATAAAAGGCATCGACGAAGGAATAGCCACGTTCGCCCAGGAAACGGAAATCCGGTGGCGCCCATGTGGTGTCGAACCCGTACAGCCGCGTGGAATAGTTTTCGGTGTCGTGGAACATCTTGTTCTGGCTGTCGTTCGTCTGCACGAAATCCCAGCCGTCGATGCGGATGCGTTTCCAGATGGCATAGGCGCGGAACCCGTCCCATGACAGCGGCACATTGGGTGTTTCACGGTTATAAAGCATGTAAGACGGTGCATCGAGGAACTGTTGCCGCCCGAACATGAACCCCGTTTTCGCACCCAGCAGGTTCCACCGTGTTTCCACAAATGCCTGTTGCGCATCCAGACGCTTGCGATAGGTGGAGCCATATCCATATCCGCCCCACCCGCCCGCATCGGCGTTGATCAGTTGCCCGAAAAACCGCAGGTGCGATCCGATATGCAGGTCCGCGCCATACAGGTTGCGCACGCCAAAGCGGCCTGAATCATTGGGTTTTTGCGTGCCAAGGTTGGGACGTGTCTCGAACCAGTTACGCAGCCGCGTCTCGCCTGAAAAACTGATCCATACCTGCCCGTCAGGGGTCAGCGGAATATATTTCAGCACGTCGAACGGGTCGGTATGTTTTGTGCTGTTGCGCAGGCGGCTCCAGTCCTCGGCCCACGGGGCGATGCCGTACTGACCCACCGGGCCAAAGCCCGCGGATTCCCCGTTACCGCGATTGAACACGCCCCAGTCATAGGGATGGCCGTTGATGCGGTTCTGCGCACCGGTCATGACGATGGGCTGCCCCACCGGGTTGGCATGGGGATAGGTCTGGATGGGCGGGCGTGGGCCAACATGCACCATCATGCTTTCAGGCTGTGCGGTGCCGGTGGTGGAATGTATGGCGGCGGGATTGGCCGATGGCGTCACGGGCGCGCGCGCCATGGTGCGTGGCGACAGCGGGTGCGCCGTGTGTGGGATCGTGCCCGATATTGTGCCCTGCACTGCATTTGGGGGTGCGCCCAGTGTGCTCGTATCCAGTGTGCTTGTGCCCTGTGTGGTCGCTCCCTGTGTTGTCGCTCCCTGCGCGCGCGTGGCCGTCATCATTCCCCATGACAGTACCGCAAGCGGTGCGACAAGCAGGCAGCGCGCATTCCATGAAAGGACGGATGCGAAACGAAAAGGCGTCGCGCCTGCTGTGGCTGACCGTGGCAAGGGTGTCATGGGAAAACCATTTCGGTGGACAGGAAGGGAAAAGCGGAAGGAATCTGGTTCATATCCGTAATGGGATTTTATAATACGGTCAATAAAGTTAAATTATAAAACACATCAAAATATGAGTGCTTAATGCCGACACGCAGATCCACTTTTTTGCATCATGTTTATAACATATTGAAATTAAATTATAAAAATTGAAACATCCATGCCTGCCGCAGGGGTATATACAACATATATAATTCGTTAATTTATGCGAAACACGCCGTTGGAAGATGATTATTGACAGGTTTCAGGGGCGTGGATTAGAGTATTAAACGATATAAAATGGTTTAATTATCCCCGCCATGCGTCACCCTTATGGCTGGCCATCCTGGGGAAAGACCCGTCAACGACGTGACGCCGCCTGGAAAGAACTGTTCCATGAAGCCATCATTCCTTTCGAGCCGCCGTGGTTTCCTTCAGGCCGGGCTGGGCTGTGCCGCGCTGCTGGCGGCGCGGCCGCGCGCGGCGTGGGCTGCGACGACATTGCTGAATGTGTCATATGACCCCACGCGCGAATTGTATCAGGAGGTAGACCGCACCTTTGCCGCGCAATGGGCGCGCACGCATGGCGGCGCGCCGGTGGTGGTGCGCACGTCGCATGGCGGGTCCGGCGCGCAGGCCCGTTCGGTGCAGGAGGGCGCGCCCGCCGATGTTGTGACGCTTGGCCTTGCCTATGACATCGACATGCTGGCGGCGGTCGGCCTGCTGCCTGCCAACTGGCAGGGATTGCTGCCGCATAATTCGACGCCATTTACCAGTACGATTGTCTTTCTTGTGCGCAAGGGCAACCCAAAGGGCATCCATGACTGGCCCGACCTGGTGCGTGACGGGGTGCAGGTCATCACCCCCAATCCAAAGACATCGGGCGGCGCGCGGTGGAACTATCTCGCGGCATGGGGCTGGGCGTTGCGGCAGCCGGGCGCGACGCCCGATACGGCGCGGGCGTACCTGCGGTCGCTGTTTGCGCATGTGCCGGTGCTTGATACCGGTGCGCGCGGCGCGACCAACAGCTTTGTACAGCGCGGGACCGGTGATGTCCTGCTGGCGTGGGAGGATGAGGCCCTGATGGCCGCGCGCGACATCGGGCCGGACCAGTTCGACATGGTCGTCCCGCCGCTGACGATCCTTGCCGAACCGCCCGTCGCGGTGGTGGAACGCAATGCAAAGGCGCATGGCACGCTGGACCTTGCGCGTGCCTATCTTGATTTCCTGTTCACCGATGCGGGACAGCGGATCGGGGCGAAACATTATTTCCGCCCGGTCACGCCCTCCATCCTTGCTGAAAACCGCGCCACCTTTGCCGACACCGCGACATTCGACATCGCCTCGCTTGGCGGATGGACGCAGGTGCAGAAAACGCATTTCGCCGATGGCGGTGTTTTCGACGGTATTTATGCCCGATGACATCCGGCCCGATGACACCCGCCCATGATATGGACGGTGGTGGTATGGCCGGACATGGCGCGGCGCGGCAGGGCGCGGGCGGGCACGCTCCGTTCACGTTGTGGCGGCGGCGGCGTGACGGGCTGCCGGGTTTTGGCGTCGGGCTGTCGCTGACGCTGGGGTGGCTGGGTGTGCTGGTGATCCTGCCGCTGCTGGCGTTGCTGGCGCGCCCATGGGCACAAGGGGTCGGCAGTGGTCTGGGTGCGTTCGCCCATATCGTCCATGACGGGCGGATGCTTGCCGCCCTGCGGGTCAGTTTCGTGTCCGCGCTGGTGGCCGCGGCACTTGATGTGGTTGCGGGTGTGGTGATCGCATGGGGGCTGGTGCGGGCCAGGGTGCCGGGATGGCGCGTGATCGACGCGCTGGTGGAACTGCCGTTCGCGCTGCCGACCGCGGTGGTGGGCATTACGATGGCGACGTTATATGGCCCGCATGGATGGGTTGGCGCGCCGCTGTCGCATCTGGGGATGAAGGTGGCGTTCACGCCGTTGGGCATTGTCGTGGCGCTGATGTTTGTGGGGCTGCCGTTTGTGGTGCGTACGGTTGTCCCGGTCCTGCGCGCCCTCCCGCCCGAGGCGGAGGAGGTGGCGCGCACCCTTGGCGCGACCCGTGCGCAGGTGGTGGCCCGCGTGGTCATGCCCGCGCTGTATCCCGCGTTGCTGACGGCGTTCGCGATGGCGTTCGCCCGTGGGGTGGGGGAATATGGGTCGGTCATTTTCATCGCCGGGAACCAGCCGTACCATACCGAAATCGCCCCGCTGCTGATTGTCATCCGCCTGCAGGAATATGACACGCAGGGGGCCAGCCTGATCGGGCTGGTGCTGGTGGCGATCGCGATGGCGTCGCTGGGTGTGATCGCATGGGTGCGCCGCCATGTCGGGCGTGGCGGTGCGGGGGGCGCGATATGAGCGGCCGGGTCGGGCGATGGGGGTTTGCCGCCCTTGTGTGGGGAATGGTGGGGATGATGGTGGTGCTGCCGCCGGTGATGGTGTTCGCCGGGGCGCTGGCGCACGGGCTGCGCGCGGCATGGGATGGCCTGTGTGATCCCGATGCGCTGTCGGCCATCCGGCTTACGCTGCTCATCACCGCGCTGGCGGTGGCGATCAACAGCTTTTTTGGCGTGATGGCGGCGTGGACGCTGACGCGGTTTTCGTTTCCGGGGCGGGGGCTTGCGATCGTGCTGGTGGAACTGCCTCTGAGCGTATCGCCCGTGGTGGGGGGGCTGGTGTGGCTGCTGGTGTTCGGCACGCAGGGATGGTGGGGGGCGGCGCTGGAACGCTGGGGCTATCCCGTTATGTTTGCGCCACCGGGCATCCTGCTGGCGACGTTGTTTGTCACGTTTCCCTATGTCACGCGCACGATGATGCCGATGCTGCGCCATATGGGCCGCGCGCAGGAGGAAGCCGCCGTGATGCTGGGGGCGGGCATGTGGCGGGTGCTGTGGCATGTCACGCTGCCGGGCGCGCGGGCGGCCCTGTTGTCGGGGGTGCTGATGACGACGGCGCGGGCGATGGGTGAATTCGGCGCGGTATCGGTGGTGTCAGGCCATATTCCCGGCCTGACGGAAACGATGCCGCTGCATATCGAGACATTGTATAACGGATACCAGACGGTCGCGGCCTTTGCGATGGCGGCGCTGCTTGCGCTCATGGCGATGGGCGTGGTCGCGGTGCGGGGCCTTGTCGAACGCACGGCCCTTCGGATGGGGAAAATCGCATGAGCGTACGTCTGGAACATCTGGTGCGCAGGGTGGGCGGACGCCCGATTGTCGATGATATCTCGCTGGAGGTTGAAACCGGCAGCTTTACCGCCCTGCTTGGCCCGTCGGGCGCGGGCAAGACGTCGCTGCTGCGTATCATTGCGGGGCTGGACGGGCATGATGCGGGCTGTGTGTTCCTGAATGGCGCGCGCGTGGATATGCTGGAGGCACGTTCGCGCAATATCGGCTTTATGTTCCAGAATTACGCCCTGTTCGATCATATGACGGTGGCGCGTAACATTGCGTTCGGCCTGTCGATCCGCCCCCGCAAAACACGTCCCACCCGCGCGCAGATCGCCGCGCGGGTGGAGGAACTGCTGGACCTGATGCACCTGCCGGGCATGGGCGGGCGGTATCCGCATGAACTGTCGGGTGGACAGCGGCAGCGTGTCGCGCTGGCGCGTGCGTTGGCGACGGGGCCGCGTGTGCTGCTGCTGGATGAACCGTTCGGTGCGCTGGACCCGCTGGTGCGGCGCAGTATCCGGGGGTGGTTGCGTGACGTGCATGACCGGCTGGGCCTGACGACCATTCTTGTCACCCATGACCGGAACGAGGCCTGCGAACTGGCCGATACCATCGCCCTGATGCGCGATGGCCGCATTGTGCAGTCCGGCACGCCGCAACAGCTGCGCGATGCGCCGGCCACCCCCTTTGCCATGGCGTTCATGCAGGATGTGACCCGCCTGCCCGGCCGGGTGGCGGCGGGCCTGTTCATTGCGGACCTGCCCGATATGCGTCCCGTCCCCGCGCAGGGGCCGGATGGGCGCGCCGAACTGCTGGTGCGGGCGGGGGATGTGCGGCTGTTGCCGGGGCAGGGGGCCGCGACGGCGTGGCTGCGCCAGACATACGGACCGATTGGTACATTCGATGTCATGAGCGGACCGGACACGTTGCGCCTTGACGCCCTTATCCCACCGGGGGCGGCGCGGATTGTCGTGAACTGCGCGCTTGATGCATCCGCCGGGCGGGTGGCGCGCGATGGGCAATGGCTGGGTGGTGCCGGTGATGGTGGCGACAGTGATGATAACGATGATGGGGAAATGACGGATCCCGCCTGTATCGCGCCGGTCGTTGCAAACCTGTCGAAGCCCTGATCTGCATATCAGAGATTGTTTGAACGTAACTCATCGATAAAAAATAAAAGTTTTTGGGTGCTGCCTTTCGATCGAAAAAGGCGGCGTCT
>NZ_BANE01000370.1 GCF_000964405.1 Novacetimonas hansenii JCM 7643
CGATGAACCCGAACCACCGTGCCGTCAATCATCGCATATTCCATGTCGGCATCGTCAGAGACGGCCTCAAAAATTTTCTGGAAAACTCC
>NZ_BANE01000369.1 GCF_000964405.1 Novacetimonas hansenii JCM 7643
TCATCGACCACCACGACGATGTATTCGCCAGCCCGTTCGCCGGTGCGTGTCCAGCCCGCGCCAACTTCCGGGCCTTCGGCACTGTCACCGAGATGGATGCGATAATCCGGTGCGTTACCGCCGTCCGGTGTCTCGACACGCACCAGCGTCAGTTCGGCATCCAGTACGAGTGT
>NZ_BANE01000368.1 GCF_000964405.1 Novacetimonas hansenii JCM 7643
GTGTACCCCCCCCCCCCTGAGTCACAGCCAAAACAAATTGGTATTAGGCGCTTATAGAGAGCATCGACGTCCTCGCGAGACGTTTGGATAAAACCAATATGCAGGATGTCGAATTGCCTGGGATAATCGAAGCCGTCGAGCTTGTTCTCGAAATGGTTGACGATCAGTACCAGCCCATCATTGTCCTGCATGATGGCCATTTTGCTGCCACGCACAACGAGAGTGTGTAGGCCGAAATACTGTTCGAACATTGCGCGATCAGCCTCAGTATCGTGGCTGTAGAGATTGATATGGTTCAGCTTCATGACTGTGTCTTTCCGTTGGTGAGACGGACACGAGCCGGGCGCAACATGGACAACGACGACCGACCACGGACGAGGCCTATCCTCGTCATGTCCGGCCATGGCCAAGAGCGGTTTTACTTGCTCAAGCGTGACTGTCTCCGTAAGCATCCGGGGAGGACCACGGGTCTGAATCAGGCGACCTGT
>NZ_BANE01000367.1 GCF_000964405.1 Novacetimonas hansenii JCM 7643
GAGTGATTGGCAAGTCCAGTTCTGGTGGAGACTTTCGAAATGCCTGTTTATCTTGTGCGCATGGACCACCCTGACGGCGAGGGATGGGGACAGCATGTCGCAGCACACGTGTTGTATCT
>NZ_BANE01000366.1 GCF_000964405.1 Novacetimonas hansenii JCM 7643
AGATACAACACGTGTGCTGCGACATGCTGTCCCCATCCCTCGCCATCAGGGTGATCCATGCGAACAAGATAAACGGGCATTTCGAAAGTCTCCACCAGAACTGGACTTGCCAATCACTC
>NZ_BANE01000365.1 GCF_000964405.1 Novacetimonas hansenii JCM 7643
CCATGATCTATCTCACAGCCGCTATCATCAATTCACGATAATTCCCAACACGCCCCAAAAAGACAGCGTCTTTTGAAGATTTTTGAAAAAAACTTCACCAAAAACTTTTCTTATTTCCCGATCTTATCGGACTTACCTTTTCAAACAGTCTCTTAGAGCGTTCTGTGATTAGATTGATGCATATCCTGAGTTTTTG
>NZ_BANE01000364.1 GCF_000964405.1 Novacetimonas hansenii JCM 7643
ATGGTCGGTGCGCGGCCCGAGTTCGAGCGTGACCAGGTTCTGGGCGCGGGCACGCAGTCCCTCGCGAATGTAATCCTTCGAGATGACCAGATCCTCGCCGTCCTGATCCTTGCCCCGCACGATGATGTGGATATGCGGATTGTCGGTGTTCCAATGCGACACGGCAACCCAATCCAGCTTCGTGCCAAGATCCTGTTCGGCCTGCGTCATCAGTTCCCGCGTGAAGGTTTTCAGGTCCGCCATTTCGGCCGCATCCTCTGGTCCCACGATGAAACGGAAATGATGCCGGTCATCCTGACAGCGCTCAGCAAATTCGCGCGCGGGCACATGGTCGCGCTCCGCTCCGAACAGCCGGGCCTTTTCGCCGTCCTTCGTCACCCCTTCGCGTTGGAGATAGGACAGGTGGGCACGCAGGCTCGCCCGTGCGCCATGCCGGACCACCCGTGCCTTGACGATGGCAAGCCGGGTGCGCCGGGACAGGAGACGGTTGGCGCGGGTTGCAGCCCCCCTGCCCCGCCCGAAAGTGGACGGTCCCTTTCCGGGACGCCCCGAGCCAGAACGGCCCATGCCACCCGCCCGGTTGGTGGC
>NZ_BANE01000363.1 GCF_000964405.1 Novacetimonas hansenii JCM 7643
GCATCACGACCGCTTTCGACCTGCATCACCGCGCGGATCCATTCTGACGGCAGGGCAACACGCTCTGCCGCCTGGCGGATCATTCCCTCGATGTCCTGCGCGCTGGCAGGATGCATCAGAAGCACCATCGAAGCCGCCAGCCCCGCGCAGCTCAAGCGGGCAAGACTGAACCGGGTAAGCGTGCTGGCATTGCGACCACCCCGTCCCGCTCCTGCAGTCAGGCGCATCATTCACGTGCTCCCTGACGTTTCTGCGGACGGTTCCAGACAAGCTGCCAGACCCGCCCACCCCGGCCTGATTGGAACAGGCTCGCGCGCAGGCCCTGTGCCAGAGTGGGGTCATCGACCACCACGACGATGTATTCGCCAGCCCGTTCGCCGGT
>NZ_BANE01000362.1 GCF_000964405.1 Novacetimonas hansenii JCM 7643
GAAGGCGAAATCGTCACCCTGGCCCTGCAGGCCCGCAACGTCCGCCTGGTGGCGGAAACCAACCGGGCCAACGACAACGCCCCCAACTACCGCGTCTACCTCGGAC
>NZ_BANE01000361.1 GCF_000964405.1 Novacetimonas hansenii JCM 7643
GCCTCCGTCGGTTCGGGCGTGACTGGGCGCAGCGTGGACGGAAACTGTCGTGGTGGGGACGTACGCAGATTACTGTCGTCTATGGGCGTACGTGCCGGGCGGCATCGTCCGGACGGTGAAGCAATCTACCGGGAGAGACGGAAACGGGCGGGTCTGAGAAGGGTGAGATATTCGCGCTCTTCGGCTAATCGCGTGGCCTTACGCAGCAGACGTCCGACCCGTCCACGCTGGGACGAGGTATCCCACTGCCGTGCGTTCATGTGTCTTACGGACGGATCAAGAACCACACCGATATCGCGATGGGAGGCACCAGTTCGTCGTCCGGCATAGGCACAGATGGCATCTGCGATAAAACGCGCACGGTAAAGCGGCAGCCCCAGCGTCCGGGATAAAGGCGGAACGGGCATTCCGGAAAGATAGCGAATGAACCTGCGCACTTCTGCAATCCGCAGTTCTTCACCTCCGTCCAGAGGAATGAGGACTGCAGCGCGATCACGTGCTTTCGCATCACGGATCTGGACACGGTAGGTGTTTCCGTTGTGATGCAGGGCGAGAGATTTGCTCTGTAATCCCTGTCGTTCTG
>NZ_BANE01000360.1 GCF_000964405.1 Novacetimonas hansenii JCM 7643
TTCGATCAAAAGGCGGCACCCAAAAACTTTTCCTGTTTTTTATCCAATGAGTTGTTTTCAACCACTCTCCAAGCGCCAGTATCCTGAGGCAAGGCTTTTTGAAAATTTCACTGAAAATTATATTATTTCAGTAGGTTATTTGCCCTGTCTGTACAAATGCGCTGTGGGCGTCGTGGTATGTCCCGTCACGACGCGCTTCAGTCGATCGCGTCGCTTGCCCTGTCCATTGCGGCGTTCATCGCCCGCACCCCTGCGTCGGGTCCATCGGGGTGGGACCAGACCGCACTGATGACCGCCAGGAAATCAGCGCCGGCATGCACCAGTGGCCCGCAATTTTCGGGGGTGATGCCCCCGATGGCGACAACAGGCAGTTCCATCATCGTACTCCACCATGCCAGCAGGTCGGTGCCTGCGCGCACGCTGGTTTCCTTGGAGGGGGAGGGAAAGAACGCGCCGAACGCGATGTAATCCGCCCCGCCTTCGCCTGCATGCATGGCCATGTCACGACTGTCATAGCACGAGACCCCAAGTTGCAGGTCATCGCCCAGCATGCGGCGTGCTTCTTCCACCGACATGTCATCCATGCCGACATGCGCACCATCACAGCCGGTATCGCGGGCAAGGTCGGGCCGGTCATTGAGGATGAAGGCCACGTCGCGTTCATGCGCCGTCGGGCGCAGCACGTCGATCGCGCGGCGGATCGTGTCGTCTGGCACGTCCTTCAGCCGTAGCTGCACCGCAGCCACAGGCCCGGCGTCCAGCGCGCGTGCGAGCAGGGGGGCGAATTGCGTGGGGTCGAGCGACTCGGGCGTCACAAGATAGAGCTGGCAATCGGTCATGGTGGCCCGATCATATGGCGCACATGCGCCGTGGGGAACAGTCCCCCTGTTTCTGGGCGCGCCTTGGCCGGGATATGAAAATCACATTCAGGCAAAGAATCGAAAGCTGCCATCGGTCCGGGGAAAAGATCAGGAGCCAGATTTTATCGTTTGATAGGAGCGTATTATAAAAGTCCTGGCGATTTATGGCTTGTGGGGAAACCGGCTGTGCGGGGTGTGGCGCAGGTAGTTCCGTATGCCCCCCGCCGGGTCATCCCCCGTGATGACATGCGCGTCCGGCCGTCCACGCAGGCACCATCCCCCCGTCACCTGTGCCAGTATGCCGAGCGCCATATGCTGGGTGCAGGCATGGTCGATGATGACCCCCGCCAGTCCCGCACGCAGCCCTTCGGCCGCGCGCCCCGCCGACATGCCACAATCCAGGAACGCAGGGACGGGCATGTGCGCCGTCAGCGCCCGCCACCATCCCACCCCCATGAAACACCCTGCATCGGGGGGGGACAGTAGCGCGCACGCCCGGAGGGGGGCGTGCATGTCGCTTTCGTTCAGGATGGCGCGCAGCAACGTGGCCTCGTCATGCGTGGACATGACGATGAAATGACGCGGATACGCAAAATTGTCATGATTAGCGATCATGCTTGACGTTCAGACGTCACCGGGCGATCTGTTGCAAGGGACCAGGGCAGGAAATTATGAAGGATGAACGTGTCCAATACTGACACAACGCAGGCGGGGCGGGAAGCATCCGTATCCGCGCATGACGGGGCGCGCGATCCCGCCGACCGGCTGGAACAGGCGCTGACGCGTATCGCCTTTGCCATTGAATGTCGCGAAGAAGGAACCTGGCCGCCGGCTGGTTCCGTGCCGTCCCCCACGACGCAGCCCACCGATCCGGGGATCGACCTGCAGGCGTTGGCCGCGAATATTGACGCCCTGATCGCACGGGTGCGCGACGCGCTGTCCGATGGGGGGGCGGCAACCGTGATTGCGGACATAAAGGGCAAATGATGATGGGACAGGTCACAGTACGCATCAACGGCTATTCCTACAGCGTCGGGTGTGAAGAGGGGCAGGAACAGCACCTGCAGGCCATGGCGCAGGAAGTGGAGCGTCGAATCGACCGTATCCGTGCGATTGGTGGGCATAGTGGCGAAGGACGGCTGCTTGCGCTGGCGGCGTTGCTGATGGCGGACGAGATCCATGACCTGACGGCGGAAAAGATGTCCGCCGATACCGCCCACCAGCTTGCGCAGGGACGTCAGGCCAGGATCGAGAACGAACGCCGTCGCGATCAGCTTGAACATCTCGTGGAACGTGCGGAAAATATTGCAGCCGCCCTCGAACATGACTAGATAGCAGGTGCGGGGCTGCCGGATGCGTCAGGCAAAAATCAACCCCTGGGCCGATAAGCACTTCCTAAGGGGGCTGGCACTGTCGTGATCGTGGTCACGTTACCTGGCACCCACCTGCACCTGCAGGTCCGGGAGGGCTGATAAGGCCAACGGTCATGGTGGCTCCGTAATTCTCATGACGATACCGCACGATACCGATCCCCCCGCACTTGCGGGGGCCAAGGCCCGGTTGCGCCAGCACTGCCGTGCGATGCGCGAAGGTGCATCCCCCACCATGGCGCAGGAACAGGCATTGCGGGCGGGGATCGCGGCACGGGTCGATACCCTGTCACCCGGCAGTGCTGTCGCGCTGGTCTGGCCCTTGCCCGGTGAACTTGACCTGCGTCCGCTGTTTGGCGTGTTGCATGGGCGGGGGTACCGCGTGCTTTTGCCCTTTACGCCGCCTCGGGGGCAGCCTCTTTCCTTTCATCACTGGCATCCGGGCGTGACGATGTGCAATGGCCGGTTTGCAACACGGCATCCCGATGGCCATGCCTATGTGCCCGACATGGTGTTTGTGCCGCTGCTGGCCTTTGACCGGCGGGGCGGGCGGCTGGGATATGGTGGGGGATATTATGATCGCACGCTGGCGCGCCTGCCCCATGCGGTTGCGATCGGTTATGGACTCGCCGCGCAGGAGGTCGCGCAGATCCCCATGGGCGTGCATGATGTGCCGCTGTCGGGCATTGTCACGGATCGTGAATGGATCAGGTGCATCGCGGGTCATGTGGATGGACCGGCGCGGGATTGAATGGAAGAAGGTCAGATTTTTTGAGGATACTGTTTCTGGGCGATATCGTGGGCCGCGTCGGGCGCGAAGCGGTCATCAGCCGTCTGCCGGGATTGCGTGCCGAACTGTCGCTGGACCTTGTGGTGGTCAACGGGGAAAACGCCAGCCATGGCTTCGGCCTGTCACCCGCCATCGGACAGGACCTGTTCAATGCCGGGGCGGATGTCATCACGTTGGGCAACCATAGTTGGGACCGGCGGGACATGATCGGCCATATCGACGCCGAACCGCGCATCATCCGTCCCGCCAACTATCCCCCCGGCACGCCGGGACAGGGCAGTGTGGTCGTTCCACTGGTCAACGGGCACAAGGCACTCGTCATCAGCGTCATGGGACGTCAGTTCATGGATGCGATGGATGACCCGTTCCGGGCCGTGTCGGACATCCTGTCGCGTCATCGCCTTGGCGTTACGGTGCAGGCCATCATTGTCGATGTCCATGCCGAGGCGACGAGCGAGAAATGGGCCATGGGGCATGTCTGTGATGGTCGCGTGTCGCTGGTGATCGGCACCCATACCCATACGCCCACGGCCGACCATCGTATCTTTCCCAAGGGCACGGCCTTTCAGACCGATGCGGGGATGTGCGGTGATTATGACAGTGTGATCGGCATGGGCAAGGATGCCGCCATCGCACGTTTCGTGCGTAAGATGCCCGGCGAACGCCTGCAACCGGCGGAAGGTGACGCCAGCATCGCGGGCATGATGGTGGAAACTGACGACGCCACCGGTCTGGCGCGGCGGATGGCCCCGGTGCGGTTGGGTGGTCATCTGGCGCAGACCATGCCGGATTTCTGATACGAAACAAAAATATTAGAGAGTGTTTGAAAACAACATACCGATTAAGGAATGGAAAAGTTTGGGGTGTGCTTTTTCGCGGGGCTTTGAAAGCCGTTGCCTTTTCGACAAAAGATGCACCCCAAAATTTTATGAGGCTGTTTGAAAAGCCAGACTCGATAACATACTGAAATCATAAAGGTTTTTTTGTGAAGCTTTTTCCAAAAAGCTTTGAAAGACGCCGCCTTTTTCGATTAAAAGGCGGCACCCAAAAACTTTTCCTGTTTTTCAAACACTCTCTATGAGTCCAGACGTTTGCGAACCCCATATTTCAGGCAGCCCCCTGACAGGGCGCGCAAGGGGCGGCGTCATTGCTGCCAAGGTGGTGCAGGATAACCGCACGGGGATCCATTAACGAAAGGCCGGTTCGTCAAAGCCACGCAGCTTGCGCGAATGCAGTCGGTCGACGCCCTGTGCGCGCAATTGCCGCATGGTTTCGATCCCCACGATCAGGTGCTGACGCACGCGTTCGCGGTAGAAGGCATTGGCCATGCCACGCAGCTTCACTTCCCCATGCAGGGGTTTGTCCGATACGCACAAAAGCGTGCCATAGGGGACGCGAAAACGGAAACCGTTGGCCGCGATGGTGGCTGATTCCATGTCCACCGCAATGGCCCGTGTCATGTTGATGCGCGTGAACAGTGCTTCGAGCCGGAGTTCCCAGTTGCGGTTGTCCGTGGTCATGACCGTGCCGGTGCGCAGCCGGGTCTTGAGTTCCGCATCATGCAGGCCCGTCACCCGTTCGGCCACGTCCTGCAACGCCATCTGGACTTCCGCTATGGGGGGGACGGGCACCCATGGGGGCAGATCCTCGTCCAGTACATTGTCATCGCGCAGATAACCATGCGCCAGCACATAATCGCCCAACCGCTGTGTCCGGCGAAGCCCGGCGCAATGGCCCACCATCAGCCAGCAATGCGGGCGTAGTACGGCCAGATGGTCGGTAATCGTTTTCGCATTGGCCGGCCCGACCCCGATATTGACCAGCGTGATGCCATCGCCATCCGGGCGACACAGGTGATAGGCCGGCATCTGCGGCAGGCTGCCTGCGCCACCGGGGGCGTCAGGTGTGCCGCCCTTGTGATGGGTGACGCCGCCGGGTTCGACAAAGGCGTCATATTCCCCCCCTGAATCGACCTGTGCGTGCCCATAATCGCGAAAGGCGTCCACATAACGCTGGTAATTGGTCAGCAGGATGAAACGCTGGAAATGGCGGGGGGCGGTGCCGGTATAATGATGCAGCCGGGCCAGAGAATAATCGGTGCGTTCGGCGGTGAACAGCGCCAGCGGACGCGGTGTGCCCGAACGCGGCACCTGTTCGCAGTTGGCGATCGAATCGTCCGTCATCCACAGGTCGGGCAGCGCGAAATGCTGTTGCAGCCAGGCCATGTCCCCTTCGGTCAGGGAGGTCACGGCATCTTCCATGACATAGGACAGGGGGATGGGCCGCCGCGAACGCCCCACCAGCACGGGCTGGTGATAATGGCGCAGCAGGATGTCGATCTGTTCGCGCCAGTACTCGCGGTACAGGTGGGGATGTGTCAGCGTCGTGCCATAAAAACCGCTTTCAAGCACGATATCAAAGGGCGGACGCGGCATGTCGGCCGACAGCCCCCCTTCCTGCGCAAAGGCGAGATAGGGGTAAACCCCTTGCGCAAGGTGGCTGGTATCGCGCGCGGCAAAAGCATCGCGCAGCAATTGCGCCGCCGCATCATACAGTTCGGTAATCCGTGCAACGGCGGCGTCCGCGTTGTCAAAGCTTTCGAAATCGGTTCCGACTTCGTCAAGCAGGCGCATCGTCGTGGGCGTCATGGCGGCGTTTTTCCCTTCCATCTTATGGAAACTATGAAGAGGACGGAAAAAACAATCAACTAACGCGCAGGCATGCAGGCCGGAGGGGAACATGCCCTATTGGGTATCGCCGTTTTGAAAGGGGGGGCGTGCTGGGGGCCGTTTCACCAAGGGCTTTTATCTTTGGCACGCTGTTCGGAAATGCCCGGTTGGGAAGGAATGGAAAAAAACTCTTGGGATGTGTGCTTTTTTAAAAAAGACGATGTCTTTCGAAATTCGGGGGGATAAAGCGGCGTCAGGAAATTTCATGAATCCAGCAGGTTGCCGGTTCTGTCCTTTCAAGACGTCCCCGATGAAATTATACCTGAAAACAGTCGGTTAGAGAGTGTTTGAAAACAAGTTATTGATAAAAAAGAGAAGTTTTTGGGTGCCGCCTTTCGATCGAAAAAGGCGGCGTCTTC
>NZ_BANE01000359.1 GCF_000964405.1 Novacetimonas hansenii JCM 7643
CTGTTTGAAAACAAACCATTGATAAAAAAATAAGAAAAGTTTTTGGTGAAGCTTTTTTCAAAAAGCTTCGGAAGACGCCATCTTTTTAAAAAAAGGCGACACTCAAAAACTTTTCCTATTTCAGGAGAGTTGAGCCTGAGAGACTGTTTGAAAAGTCAGGCGCGATAACATACTGAAATAAGAAAAGTTTTTGGTGAATATTTTTCCAAAAAGCTTCGAAAGACGCCACCTTTTTGAAAAAAAAGGCGGCACCAAAAAACTTTTCTTATTTTTTTATCAATGGTTTGTTTTCAAACAG
>NZ_BANE01000358.1 GCF_000964405.1 Novacetimonas hansenii JCM 7643
AAAGCTTCGAAAGACGCCGCCTTTTTGAAAAAAGGCGGCACCCAGAAAATTTTCCTGTTTTTTATCAATGCGTTGTTTTCAAACAGTCTCTTAAACAAGGCGGCGTCTTGGGGAGGGGCGCGGGCAAAAGCGTCAGCCGGAACCTGTCCATGACGTGCCGGTGATATGTGTCAGGGCATGCCATGTCGATGCGGATCACATCGACGGCCCCCACATGCCCAGCACGAACAGGATTGCGCCCAGCGCCATCATGACGATGTGGAACATCACGTCGCCCGGCATCGCGACCAGCGGGTCCATATGGGCGGAGCGTACGAACTGTACCACCACCAGGATCGCGCCACCGACGCACAGTGCGATACGAAGGGGGCTGATATTCCCCGGCAGCAACGATGGTTTGCGGTTCATGTCGTATCCATTGGCAGATGTTGTTGCCATCATGCCATACAAACTCCGCACTTTGAACCGGTCGGGATGACATGGCCCCATGTGTGTTTCATATGCGCGCCCCATGGCGTATCCGGCAGGGCGGATGCCGACAAGGGATTTCAGCCGGTGCAGATTGCCAAGATTATTTATAAAGCAACCCGTTTATAAGAGAGTGTTTGAAAACAAGTCATTGATAAAAAACAGGAAAAGTTTTTGGACGCCACCTTTTTTCAGAAAGGCGGCGTCTTTCGAAGCTTTTTAGAAAAA
>NZ_BANE01000357.1 GCF_000964405.1 Novacetimonas hansenii JCM 7643
GCATTCACACCGCCCCCGGCATTGGCCGATGTCTCGCCCGATGCAGGGGTGGGCGTGCTGGCCGGGGCGCTGGCGGACGCAGCTACAGGTGCGCTCACGGGGGGCTGCTTGGCGGGCACACTGGTCGCAGACGCAGCCGGGGTGGGGCTGCGCGGGACCGGTGGAGGGAGTGGTGCGGAAGATGTCGCCGCCGC
>NZ_BANE01000356.1 GCF_000964405.1 Novacetimonas hansenii JCM 7643
TTTTCTTGTTTTTTATCAATGAGTTGTTTTCAAACACTCTCTAATGTAGGAAACCGCACAAGAGGCTCCCGCCCATGTTGCCAGAGCGTGCCTTACTGACGATTTTCCTTGCTCCATGGCCCATCACGGCGGTCTCCGCGCGGCCCACCTGTCTGTCGGGGGTTACTTTGCACGGCGCACGGCATGTGCAACCCTCACATCCCGAACGGGGCGGCCCACACGCCACCCCGATCCACCGAGACAGACAGGAAGTCACGCCATGAAACTGTATTACGCCCCGGGCGCATGTTCACTTGCCGCGCATATCATCCTGAATGAAACCGGCCTGCCCCATCAGGTGGAACGGGTGGACCTGAAGGCCAGGAAAACCGCCAGCGGCGGCGACTATCTCAGCATCAATCCACGCGGCGCGGTGCCCGCGCTGGAGGTCGCACCGGGCGAGGTCCTGACGCAGAATGTGGCGGTCCTGACCTATATCGGCGCACAGTCTGACATTGCGGCCCTGCATCCCGCCCCCGGTTCACTGGCGCAGTATCGCCTGCTGGAGGCCATCGGCTTTTGCGAGGACGTACACGCCGCCTTTGCCCCGCTGTTCGCGCCCGACCTGCCCGACACGGTGCGTGAACGACAGTTCGCCAACATCAAGCGCCGCCTGACACAGGTGGAGGCGATCCTGAGCGCCAGCGGCGACGACCATATGCTGCCGGTGGGATTCACGCAGGCCGATGCCCTGCTGGCTGTGATCCTGAGCTGGGCGCCGCACGTCAATGTGGACCTCTCCCCCTACCCCGAGGCCAGCGCCCTGCGCGAACGGGTATTCGCCCGCCCCGCAACGCAAAAGGCGCTGAAGGAAGAAGGGCTGGCCTGATCCCGCGCCCGCGCATCCGTCAACGGGCGCGGCGCGGGCCATTACGGGCACGACAGGTGGCGTGCCCCCTGGGGATTGTTTGAAAACAAGAAAAGTTTTTGGGTGCTGCCTTTTGATCGAAAAAGG
>NZ_BANE01000355.1 GCF_000964405.1 Novacetimonas hansenii JCM 7643
CGGCGGTTGCAACGAACGTGTCGGATACGAACGCGACCGTGCTGTCGCCATCGGCGCTCCTGTCGTTCCTGCCCGCGCCGAACTGGAACGGCACGCCGCCCGTACTGACATCGCGCCTGATCGACAGCAGCAATGGCCCTGTGGCGGATGCAACAGGGGTGGATGTATCGGTCAATGGCGGGACTACGGCGATTTCGGCCAATTTTTCGGCGCTTTCGACAGTGGTGACGCCGGTAAATGACGCGCCGCTTGCCACCGGGAATGTGACGCTGCCCCCCGTGCCAGAGGATACGGCCAACCCGTCCGGGGCCTCTGTGGCATCGCTGTTCACCCCGGTTTTCAATGACCAGACGGATGCGGTGCC
>NZ_BANE01000354.1 GCF_000964405.1 Novacetimonas hansenii JCM 7643
GAACCCGACCAGCAGGCCCGCGACAAAAAGGCTCACGATGCCTGAATGGCGGCGTTATCGGCCTTGCATCTGGCATAGATCGCCTCGATCTCCGCCAGGGTGGGGCCGGTGGTGCTTTT
>NZ_BANE01000353.1:0-13480 GCF_000964405.1 Novacetimonas hansenii JCM 7643
TTTGGAAAAAGCTTCACCAAAAACCTTTATAATTTCAGGATATTGTTAAGCCTGACTTTTCAAACAGTCATCTAAGTGATGAGGCGGTAAAAGTTTTGGGTGTCGCCTTTTTTCGAAAAGGCGACCTTTTTCGAAAATCTGTTGGTGTCAGACAGGGAGGATATTCTCCATTACCCTTCCTTGTCTGCAACATGGTGCCGGGTCATTGCCCGGATTTTCTGTATTACCCTGCGGCCCCTCTTACGGATGGGTCATTCATCCCGCCCAGCAGGGTGTGGTGTGCCTCTTCGACGGTGGAGGCGGCATTACGGATTTCCTGTGCCGCGTCCTGCATCAGGGGTGTGGTGGGAAAGGCTGCGATCTCCTGCGCCAGGGCTTCGAGTTCATGTTGCAATTGTGTCGCCCGCGCCCGCACGGCAACAAGACCAAGCGCATTGACCGCTGCGCGGCGTTCGACAGGTGTCATGTCATTGCGGAATTTGGTTACGGGGTCGCCTAATATCCAGTGCGCCATCCGGTTTCTCCTGTGAAATGGTCTTCTCGCCCATCGCCCGGAACAGGGTGTGGAAATAAAACACCTGATTATATCAAGAAGATATCAAGGCGGACAAGGCAGCATGAATGCCTGCGCCAGGCACAGTCATCCTGAAACCGCGTGCGTGTTTTCTGGTAAGGGGTTTTCAAAAACATCGATGTTTTCATCCGGGTGGACATTTTATGGACATCATTGGGAAGGGCGCGTGCGCTTACATTTAACTATAAATAATAGTAATACATAATTTTATACAACATAGTTGTAAAATAAATGAATCCTGATATTTGTTCGTTAAAGGTGTGTTTTCCATAAATCCACTCGTTTAGAAAGTTATATAGAGATGCATTTTGTGCCCGGGTTCTCGTCATGAGCCGACCTTCTGAATGCAGCCGCCTTTCCCCAAAGGGTGGACGGATGGAACTGGCTTCGTTCATTCAACACGCGACCATCGCGCGCTCATGTCATGATCGTGCCCATGACGCGTCGGGTATTGGCAATCCGGTGCTGAAACAATGGGGATCATCGCATTTTGCATCCGCCCTGGTGGCTGCGACGCTGCTTTCGGGACCGATATCCGCATCTGCGCAGACGGTGGTTGCGTCGTCTGTACTGGCGAAAAAAACCAAAGACACGCACGCCTATGCGCAGGCGCGGCAGGGCAATGCAGGCGTGGCCACCCGTCCGGCCCCCCTTTCGGCGGCGCATTCTGCGGCTTCATCTGGGATCGCACTGCATGAGGGGAAGGCGCCATCAGGCATCGTGTCGGCGAAAGCCGAGGATATCAGTGTCAATTCACGCAGAATCCCGGGGAATTCCGTTCTTTCCCCCAGCACAAATCCCCACAGTACGACCCCGGTGATTATCATCAAGGCCGATGATCTGATGAAAACGGGCAAGACGGACCTGACGCAGGCGCTGACCCAGATGGTGTCTTCCGTCACCTCGCCCCCCCATAACGGAGAAGGGGGCGGGGCCTTCACGCAGACCATCGCCTTGCGGGGGCTTTCACCTGACGAGACACTTATTCTTGTGAATGGTCACAGGCGTCATATCGGTGCGAATTTCAACGTCAATCCAGGGCCTAATGTCGGAAGTGAACCGGCCGACCTGTCCCTGATCCCGATTGGCGCGGTGGATCATATCGAGGTCATTACCGAAGGTGCGACCGCCCTGTATGGCGCGGACGCCATTGCGGGCGCGATCAATATCGTCCTGAAGAGCGATGTGTCCGGCGGTACGATCAATTTTGAAAATAGTGGTTATTACCAGGGCGATGGGCAGGCCATTGACGGATATGGGGATTATGGCTGGAAAATCGGCCATCGGGGTGGATCTGCGCATCTTGCCTTTCAGGTCAAACACCAGTTGCCAACCAATAACAGCGGAAAATTACAGGGGAATGAATTTCCGCTCCTTGCCGATGGATCGCAGGACCCGCGTGAAGCCGGGTTCAACAAGGATGTGCAACGTGGCCTGGGCCTGCCCAAAAGCACATTGGAAAACCTGAGCGCGAATATAGAAATTCCGCTGACCGATGCGATACATTTCTATAGCACGGATACATTTTCCCATAGGCGTGTCAATGTGGCGGAGGCATATCGACCCGTCAGCCAGACATCCAATGTGATTGCATCCTATTACCCGACGGGAATGCAACCCTATCTCGATATGGATGAATATGACTTTGAAGTCGATAACGGCATCAAGGGAACATATAAAAAATTCGCGTGGGACACCTATGTCAATTACGGGCGCGATTACCAGCAATATAATATGCAGCATACGGACAATCCGTCGCTGGGGCTGGCATCAAAGAGGAATTTTGACGACGGATCGAATATTTCCTCGCAGTTGACTGCGGGTCTTCGGGTGTCGCGCCCGATCAGGACAACGTTCCTTCCGCGTGATATCCGCGTGAATTTCGGTGCCGAATATCGTCATGACACCTTTCAGATGACAGCGGGGGAGTATCAGTCATGGGCCAATGGTGGAAACGGGCTGACGCCGGGGGCTGCCGATCATCCCGGCACGTCGCCACTTGCGGCGAACAATACTTCACGTGATACGTTCGATGGATATCTGAACCTTGATTTCTTTGTAACCTCCAAATGGGAATGGACGCTTGGCGGTCGCGCCACCAGTTACAGCAGCCTTGCGACAGTCGAAACCGGCTCCATCGGGACCCGCTATGGCTTTAACAAGCGTATCGCTCTGCGTGCCAACATCAATGCGGGATACCGGCCACCGACCCTGGGGCAGGAACATTATTACTTTATCGACCCATTCCCCACCTATCAGATCGACCAGCTTCCGGCCAATCATGCGATCGCCAATGCGCTGGGCGCAGGCAGGCTCAAAGGCGAATCCTCAAGAAGCTTTACGATCGGCGCGGAAGGGGAACTGATCCCCAACCTTCATTATTCGGGGAATCTGTACTATATCGCCATCAATAACCGGCTGATGGATACGACGACCCTTTCGGGGTCGTATATATCATCACTGATGGGGATGTACGGGCTTGGCGATAGTGCTTCCAACAGCTTGCAGTTTTATACCAATGCCCTGAACACCAATACCTGGGGCGGTGATTTCACCGCAAGTTATGACCTGTTCACCCGGCATGTCGGTCATTTCAACTTTGGCATCGGTCTTAACTTTACGGATAACGAGGTCCGCAGCATCAACAAGACCCCGGCCGCTGCGGCCGCGCATGGCCTGTCCTTTGTCAACGGATATTCGACGGCGCTGCTGTTGCGGACTGCGCCGCGAAACCGTGAAAATGTCAATGTAACCTGGAATTATGGGAAATGGCGCGTCTTCCTTCAGGAGGAACGTTATGGCTCTACGCTGTTCCTTGGCAGTCCCGCCGCAGGTGTAAGCATCGCGCCGTTTGAACAACGCCCGGCCTTTCTGACCAATATGGAGGTCAGTTACCGTGTGATCCCCAAACTGATGCTGACGGTGGGTGCGTATAACCTGGGGAACAAATACCCGACGAGGATTCCCGGCTGGGCCGCCAAGGCACAGTCCTATGTTACGAAATACTCCTATTACTCCCCATTCGGGTTCAGTGGCGGGATGTATTACGTGCGGGCTTCGTACACATTCTGACGCATTTATTTCCAAAGGACATTATTATGGCGGGGCCAGGGGCACGAATTTCTGTCGATATCGGCGGAACATTTACCGATATTGCAATAGAAAACGGAAATCATGTTTTCGCATCGAAAGTTCTGACGGATGTTGCGCATCCGGAAAATGGGATGTTGCGGGGGATTGAAATCTCCCTTCGCAATGCTGGACTCGTGCCATCGGATGTCCGCTCCATCCTGCATGGTACGACATTGGCGACGAATGCCCTGATTGAACGCAAGGGCGCCAAAACCGCAATGATCACAACGCAGGGATTCCGCGACGTGATCGAAATTGCCTATGAACATCGCTATGCCCAGTATGACATCCACAGTGCGAAAGCCGCCCCCCTCATCCCCCGCCCCGCGCGTTTTACGATATGTGAACGCATCCACGCGGATGGCAGCGTCAGGTCCGAAGTCTCCGAAGAGGATGTACGTCGCCTGATCCCGGCGATCCGGGAGATGGGCGCGCAGAGCGTCGCAATCTGCCTGATGCACAGTCACATCAACGACACGCATGAACGCAAGGTCCGCGATATCCTGCATGCCAGCCTGCCGGATCTGTATATCTCGCTCTCTTCTGAGGTATGCCCCGAAATACGCGAATATGACCGCTTCATCACCACATGTGCGAATGCTTATGTCCAACCGCTCGTCAGCCGTTATCTGGAATTGCTTTACGAAGGAATCACACGCCGGGGGTTTGACTGTCCCCTGTTCCTTGTCAATTCGGGCGGGGGCCTGACCTCTGTTGACGTGGCGCGGCGTTTTCCCATCCGGCTGGTCGAAAGTGGCCCGGTGGGTGGGGCGATCCTTGCCGCCCATGTCGCGCGACGGCGTGGCGAGGCAGAGGCGCTGTCGTTCGATATGGGCGGCACCACGGCGAAGCTGGCGCTGATTGATGGGGGCGCGCCGAGTTATGGGCGCGTGTTCGAGGTGGATCGGCAATATCGTTTCATGAAGGGAAGTGGCTTTCCAGTTCGCATTCCCGTGGTTGAAATGGTCGAAATCGGCGCTGGCGGTGGGTCGGTGGTCTCCTCTGATCGGATCGGCCGGATTACGGTGGGGCCACAATCCGTGGGGTCCACGCCCGGTCCGGCCTGTTATGGCAAGGGCGGGCGTCTTCCCACGGTTACGGATGCGAATGTGGTGCTGGGTCGTCTGAACCCACGTTATTTTGGCAATGACGGGCTGTCTCTTGACGTGGAGGCCGCGCGAGAGGCGTTTGCACGGGCATTTTCATCCTCGCAGGCGCTTGCGCCAAAGGTTGCGGCCTCTGGCGCCGATGAAATCGTCAATGAAAATATGGCAAGTGCCGCGCGTATCCATGCGCAGGAACAGGGCAGCCTCCTGCCGCAGCGCATCCTGATCGCCTTTGGGGGGTGCGCGCCGCTGCATGCGGCTTCTCTGGCGGACAAGCTGGGAATTGGGCGGGTCATCATCCCGCGTGGCGCGGGCATCGGTTCATGCATTGGTTTTCTGCGCATGCCCGCGGCCTATCAGGTGTCGCATGCCCGGATCATTGACCTGGACGCCGCCGATCCCACCGCAATTGCCGGCATACTTGCGCGCCTTGAGGCAGAGGGACGCCTTGTCATCAAGGAAGCGGTGGGCGATGGCGCGATGCGCGTGCAGCGCTTTGTGGACCTGCGTTATCTGGGGCAGGGGCATGAGATTACCATTGCGTTGCCCGAGGATGTGCCCACTGATGAACTCCATGCGTGTCTTGTTGATCTGTTTACACGAAAATATCAGCAGATTTACAATATCTCCTTTGCGCATCTGGCGATCCAGATCACCGGATTCAGCGTCCATGTCGAAGAGCGCGATGGTGGCCTGAGGGATCGGCATTTCCAGATCGAATTTGCAAAAGACATTCCCGTGGGGCCGCAACATCCGGTCGAGGTGACGCTTGAAACCGTTGATGGGCCGCAGCGCGGGCATGCGCTTGGCCGACAGGCAATGGTGGAGGGGACGACCTATCCCGGGCCGCTTCTGATTATCGACCCGGATACGACAACCGTTGTGCCGTCTTCTTTCTCGGCGATCTGCGACATCTCTGGCGATATTGTTCTTACTCGAAATATTTGATGAAGGTAGCTGGCATGTCTCAAGATGCTTCCCGGCGCGGCCAGGATATCGTGCGTTACCAGATTATCTGGAACCGACTGATTTCCATTGCCGAGCAACAGGCCCATGCCCTGGTCCGGTGTGCCTTTGGCGCCCCCACGCGGGAGGCGGGGGATCTATCCGCCGGGATCTATGATGCACGGGGGAACATGTTGTCCCAGGCCGTCACCGGGACGCCGGGGCATGTGAACTCCATGGCCAAAAGCGTTATGCATGTCCTGGACGCCTTTTCCCCCGCACAGATCGAAGAGGGGGATGCCTTCATCTTTAATGATCCGTGGAAGGGAACGGGTCATCTGAATGACATTGTCCTTGTGACGCCGGTTTTCGCCGGCAGTCAGCTTGTCGCGTTTTTCGCCTGCACCCTGCATGTCGTGGATATCGGGGGCTGCGGTGTCTTCGGGCGGGCCGCACAGGTATATGAGGAAGGCCTGTTCCTGCCCATCCTCAAGATCCGTCGCGCCGGGCGCCTCAATGACGATGTGATCGCCATCATCCGCCAGAACGTCAGGGAGTCCGGGCAGGTCCTGGGCGATATCTTTGCCGAAATATCCAGCAACGACCTGGGCGCGCGCCTTCTGGTCGAATTGATCGAAACGTTCGGGCACGAGACGTTTCACGCGGCCGGGCACTATATCCTCGAGACCTCACGCAATGCCAGCCTGGAGTTGATAAAGGCCCTGCCACATGGGGAATTCCTGAACTCCATGACCGTCGATGGGTTTGGCGCACCTTTTACACTCAGCGCGAAAGTGACCATCAGCGAACAGGGCATTGATGTCGCGTATGTGGATGTCCCGGATTGCGTGGGTATCGGGATCAATGTCCCGCTAAGCTATACCGAGGCCTATACCGCCTATGGCGTGAAGCTGCTTGTGAATCCTGATGTGCCGAACAATGCTGGCAGCCTTTCGGTCGTGACGGTTTCTGCCCCTGATGGCAGCCTCCTCAATGCCCGCCATCCTGCCCCGGTTGCGGGCCGGGGGGCCGTGGGGCAGTTGCTGCCTGATGTGGTCATGGGCTGCTTTTCCGCGATTGCGGGCATGGCCGTTCCCGCGGAAAGTTCATCCAGCCTGTGGAACATCGTGCTTTCCGGTGGGCCGGGCCTTGTCCCTGCTGTGCCAGGCGAAACCCATGCATTGGGCAGGACATTCAATCTCATCAGCCTTAATGCCGGTGGAATGGGCGCACAGGGCCATCAGGACGGGATGTCGGCCACGGCGTTTCCATCAGGCATCAGGAATGTGTCGGTGGAGATATTGGAGACCATGGCGCCGATTGTCGTGACCCGAAAGGATCTGGCGGTGAACAGTGGTGGGGCAGGGCGTTTTCGCGGTGGCCTGGGGCAGGTTGTGGAAATCGAAAGCAGGGAGAACGTCGCGTTTGCCACTTCCCCCAATTATGATCGCACGATCTATCCCGCGCGGGGGCGCGATGGTGGCCTGCCGGGGGGAAAGGGGCATGTGTCGCTGGCCTCTGGCGCGTCACTGCCGCCACGTGGCAGTGCGGTCGTACCCGCTGGGGATCGCCTTGTCATCCAGATGGCCGGAGGGGGCGGGTATGGTGCCCCTGCCGAACGCCCTGCCGAATGCGTGAGGCGCGATATCCGGTATGGCTATATCACCGAAGCCTATGCCGATGCGCATTATCCGTCATGGCGTGAAGCATCACGAAGCGTTTGATCCTGTCAATTCGCATTTTGAAAAGACTTTTGAATTCAAGGTCTTTTTCATAAATTTATATCGTGAAATATCTATTTTCTTTTGTCCGGGGGAATGTTTTCAGGCATCCCCCAGACGGGTACGCGGGTAGATGAAGCAGAAAAGAAACTTTTTCCTATTCATGATCATGGTCATGTGTGCGCTGAATTACGCGGATCGTTCATCGCTTTCAGCCAGCATGCCGCTGATCTCGCAGGAGTTCCATCTTTCCCCATCTTCGGTCGGGTGGCTTCTGTCGGCTTCTTTGTGGATCTATATACTTCTGAATTTTCCCAGCGCCGTCCTTGCGGAAAAATACGGAAACCGCATCATGGGCAGCCTTTCCGTGGCCTTCTGGTCACTGGCGATGGTTGCGGGGGCGTTGGGCGGCAGTTATGGCAACCTGCTGGTTTCGCGGGTTCTGCTGGGTGTGGGGGAGGCCCCTACCTTTCCCATCGGGGCGTCGGTTATCAACCGCCTGTCGTCATCGGGGGAACGGCCGGTGCTGTTTACTGTCTTCATGGCAAGCATGCAGGTCGGGCTTGCCCTCGGCACGGCTGTGGCCGGTGCGCTGACCTATGTTTACGGTTGGCGGCTGGCGACGGTCATCCTGGCATTGCCGGGTTTTGTATGGGCATTGGTCTGGTGGGTCCGATACAGGGACCATCGTGTGGCTGTGCATGTGGGCACGGCGGATGAAGCCGCGCCGCCGCGTCCATCAGTCCTGCAATTGCTGGCGATCCTGCGCAAACGGTCTTTCGCAGGGATCGTGATTTCTGGTGCCTCGGGTAATTACATGAATTTCCTGATGGTAAGCTGGCTTCCCATCTATATGAACCATAAATTCGGGCTGAATATGGCGGTTGCCGGTTTCGATGCTTCGTTAACCTACCTTGCCGCCGCGGCAATTTCCGTCATCCTGAGCGTGGCGATCACCTATCTGTCGCGTGGTTATGGTTCGACCACGGCTTCAAACCGGGTCGTGACCTCGGTTCTTTTTGTGATTTCCGCATTCCTTGTGATGATCATACCGCAGGCCAATAGTGCAATGGCCGTGGTGGTTGGGGTTGGTCTGGCGCTGGGGTTTGTGCGTGCCGGGTCCGGGGCGAACCAGGCGTTACTGAACGATCTGCTGGTCCCGTCACGGTATATCGGGTCCGCCTTTGGCCTCGCCCTGACCTTTACAAACTCTGTTGGGATGGTCGCGCCCATTGTCACGGGCTATATTGTGGAAAGAACCGGCACGTTTTATGCCGCCTTTTGTGTGGCAAGCGGCCTGTTACTTGTGGGGGCTGTCTCCTCGTTTTTCTATACGCGTACCCCGATTGAAATTCTGGAATCGGGGGGGACTACCTGACGGGGATGGTGTTTCGGATATCATGATCTCATCAGGCTATTTCTGGATTTCTCCCCATAGTGCGCCCCGCCTGACGCTGGCGGCAATGACCGTGTGAAGCAGTGGGGCGTTGAGCATCTATCCATTCGATGGGGGCATTCACCCCTTCTTCATGACGACGGGGTGAATTGGCGCACTGGTCCCTGGGGTTGCCTTGTCTCTGTTCATCAGGTTCCCCTGAACAGACCATTGATGGCGTCGGCATCGATCACACGTGAAAGCTGCGCCTTCACCTTGTCCGACGGCTGTCGCGAATCTGCCTTCTTTATAGGTGCCATAGCCCCTCTCCGCCCATCAGGCCCAGTCGGCATCCGAAGGGGCAGAGTATGCCTGATCGCCATTATGTAAAACAGGACGGATCAGCGTGATGCTATGCCCCTGCTTGTACAGGAGGCATCCTGTTTGCGGGCAGGGCCTGCGTGCCATCTGCGACATGCGAGGCGAATTGCGTTTCATGCGCCTGTGGCTTTGCAAAATGATGGTATTTCGGGGGGCTGTCACTGTTATTTCCTTTCGGAATCGATCCAAAGATGGATTGAAAACTCCCCCTGACCCACGCACGCTGGTTTCCAGTCACAACCCAAATGGGAAACGATCATGGAAGCCATTCACCTTCCTCCTACGGCCACACCAGAAGAAGTGGTCGCAACGCTGCGTAAATATGGCTACGCGATTGTAGATGATCTTGCATCGCCACAATTGATGGACAGGGTCACTGCGGAAATGCAGCCTTATATTGACCATACCCTGTATGGGGCTGATAATTTTATTGGTAAACTTACAAAACGCACGGGCGCCCTGATCGCACGTTCACCCGCAGCGCGTGAACTTGTCATGCATACTACTGCTGTAAAAGTGGCGGAACAGTTTCTGCACAAGGCGACAACTGTACAATTGCATCTGACGCAGATCATCAGCGTCTTTCCGGGTTCCCCGGCTCAGGCCCTTCATCTTGATCAGATCGTATGGGATTTCTTTCCTTTTCCCGCTGATTACGATGTGCAGTGTAATATTCTGTGGGCCATGACTGATTATACAGAAGAAATGGGGGCAACCCGTGTGGTGCCGGGTAGTCATCTGGACGATCGTACCAAATATGATGACAGTGAAGCTATTCCTGCGGTTATGCGACGTGGTTCGGCCCTCTTTTATACAGGCAAGGTCTGGCATGGTGCCGGTGCCAATATATCGGACAAAATCCGTCAGGCCATTAACATTACCTATGCTGTCGGATGGGTCAGGCAGGAAGAAAACCAGTATCTTACAACACCGCTTGAAATTGCGAAAACCCTGCCTGATGACCTGCTGAAACTGATGGGCTACCAGACTGGCTGTTTCGCACTGGGTTATGTTGGTGATTTTGAAGATCCGATGACGATTGTGCGCGATAACATGCCGCATGAAGTCCACAGTACTTCGTCCATAGGGGAGAAAAGTCAGACGTCATCCCAGGCAGCCGATCTTGTGAAAAGTAGCAAATCATGAGCGTCTGCAATATCACCCGCACAACGCCGAATATTGGTTATCTTGATGCGGATGTCTTTGACGCGATGGGATTTTCCCAGTCGGTCAGGTTCGGTAATATGGTTCATTATGCCGGTGTTGCTCCACTCAAGGGCGGCTTGAAGAACCTGGAGGTCATCGGGGAAGATGATGCAGCAGGACAGATTGAATTCGTGCTGGCCACGCTGGATGCCTGTCTGAAGGCTGATGGATTGACGCGTGAGCATCTGCTAAGCTGGACTATCTATACCACCGATATTGCTGAATTTTCTGCCCATGCAGCATTGCTGTCCGAATGGGTGGGGCCGTATCGTCCTGCCAGTACAATCGTCGAAGTATCTGCACTTTTCCTCCCCAAACAAAAATTGGAAATAACAGTATTCGCGTCCGTTCCAGACGGTGTTTACTTTGTGAATGACGTGACTCCATGATCCTTTCTGTATTGATGCGCACTATATGGGGTGTTCGAATGCCCACTTCCATAAATGGATCAAGGGTGGATTTTAAAAATATATCTTGAAGCCGAGAATGTGCATGGCATGGAAAAAGGGGGCAGGTTTATGTATATACTTAAATACAGATATCATCTGACTTGTGCATTATCATGCGCATTTTCTCTTCCCGCCCTTGTTATCGGGTTGGGAGTAGAAAGCAGCCACGCGGCCCAGAGTACAGCAGAGACTACGACAGCGCCCAGACCGCGCCATATCAAGCTTTCGGGACATGCGGGGACGGGGACAGCCCAGTCCACGGCCCAATCCAGGACCCAGTCCACGGGTCACGTGGCCCTGCCATCGTCGGAACCTGAAGTGCTTAAGGTTTCCACGGCGCACAACGTATCGCGGGGTTCGCAGCAGGCCGTGTCTCGTAAGACGATGGATATTTATGTTCCGGGCACCAGCCCGCTTGCTGTACTGGCCAACACAACCCCGGGCGTAAGCTTTGCATCGGATGACCCGTTTGGCCTGGATACGGTCGCAAATACGCTTTATATCCGTGGCTTCAACCAGAGCCAGATCGGTGCCACGCTTGATGGCATTCCCATGGGGGATCAGGGATTCCAGCAATATAATGGCCTTGATATTAATGAGGCTGAGATTCAGGACAATATTGCCGGCATGCAACTGTCTCAAGGTGGGGGCGCGCTCAGCACGCCTTCTACAACGAACCTTGGTGGTGCACTGACCTATCGCACGAGCGATCCAGACGAGGTGGCTGGTGGGCGCGTATCGCAGACATTCGGCAGCAATCACACCTTCCGCACGTTTGCCAGGGTAGATAGTGGCAAGCTGAATGCTTCGGGAACCAGATTTTATGCGTCTTATGCCCGAACGGACAATAATTTATGGAAAGGTTATGGCGATCAGCTTGCCCAGCAGGTCAATTTCAAGCTTGTTCAGCCATTTCATGATGTCGGTAAGGTCACTGCCATTTTCGACTGGTCCGAACTCGACCAGTATAATTACATGGCAGAAAGCCTGAATATGCTGAAGACATTGGGTGGTAACCTGAATTACCTGTACCCGAACTATGCTGAAGCCTATGCCGCAGCACAGGGGATATATTCTTCCAATATTCAGAAATTGGGGAATGTGCAGGATGAATCCAGTGCAACCTATAATGATGCAGGGCAGAAACAGCGGAATTTCCTTTCTGCCCTTATTGCGGAATTTCACCTGACGCCACGTCTGACGGAAAAAACAATTCTGTACGCCCATGTTTCCAGCGGTAATTATGAAATGGAGGAAGCTATCCCTTCCCCCAATGGTTCCCCGATGAGCCAGTATGTAGGCCATATGGGCATGCGCCGGATCGGTGGCATACAGTCTTTTGAATATGATATTGCATCGAACCATATTCAGGCCGGGTTCTGGTATGAAAATAACTGGAACAGCTTTCCAGCCCGTCTGTATAGCGAACCCCTGTTAGGGCAGGGGCAGCCAATCAGTTCCATGGGACCATATGTCAATCCATACACAACAGAATTTGACGATGAATATAATACGAATACATTTCAGTTCTTCTTGCAAGATACATATCACATCCTGCATAACCTGACAGTCAGCGCGGGTTTCCGTTCCATGTTGCAGACCACGCATGGTGGCGCAAGTTATAATAATGCCGCCTATACTGGTGCCAGTGCCTTGCCTCGTGGGAACCTGACTGCGGCAGATGCATTCCTTCCACATTTTTCAATGAATTATAACTTTCTCAGGCACCATGAATTATATTTCGATATAGCAGAAAACATGCGTGCTTATACGTACTATCCATGGAATATGCCCAATGGTGGGGCATGGACGGATGCCAACCAGCAGGTTTTCAACGAGACCAAGAATTCACTACGGCCTGAACGTACATGGGATTATGTTGTCGGTTACAGGTATAATGCCAAGCACCTGTCTGCAACAGTCGATTTTTATCATGTGGATTATTATAACAGACTGGTCAGCACGGAAGCTGGCAATATTTTCCAGCCCTATAGTACATTTACCAATGCAGGTAAGGAGACCATGAATGGGGCTGATGTTTCGGTGACATTTCGTCCGGTCAAGGGGTTGGAAATATTTAACAGCTTTAGCTATAATGATGCACAGTACGAAGGTGGCATTGAATATGAAGGGCAGTATGTTAGCTTGAAAGGTAAGCATCAGGTTGCTTATCCGAAGTTTATGTATAAAACAAACGCCACATATACTTATAAAAATGCCAGCGCTACGTTCAGCGCAACCTATACAGGGCGTCGGCCACTTTCATATGTGAACGATACTTATGTGCCAGCTTACTGGCTGGCTAATCTTTCCGCGACCTATAATTTTGGCCATATCGGATTTGCCAAAAACCTTAAGGTCAATTTTGGTGTCTATAATCTTTTCAATACGACCTATGTGGGTGGCATGGGGATCGAGGGCTATCCGCTCTCAGGTGATTACCCGACGCTGTTTGTGGGGGCGCCCCGGCAGTATTTCGGCACTGTTTCCGCACAGTTCTAGAACATTTCTACCGAAAACCGGTTCGATGAAAATGCTCCGGTTTACTGTTTTTACGAGCATCTTCACCTGTTTGAAGGCACGCATTCAAA
>NZ_BANE01000353.1:13490-26336 GCF_000964405.1 Novacetimonas hansenii JCM 7643
ATGAAGCTTTTTGGAAAAAGCTTCACCAAAAACCTTTATAATTTTAGTATGTTATTTGGGTTGACTTCTCAAATAATCTCTTCGACAGAATGCCATATTTTTAAAAGGAAGCGGCCCCTGAAAACTTTTCTTATTTTTTATAAATGGTTTTTAAGGAGTTGTATATTTCAGTCGTTACTTTAACATTCTTGAAATACGATGCTTTTCAATGGTTTCTTGGGAAAATTTTCCGGAAACTTTCATTGTTTCAGTGAGGTGTGAATCCAGAACGTTTCAAACATCATATAAAGTAATGATGGGAATATTTAGGAGTTTTTTTTAAAGAAATCATCTCCATCAGAATTTTTAGTATCCCAAATGATTGCTGATGCTGCCTTTTTTGAACTGCCATTGATGGCTTTTTGTATCGGTTGCAGGGGGCATCAAAAATAATCCTGACATCATCATCAATTTACAAAATCTCGATTCTGATTTTTCCAAAAGATTTGTACAGACCTTTCATGCCCGAACCAGGGGCAGCCCCTGAAAATGTTGGGTATCCCCGGATTGCCGTTAACAGGCCTGCGTGTCCGTGGGGGCCAGCATCCGCATCTTGCGGTGCAGTGTGGATCGGCTGATGCCCAGCATCCGCGCCGCCACCGCCACTTTGCCACGCGCACTTGCCAGGGCGGAGCGGATTGCCATTTTCTGTGCATGACGCAGCTCGCCACCTTCGGCCATGGTGTCCTGCGTGTCGGCAAGAAGGCAGAAATTAAGGTCCTGCGCCGGGGCTATCCCCATATGCGCCCGCGCGGCATGGGTTGCGCCGACCACCACCCGGTCCGAATCCAGTGCAATCATGGGCACCGATCCGTCATGCCCTTCGCCCAGCAGCATGATCGCATGGCCGTGATATCGGTCCATGAAGGCAGTGTGTTCAACCTGCCGCGCCGCCTGCGTCACGATCGCACTGATCAGCGCGGTTTCACGACCATCCTGTGCCGGATGGAACGAACTGGCATTGATTACGCCCGCCACGCGGCCCAGCGCGTCGTGGATGGGCGTCGCGATACAGGCCAGCCCACGCAGGGTGGTGCGCCAGTGCTGTGTGCCATGGACGGCCACCGGCCGCCCTTCGGCCAGGCAGGTGCCGACACCGTTTGTGCCCCCGTGCGTTTCATCCCATACCGCGCCGGGCCACAGGCACCATCGCCGCGACCCCCGCCGGATGGCAGGATCGACCCGGTGCGCCAGCACAACCCCATCCGCATCCGCCAGCAGCGTCGCATATCCCAGCGGTGACAGCATGGTGTGCAGTTGCGCCATCGCCGCCTCCGCATGCCGCAACAGCGCCCCTGACCGCTGGCAGCATTGCCGCAGTTCTGCATCGCATAGCACCTGCGGCATCCACGGTGCGACGGGGTCAAGCGCGTAGTCATGGCCACACCGGCGCCATGAGGCCTCCAGCTCGCCCTGTGTGGGCAGCATGGGCGTTTCATTGGGAACGGGATGGGGAAATGGGGGCATGCGTCGCCTTGTCGTGTAACGGTTGGTATTGTGTAACGGTTGGTACGTGGGTGTCTGGTGCGGTTAATGTCGCCTTAACCCATGGCGAAGTGTCGCGTTTCGCGACACTTCGGACATGGGGCGTCACATGGGCGTGAAAGCGATGCGCCCATGCTTGTTTCAGGCGGCGTGGTGGCGCTGAGGTGCGGATGTGCCCGGTCGCGCCAGATTGCCGCGCATCGGGTGGAGAATGAACGCCATAGACGAACCCATGGCTGGAACAGGGAAGATATCCATGCAAATAGCGCGTGAAACGCTGCTGCGTTCCTATCGTGCGATGCGCACCATCCGCATGTTCGAGGAACGCCTGCATGTCGAGTTCGCAACGGGCGAGATCCCAGGTTTTGTTCACCTGTATTGCGGGGAAGAGGCCTCGGGCGTTGGCGTATGCGCCAACCTGACGGATAACGACACGATCGCCAGCACCCATCGTGGCCACGGCCATTGCATCGCCAAGGGCGTGGGGGTTGCGGGCATGATGGCCGAAATCTATGGCCGCAGCACCGGTGTGTGCCGGGGCAAGGGCGGGTCGATGCATATTGCCGACCTTGGCTGCGGGATGCTGGGCGCCAATGGCATTGTTGGTGGTGGGCCGCCGCTGATCTGTGGCGCGGCATTATCGCACAAGACGCTGCGCAATGGCGCTGTGGCGGTCGCATTCTATGGCGACGGGGCCTCGAACGAGGGATCGACGCTCGAAAGCCTCAATCTCGCATCGGTGTGGAACCTGCCTGCCGTTTTCGTGGTGGAGGATAATGGCTATGGCGAGGCCACGGCCGCGTCCTATGCCTGTGCCGGCACGCAAAAGGCGCGCGCGGCCGCGTTCGGCATGCCCTATTTCGAATGCGACGGATCTGATTTCTTTGCCGTACACCAGGCCTCGGCTGAGGTGATCGCACATGCGCGCGCGGGCAATGGGCCTGCGATGCTGCATGTCCACCTGCAACGCTGGTACGGCCATTTCGAAGGGGACGCGATGACCTATCGCGCCGCGGGCGAGGTGGCGGAGGCCAGGCGCGACCATGACTGTCTCAAGCTGTTCCGTGAACGCGTGACACAGGCCGCCCTGCTGGAGGAGACGGCGCTTGATGAGATCGACGCCGCCGTCGCGGACGAGATCGAAAGCGCGGTCATGCAGGCCAAGGCCGATCCCCTGCCGCAGGAACCGGACCTGCTGGCGGATGTGTATGTGCGGTACTGAACCGGTTGCGCATCGGTGCGGGCAGGCGGGAACGCTCCGCCTGTGACCGCGATATTCGCAACCATTGTCCGAAAGAATGAAGAATGAGCAAGAAAAGCTTTCGACAGGCCATTAACGAGGCGATCCGCCTGGAAATGCGCCGTGACCCGCGTGTCATCCTGATGGGCGAGGACGTGGCCGGTGGCCGTGGTGGCTCTGCCGGGATCAAGGATGCATGGGGCGGCGTGCTGGGCGTGACCAAGGGCCTTTTGGAGGAATTCGGGGAGGACCGCGTCCTCGACACCCCGATTACCGAGGCCTCTTATATTGGCGCGGCGGCAGGGGCGGCGGTGACGGGCCTGCGTCCGGTCGCGGAACTGATGTTCGTGGATTTCGTGGGCTGCTGCCTTGACCAGATCATGAACCAGGCGGCCAAGTTCCGTTACATGTTCGGTGGCAAGGCACGCACGCCGCTGGTGATCCGCGCGATGTATGGCGCGGGGTTCAATGCCGCGGCACAGCACAGCCAGGCGCTGTATCCCCTGTTCACCCATATCCCCGGCCTGAAGGTGGTTGTCCCTTCTTCCCCCTATGAGGCGAAGGGCCTGCTGATTGAGTCGATCCGCGATGACGATCCTGTCATCTTCCTTGAAAACAAGGTGATGTATGACGAAGAAGAAGACGTCCCGGACGAGGCCTATACCATTCCGTTCGGCGAAGCGAACCTGACGCGTGAAGGCAGCGATGTCACGATTGTGGCTTTCGGCCGTATGGTGGGCCTTGCCAATCAGGCGGCGGACCGGCTGGAACGCAAGGGGATCGGCTGTACGGTCATTGATCCGCGCACGACATCGCCGCTGGATCGCGACACGATCTTGGAATGCGTGGCTGATACCGGTCGCCTTGTGATCGTCGATGAATCAAGCCCAAGATGCAACATGGCCACCGACATCGCGGCCCTGGTGGCGGAAGAGGCGTTCGACGCCCTGCGCGCGCCCATCCGCCGTGTCGTGCCGCCCCATACCCCGGTGCCGTTCGCGACGGTGCTTGAAAACCTCTATCTTCCCAGTGTGGAGCGGATAGAAGCGGCCGTCACATCGGTCATGAACGTGCGCGTTACGGAGAAAGCCTGACATGGCAAGTGAGATCACACCCATCACCATGCCCAAATTCGGCCTTGCCATGACAGAGGGGAAGGTCGCGGGCTGGATGATCGCCCCGGGCAAGCCGGTGAAGGCGGGTGACGAACTGGTCGATATCGAGACCTCAAAGATCACCAATTCCTTCGAAAGTCCGGCATCAGGTATCCTGCGCCGGCAGGTTGCACCCAATGGGGAAACTTTGCCGGTCGGCGCGCTGATTGCGGTGGTGGCGGACGCATCGGTGCCGGATACGGAAATCGACGCGTTCATTACCCGTTTTCAGTCGGAATTCGCTGCGAACAACACCTCGGACGAAGGTGCGGAAGCTGCGGTGGAACCAACCCTTGTAACGGTTGGTACGCATACATTGCGCGTGCATGACCTTGGCACGGGGGACGCGACGCCGCTGGTGTTGATCCATGGTTTCGGCGGGGATCTCAAGAACTGGATGCTGAACCATGCGGCGCTGGCGCACGGGCGGCGGGTCATCGCCTTTGACCTGCCGGGCCATGGTGGGTCGTCCAAGGATGTCGGACCGGGAACGCTGGAATTCTTTGCCGATGTCACCGCGCAGATGCTGGATCATTTCAACCTGTCGCGGGTACATGTGATGGGGCATTCGCTGGGTGGCGGGATTGCGTTGACACTGGCGCGCATCGCGCCGGGGCGTGTGGCCTCGCTGTCCCTGATCGCGCCTGCCGGGCTGGGGGCGCAGGTCAACATGACCTTCATCAACGGCTTTATCGAGGCCGACCGCACACGCGCGTTGCAAGATGTGCTGAAGTTCCTCGTGCATGACAAATCGCTGATTGGTCGGCGCATGACCGATGATGTCCTGCGCTATAAACGCCTTGATGGGGCGCAGGCGGCGTTGCAGGCGGTGGCGGCGGCGTGTTTCCCCGGCGGGAAGCAGGGCGACGACCTGCGGCCCGTGCTGACGGGCGGACAGGTGCCGGCAACCCTTCTGTGGGGGGAAGAAGACGAGATCCTGCCCGTTACGGAGGCCGACGGCCTGCCAGAAGCCATTACGCGCCATGTCTTCAGCGGGATCGGGCACATGCCACAACTGGAATGCGCCTCCGATGTAAATGGCATCGTGGAGACGTTCCTTAAACAGCACGATCACTGATACCGCGCGGGTGCGTGCATCCGTCGCCGGTTGCGGGGATGGGGGATACCCCATCCCCGTTTGTGCGTACCCGGCATATGGTGCGTGTAATATTTTAAAATAAACCATTGATGACAAAGCGATAAAACCTTTCGGGCATCGCATTTTCCTGAAAATCCCCACTCTGATGCCCCCTCCCGGTTATGTGTGCGATAACCCGAAGGTGTGTACCGGATGCTTGCCAAGCCGGACCCTGTGTGTTTTCAGTTGGAACAACGCAGAACGGCAAAGCAATACAGGCCGTGCGGGACGGCGCCACATGCGCCGTATCCGACGGTACGGGATAATAATAAATGTTTGTCGGAATTGATCTGGGCACATCGGCCATCAAGGCCGTACTGGTTGATGGCAGTCAGAGTGTGGTGGGTGCGTGTTCGCGTTCCCTGACCATCAGTTCGCCGCATGACGGATGGAACGAACAGGCCCCCGAGGACTGGTGGAATGCGACGCTTGCGGTGCTGGACGCGCTGGCGGCGGCACATCCGCATGAAATGGCGCAGGTGCGCGGCATCGGCCTGTCGGGGCAGCAGCATGGCGCGGTCCTGTTGGGCGATGGCGGGCAGGTGCTGCGTCCGTGCATCTTGTGGAATGACGTGCGCGCGACTGCCGAATGCGATGAATTCGAACGTCGTTTCCCCCAGAGCCGACAGGTGTGCGGCAATGTGGCCATGCCCGGCTTTACCGCGCCAAAGCTGTTATGGGTGGCGCGGCATGAACCCGAGATATTTGCCGCGACGCGTCATGTCCTGCTGCCGAAGGCATGGCTGCGTTATCGCCTGTGCGGGGAGATGATCGAGGATATGTCCGATGCGTCCGGCACGTTGTGGCTGGATGTGGGGCAGCGATGCTGGTCGGATGCGGCATTGGCCGCGACGGGCCTGACACGCCATGCGATGCCCGCGCTGGTGGAAGGGAGCGCACCCGCCGGGCGGATGCATCCCGCCCTTGCGCGGCGATGGGGGATGAAGGATGCCCCCATCCTGGCCGGTGGGGCGGGTGACAATGCCGCCGGTGCCGTGGGGCTGGGCGCGGTGGCCGCAGGTTCGGCGTTTGTGTCGCTGGGGACGTCGGGGGTGTTGTGGGTGACGACGCAGCGTTTCCGCCCGCATCCGCAGGGGGGGATTCACGCATTCTGCCATGCCGTGCCCGGGATGTGGCACCAGATGGGGGTGACATTGTCGGCGGCGTCATCGCTGGCATGGTGGTCGCGCACGACCGGCATTGCTGAAGGCGACCTGCTTGCTGAACTTCCTGAACGGGTGGAACGCCCATCCCCGGTGATTTTCTTGCCGTATCTTTCGGGCGAGCGCACGCCGCATAATGACGGGGCCATCCGGGGGGTGTTCGCGGGCCTGTCGTCGGGCACGACGCGCGCGGACATGACGCAGGCGGTGCTTGAAGGGGTGGCATTTTCGTTTCGCGATGTCGTCGATGTGCTGGCGGATGCGCATTCCCCCCTGACGCAGGCCGATGTGATTGGCGGCGGGTCACGCAGCCGCCTGTGGATTTCGATTATCGCCACGGTCACTGGCGTGTCGCTGCATCGCCTGGCGCATGGGGAGCAGGGCGGTGCGTTCGGCGCGGCACGCCTTGCGCGCCTGGCGGTGACGGGGGAAAGCGTGCGCGATGTCTGCCTTGCGCCCCAACGGGTGGAAACGGTGCATCCCGATGCCGCGCTGTCGGGGGCCTATGATGTGTCGCTTGCACGGTACCGCGCGCTTTATGGTGGTGTGCGTGATGCCATGCGTTATGGGGCCGCGACATAAGCCGCGCCATCACGCCATGTCCTGTGTCGGTTGGCGGATTTCGCGGGCATGAACGGCAGGGTCCGGGCGGCTCCCCCCCCAAGGGTTTTTAATATTTTCAGTATGTTGTCCTGGTCGCAATATGTCGGTGGCAGCTTGGTCCGAGTCAGAGAAAGAATGGAATGCCGGGTATGAACTCTCCGCAGTTTCCCTTACGCCCTTTCCGCCTGTTGCAGGTCATGGCCCTTGCGGGGGGGCTGTGCGTTCCGTTGCAGGCGCAGGCGGGTGACAGTGTGGACCGTGGGTCGATCCCATCGGGCAATATCACCGTCGCCGCGCGTTTTGCCGACATGCAGGCATCGGGCATTGCCGCCCTGCCTGATGGTCGCATCATTCTTAGCTTCCCGCGCAGTGCCGCCGACCATAAGGGGCCGCGCCTCGCGGTGCTCAGCAATGGCAAGCCACAGCCCTTTCCCGATGCGGCGACACAGGCGCGCTTCATTTCGCCACTGGGCATGACGGTGGATGCGACGGGCCGCCTGTGGGTGGTGGACGAAGGGACGGTCGCAGGCGACACGACCCCGCCCCGGCCCGCGCTGCTGGGTATTGATGTGGCAAGCGGGCAGGTCGTTTCCACCATTGCGCTGGGTGCCGGGACGGGGGCCACGCGTGATGACAGCCATGTCAATGACGTGCGTGTGGACATGACGCATGGTGCAAAGGGCACGGCATATGTCAGCGATACCTCCATCGCGGACCATCCTGCGATCATCGTGGTGGATATCGCCACGGGCAAGGCGCGGCGCGTGCTGGAAAATGCGCCCTCCGTCCGGGCCGATCCGGGCTTTGCCATGGAACTTGACGGACAGATGTTGCAGTACAACCCGACCCATCCCGTCATGGGGCAGGGCGGGATTGACGGCCTGACGCTGAGTGCCGATTCCACGCGCCTGTACTGGCAACCCTTGTCAAGCCGCCGCCTGTACAGCGCGCCCACCGCGCTTGTGTCAGATCCAGCCACCACGCCAGCCCAGCTTGGGCAGGCCATTCGTGACGAGGGCGAGACCGCCGTGGTCGATGGCATGGCGACCGCGCCGGACAATGCGCTGTATCTGACCGATATCGAACATCATGCCGTCATCCGGCGCGCCCCGGATGGCCACCTGTCGATGGTTGCCCATGATCCGCGCCTGATTGCGCCCGACAGCATGGCGCTGGTGGGTAATACGTTATGGCTGACGGTGGGGCAGTGGGTGCGCCTGCCGGTTTTCCACGACGGGCATGATATGGAGCAGCGTCCGTGGCTGCTGGTCAAGATTTCCCTGCATTGAGGGCCATGGGCCACATGAACCGCCGGGTCAGGGGCAACACCCTGTCCCGGCCATATGCCGTCAGGCACATGACGCACTGAAAGAAACAAGAATAATGGCGCAAGACACCAAGGCGGCCTCCACCCCCCCGATTGTTGGCCTGATCGCGGCCGTGGCGGCGACGGGGGGGCTTTTGTTCGGTTATGACACGGGCATCATTTCCGCCGCGCTGTTGCAGATTACCAGTGATTTCACGCTCGATACGCTGGGACAGCAGGTCGTGACCTCGGCCATCGTGGCTGGCGCGCTGGGTGGTTGCCTGGTTGCCGCCCCCCTGTCGGACCGGCTGGGGCGGCGTTACATGATCATGCTGGCCGCCCTTGTGTTCATATTCGGCACGCTGGTGGCGTCGTTTTCGCCCGGTGTGTCCCTGCTGGTGTTCGCGCGGTTCATCCTGGGGCTGGCGGTGGGCATGTGTTCGCAGATCGTGCCGGTCTATATCGCCGAAATCGCGCCGCGTGAAAAACGCGGGCAGATGGTGGTCCTGTTCCAGATGGCGGTGGTCGCGGGTATCCTTGCCTCTTTCATCGTGGGATATCTGTTGCAGGACCGTTCTTGGCGGCTGATGTTCGGGTTGGGCGTCGTGCCAGCGGTGATCCTGTTTGTGGGGATGTCGCTGCTGCCGCGCAGCCCGCGTTGGCTGGCGATGAAAGGCAACCTTGAAGGCGCGTTTGAAGTGCTGCAACGCCTGCGCCATGACCCGGCGGTGGCGCGAAGCGAACTTGACTCCATCATCGCCATGCATGACGAGCAGGCGCCATGGTCCGCCCTGTTCCAGCCATGGGTGCGTCCCGCACTGGTGGCCTCGGTCGGGGTGGCCCTGTTCTGTCAGATCACGGGTGTGAATGCTGTGCTGTATTATGCGCCGACGATCTTTGCCGGTGTAGGATTTGGCAAGAGTTCGGCGCTGCTGACCTCCATCGCCATTGGGGTGGCGATGCTGGCCTCCACCACATTCGGCAGTTGGGCCGTCGATGCGTGGGGGCGGCGTACGCTGCTGTTGCGCCTGATCCCTGGAGCTGTGGTGTCGCTGCTGGTGCTGGGCGCGATGTTCGCCATCGGTGCGACACAGGGGATCAATACATGGATCACGGCGGCGGCCGTCGTGTCCTATGCCATCTTCAACGTCGGAAGCCTGTCGGTCGCGGTCTGGCTGGTGGGGGCGGAGGTCTATCCCCTGTCATGCCGCAGCAAGGGAATGAGCCTTGTGGCCGCGACGCACTGGGTGGCGGACCTGGTGGTATCGCTGACGACGCTGTCGCTGGTGCAGGCGTTGGGGGCGGCGGGCACGTTCTGGATGTTTGCCGTGCTGAACCTTGCGGCGTTCCTGTTCGTCCTGCGTTATGTGCCGGAAACGCGTGGACGCTCGCTGGAGGAAATTGAGGTCTCGCTCAAGAACGGTACGTTCAGCAAGATGAAATAATACGCACAGGCTTTGACGGGCGCCCTTTCCCAAGGCGGCGCCCGCATGCAGTTCAGGCTGGCAGCGCCTGCGCGCCCCCTGTGCACAGATCGTCGAACGCGTCGTCAAGCGAACCGTCGGAGACGAAGCAGACAAGTACGTCGTCGCTTTCCTCCGCCACGGCGCGTGCAGGGGTGATGACGCTGTCCCATTCATGACGCAGGGAGTGGACGCGCCCGATCCTGGGGCTGAGGAATTCCCATGACCCGCCTTTGGCGACAGATCCCATCACGGTGGTCAGCAGAAAGATCGCCGGTTGGTCAGGCAGGTCTTCGGGGGGGCGCTTGAACTGGTAAATCGTGCCGGATTTCCCGAATTCGGTGAACGAGTGCCATGGTTCCATTGCAGATATCTCCTCTTCATGTCCCGTCTGCCATATCCTTGGCCATTTTCTTTCAGACAAAAGTGCATGCAACCAATGCGTACGCCCTGATGTGGTTGCCTGTCCGCCTGCCTGCCTGTCCACCTGCTTGTCTGTCTCTGGCGTTCAGGCGGATGTTGTGGCCCGCCGGACATCACCGGGATGTTCATATGTGGGGAAATGTGCCCTATTCGCCATGGACCAGTGGCCCGTCGGTCCTGACCCCACGTTGCCAGACCTGTGCGATCTTGTTGATATCGCCGATATCGTGGTCAGGACGGCCATCCACCACCAGCAGATCAGCCCGCAGCCCCGGTGCGATCAGGCCCCGGTCAGACAGGTGCAGCAGGGCGGCGGCATTGCCTGTCGCAAGCGAGATCGCCTGTAACGGCGTCAGTCCCGCAGCGACCGACAGGTACAGTTCACGATGTTCGGCAAATCCGGGGATACGTGTGGGCATTGCCCCTGAATCCGTGCCGAAACCAACATGAATGCCCGCCCGGTACAGGGTCAGCAGGTTGCGCATGTTCATCGCCAGCGCCGTGTGCGATGCGGCGGTCAGGGGGGCGGCAAGCACCTGTGCCCGCCATCTGGGGTCTGCGAACTGCGCGCGCAGGGCAGGGTCGAGGCCCGCGGCAAGGAACGGGTCATCCAGCCATTCGCGATGTTCGGCAAAGACATAGTTGGCTTCGTCAAGGTCAAGGGTGGCGATATACCATGTGCCGCGTTGTTCCATGCTTTCGATCAGGCCCGTATCCACCGGCTGGTCGCGCACACCGTGGGCAAGGATGTCCACCCCGGCATCCACCAGCGCGCGTGCATCGGACAGGTCATGGATATGGGCCGCCACGCGCCTGTTGCGCAGGTGGGCCTGTGCGATGGCTGCGCGATAGATGTCGGGCGACATCTTTGGCAGGGGTTTTGCCCCCGGCACGCCATTGCGGAAATCATCCACCCACAGCTTGATCAGGTCAGTGCCTTCGTCGGCCATCTTGTTGACTGCGGCGCGGGCCTCGTCAGGGGTGGTGGGGCGAAAGACCTCGTCAGCGGCCAGGTTGAAACGTTTTTGTGGTGGCACGCCATCGGGTGCGCCAATGCCCTGATCCACACCAAACAGGTCCGCCCCCGGATTGCGGCCGGCATGCTGTTCACGGCGCAGTTCGTCAAACAGGGGCGAACGGTTCAGCCCCAGCGCCGTGACCGTCAGCACGCCATAACGTGCATATTGCCGCAGGGCCGTGAGGATATTGGCACGTGTATAATTCTGTGTGCCGTTGGTGGTGCCCGATACCTGCCCCACATGGCTGTGGTCCGAAATCAGTGCAGGCAGGACAGTGCGTCCCGTCATGTCGATGCGGCGTGCATGACGCGGCGCATTGATCTGTGGGCCGACGGATATGATGCGCCCGTCCTCGATCAGGATGGAGGTGTCGGGCCGCGCGGCAGCACCACTTCCGTCAATGACGCAGGCATGTTCCAGCAGGACGGGACGTGCCCGCGCCGCTGCGTCGTGACCGGGGATAAGGGTCATGGCGATGCTGGTGGTAAGGGCCGTGGCGAGGAGGAGGAATTTTCCGGCAGTCCGCATCATGTACGTCCTTCATGGCGGGAGGGTCGAATGTAATAGCAGGCCAACGCATACAGATGCTGTCATGCGGACGCCCGCCAAAACGCATCCATTCACGCAATGCTGTACTGCCTGTCCCCATTATGGAAGGGGGGCATGGTAATGGAGTGTCCCGCCCACATCATGGCGGCACCGTGCCGTGCCGCCTCCATCCGTGTGCTGGTTGCTGATAGTGCTGGGTCTCAGTATTCAACCATGCGGAAAGCGATGATGCCGGCACCTGTCCTTTATTCCCCTGATGATGTTCGCAAACTGATGGCTGGTGGCGACGCCATCCTGATTGATGTGCGCGACGCAAAGGATTACGAGGCCGGACATATTCCCGGCGCGGTCAACATGGCCGATATCTTTACCTATCTTGCCGAAACAACCGAAGGGGGCCTCAGGACGCTTCAGGATACGTTTGCCAACCTGTTTGCCGATTATGGCCTGGATGGGAAAAAGACCGCCATCATTTACGAAGATGCCCTGCATACGCGTTATGGCGCGTCATGCCGGGGATACTGGATACTGCGCTACCTTGGTTATCCCCATGTCGGCATCCTTGATGGCGGGCTGAGCGCGTGGCGCAGGGCAGGCGGTGCGTTCACGACCGAGGTTACGACCCCTGTGCGGACGCAGTTCCCGCTTTCGATCAATGCCGACCTGATGGCCACATACGCGGATGTGCGCGCCGCCCTGGGCTCGGCGACGGTCAGGCTGTTGGACAATCGTGACCGGGTGGAATGGCTGGGCGAAAGCTCGTCGCCCTATGGTATTGATTTCGCGCCACGCAAAGGGCGGATACCCGGCGCGGTATGGATCGAATGGTATGAGTTCATGCATGTCACCGATAACCATGCCTCCTTTCGCACTGCACAGGAAATCCGTGCATTGGCTGCATCGCGGGGCCTGTTTCCCGGTGATGACATCATCATCTACTGTTTCAAGGGCGCCCGCGCGGCCAATACCTATGTCGCGCTGGCCTTGGCCGGGTTCACGCGGCTGCGGATCTATATGGGATCATGGAACGAATGGTCGCGTAATCCGGCACTGCCGATCGAGGACGGATTGCCCAGGGCCGCGGCGCCATATCGTGTGAAGCCAGATGGCGCAGGGGTGGAGTGACAGGGAGGCTTGAAAGAAGAGAGTGTTTGAAAACAACGCGTTGGCAAAAAGTTTTTGGGTGCCGCCTTTTTTTGAAAGGCGGCGTCTTCTGAAGTTTTTTGGAAAAAGCTTCACCAAAAACCTTTATAATTTCAGGATA
>NZ_BANE01000352.1 GCF_000964405.1 Novacetimonas hansenii JCM 7643
CGGCGGCCGCACTGTGAAGGGCGTCGTTGCCTCCGCCTGCCACTTCATGCAGCGCGCCCAGAGCCAGCCCGCCACCGGGCAGGCGGCTGTCGATCTCGCACACACCAAAGGGCAGCACCGTGCGGCGTCGGTCGCTGTGCCCTTCGAGACGGTTGATCGCCGCCTGCAGCGTCTCCAGACCGGGTTTTTTATGGGTTTCAGCAGTCATGTCACGGCTCGACGTTCCTTGTGCAGGCAAATTTCCTGATTATATGTTCCTGATTTGTT
>NZ_BANE01000351.1 GCF_000964405.1 Novacetimonas hansenii JCM 7643
CTTTTTTCAAAAAGGCGGCGTCTTTCGAAGCTTTTTGGAAAAAGATTCACTAAAAACTTTATAATTTGGGTATGTTATCGCGCCTGACTTTTCAAGCTGCCTCTAAGAGCCCGATCCGAAAGTTTTTCAAGCTTGACAATGCCTTG
>NZ_BANE01000350.1 GCF_000964405.1 Novacetimonas hansenii JCM 7643
ATGAACACGCACGAACCTCGCAGTCTCGACGGGCGGTATTTCGGCCCCCTGTCGGTCAGCAGCGTGATCGGGCGCGCGACACCGCTCTGGGTTGGTGCAGGCCCTGCGCCTGCCGCCAGCCCGCCTCCTTCTCATACCTCAGAGGATCACTGACATGGCGCAGATTGGACTCTTCACGCGCACGGCTGACGGTTTTTCCGGACGTCTGCGGACACTCGTACTGGATGCCGAACTGACGCTGGTGCGTGTCGAGAC
>NZ_BANE01000349.1 GCF_000964405.1 Novacetimonas hansenii JCM 7643
ACGCGTTCGCGGTCATGAAGGTCGGGCGGCTGCGGCGACTGGAATGGATGGGCCTTGCCCATGAGGTCGGGGCCGGACAATGGCGGCTGGATGAAACGGCGGAAACCACCCTGCGCGAGATGGGGCAGCGCAATGACATCATCAAACGTATCCACCGTGGTCTGAGCGAACAGGGGATCGAACGGGCCTTGTCGTCATGGGTGCTGGCCGGGGAAGACCTGGCCGAGCCGGTGATCGGACGTCTGGTCGCGCGCGGTCTGGATGATGAGCTGAAGGGAAGCGCCTATGCGGTGATCGACGGCGTGGACGGGCGCACGCATCATGTCCGTCTGCCATCACTGGAGGC
>NZ_BANE01000348.1 GCF_000964405.1 Novacetimonas hansenii JCM 7643
CCCTCAATGATAGGGGAGGGCAGGCGGAGTGCTTCAACGGGCAGGTCGGCCAGTGCAGAGGTCGTTTTATCTGAAGGGACAGCCCCTATCGCTAACCGGCCATAGCGGGCCATGGCGTGCGCGGCACCCCAGGTGTCCGCCACAACGGCCCGGGCACGGAAGCCGGCTCCCGCCATGCGGTGAACCATATCCTTGAGCATAGGAAGCTCACCCCCATGCAGGTGATCCGCCCCCGTTGTGTCGAGCACCAGCCCGTCCGGCGCATCGACCGCCACGATGGGCGCGACCCGGTGCTGGAACCACAAAGCGAGTTTTTCTAGTCCCAGCCGGTCGCCTTCGGGATCGGCGTCGATCAGGACCAGATCGGGATACAGCGCCTGGGCCTTGGCCACCGGCGTGCCGGGGCGCAGCCCCAGCTTCCGGGCGGCGAGATCGACCGACAGCACGACCCTTCGTCGTCCTTCACGCCCGACAAGGGCCAGCGGCGTTTCAAGCGCGGGCGCGTCTGGCCCAAGTCGTTTCCTGATCCGGTCGGTCGGCCAGAGCGGCAGGTAAAGAGAGACGACCCTTGCCATCAC
>NZ_BANE01000347.1 GCF_000964405.1 Novacetimonas hansenii JCM 7643
CAACCATGCAGGAACTCGTGAACGTTGAAGGCACGCGCTGGAGAATCGAAGAATGTTTCGAGACGGCCAAAAACGAATTCGGTCTTGATCATAACGAAACCCGTTCCTGGCATGGCTGGCATCGGCATGTCTCTCTGGTCATGCTCGCCTATGCCGTCATGGCCAGTGTCCGTTACCAGGAAAACTCACTGAAATCGAAAAAAACACTGCACCGGACACGATAGTCCTTGTCCGCTGGTCCATACAGGAAATCAGGCGTCTCGTCGTAAAACTCTCACAACGCAGACTGCCCGTAGCCCACATCCTCAGATGGTCTGTCTTTCGACGAACACATCAGGCCACTGCTATCCGCGCTCACTCACAACACAAAATGCAACTGTAGTG
>NZ_BANE01000346.1 GCF_000964405.1 Novacetimonas hansenii JCM 7643
CCGTGCGGGCGAATGTGCCGATTTTGAAGTGGAGGCCTGTGATGCCAAAGGAAGGCTCGCCCCCTGTATCCCGGTCGCGGATCGTCTCGCTTTACCTGCCACTCTGGCCGACCGACCGGATCAGGAAACGACTTGGGCCAGACGCGCCCGCGCCTGAAACGCCGCTGGCGCTGGCCGGGCGTGAAGGACGACGTCGGGTTGTCCTGTCGGTCGATCTTGCCGCCCGGAAGCTGGGGCTGCGCCCAAGCATACCGGTGGCCAAGGCTCAGGCGCTCTATCCCGATCTGGTGCTGATGGACGCCGATCCCGAAGGCGACCGGCTCGGACTGGAAAAACTCGCTTTGTGGTTCCTGCACAGGATCGCGCCCATCGTGGCCGTCGATACGCCGGACGGGCTGGTGCTCGACACGACCGGGGCAGATCACCTGCATGGGGGCGAACTTCCCATGCTCAAGGATATGGTCCACCGCATGGCAGGAGCCGGTTTTTGCGCTCGGGCCGTAGTCGCGGACACCTGGGGGGCGGCCCACGCGCTGGCTCGCTATGGGCGGTTAGCGATTGCGGTTGTCCCTTCAGATAAAACGACCTCTGC
>NZ_BANE01000345.1 GCF_000964405.1 Novacetimonas hansenii JCM 7643
AAAGCTTCAGAAGACGCTGCCTTTTTGAAAAAAGGCAGCACCCAGAAACTTTTCTTTTTTATCAATGATTTGTCTTCAAACACTCTCTTAACAAGGTGACGTCTTGTCAAAGCTGTCTGGACAACCCCTTTCCCAAAACCAGCCTTATGATTTCAGGACATTCCCTATGCCGACAAACAGTCCCTTAAAGGCTGTTTGAAAGATCAGGATCAATAATATCCTGAAATTATAAAAGTTTTTGGTGAAGCTTTTTTCAAAAAG
>NZ_BANE01000344.1 GCF_000964405.1 Novacetimonas hansenii JCM 7643
CCGGGCCAACGACAACGCCCCCAACTACCGCGTCTACCTCGGACGGGTTGAACTCGGCGCCGCATGGACTCGCCGCTCCAACGAAGGCCGCACCTATCTGAGCCTGAAGCTGGACGATCCCTCCTTCGCCGCCCCGATCTTCGCCAACCTGTTCACCGACGAGGAAGGGGAAGGCTATACCCTCATCTGGACCCGGCCCCGCAGCCGGAACGGGGAGTAAGCTCCCCACCACCAACCCCGCCCGGTCTCCCCGGGCGGGGCCTTCCGGCGCTTCTTTTCCCACGGGCTCTTTTCGGGGCGCGGGCGGCAGCGCTGGTCGCCCGACGTGAGACGCAGGAGGAACATGAGGCTTTCCCTCAGCCTTCCCATTGTACCATGCGCGAGGGCGAACCGCGTCAAGGACGCGTGGTCCCCCCAATTTTGCCCGACGCACCCTTCGGGCACGCCGAACAAAATCGGTTCCCCCACGCGCCGGCGAGCCGGTCGCCTGCGGCGATCCCTGACCCGGTCCACCCCGGCATGAGCCGTCCGTCCTGTCTTCAAG
>NZ_BANE01000343.1 GCF_000964405.1 Novacetimonas hansenii JCM 7643
AGCGGCAGGCGCGTCAGGCGCGACAGCGAGGAATAGCCCGTGCCAAAATCGTCCATCGACAGGCCCACCCCGATATTGCGGATGGCCTGCAACACGTCATGCGTGGCCTTGCCACTTTCCATCATGACATTTTCCGTGATTTCCACCGTCAGGCGGTCCGGCGTCAGGTCATAGGTCCGCAACAGGCCAGTGATATATTCCGGCACGCTGTGATCGCCGAAATGCGCGGCCGACAGGTTGACCGCAACGGTGGGCACATGGATGCCATCACGGTCCCACTGTCCCATCTGGCGGCAGGCTTCCTGCAGGGACCACCGGCCGATGGCCGCGATCTGTCCCGTTTCCTCCGCCACCGCGATGAAGCGCGAGGGGAAGATGTTGCCAAGATGCGGGTGATGCCACCGCGCCAGCGCCTCCACACCGTACAGCGTGCCCGTCATCGTGTCGATCTGGGGTTGGTAATGCAGGTGCAGCAGTCCCTTGGACACACTTTCATGCAGCGCACTGCCCAGCAGCAGGCGGTCCTGCGCCAGGCGGTTCTTGCTTGAATCCGCGAATTTATAGGTACCGCGCCCTTCGTTCTTGGCCTGTTGAAGGGCGACATCGGCATGGCCAAGCAGGGATTCGCCATCAGGCCCGTCATCGGGAAAACACGCGATCCCGATGGAAACCGACAGGGTGATGGCGCTGTCATTGATTTCGATGGGTTCGGCAATGGTGCGGATGATGCGCGTCGCCTGTTCCATCGCCACAGCGCGGGGGCAATGGGGCACCACGACGATGAATTCGTCACCACTGCTACGGCTGATGATGAACCGCCCGGCCGACAGCTTTTGCAGGCGCTTTGCCACCTCACGCAGGAAGTTGTCGGCATGGACATGGCCAAGTGCGTTGTTGATGTCGCGGAAACTGTCGATATTAAGGACCATGACCGTGAACACGGCATCCTGCCGATCCGACGTCATCGTCTCAATATAACGGTTAAGCGACGAACGGTTCAGCAGCCCCGTCAGCGTGTCGCGTTCCGACAACTGGGCGATCCGCTGCCGCGCGGCATCGCGACCAAGCGCCAGGGTGCAGAACGGGGTTGCAGCCTGCATCACCGCCTGCGCCCATTCCTTCATCGCGGAATCACGCAGATAGATCGCAAGCACCCCCGCCGGCGTGCCATCATGGGTGGTGACGGGGGCCGCCACGCACATGACGAACCCGAACGCGCGCGCCAGCACCGCATGGCGCGTCCACGCCACATCCAGCGCGGCATCGGGATTTTCCCGCAGGGCCGCGATCTCAGCCGCGTCGGGCACGCATGTCGCAAGTGCATTGCGCATCCGGCGTGGCAGGGTGGTCGTGGCGGTCACATCCATACGCCCGTCGCGCCCACCGGGATGCAACAGCACCACGCAGCAATCGGAAATCGTGTTTTCGATCCGGTGGCACAGGAATTGCCCGCTCTGGTCCAGTGGCAGCTTTTCGGTCGTCAGGCTGCGCAGCAGGTCATTGCGAAGCTGAAGGATGCTTTCGGCAAGGCGTTCTTGCGTCACATCGGTCATGATACCCATGTAAAAGACACCCGGCACGCCCGGACGCACCACCTGTGACAACGACAGCCGCCCACGCCGCGCCTCCCCACTGGCGGTCACGAATTCCACATCGCGGGTGGTGCCGACATTATGGTGGCTCCCGTCCTCGCGATGGCGGGCGATGAAGCTGTCATGGTCCGCGCGATAGGCCACCGGCACGAGGCAACGGACATTGCGGCCCATCACCTCCTCGCGCGAAAGACCCCACAGTCTCTGTGCGGCATCATTGTAGAAAACGATATCGTTACGGTCGTTTATCAGTACCACCGCCTCGGGGACATGCTGAAGCGCGAGGTCGGAAAACTGCAGGTCCGGAGAATGCGTATAGGTTGTCATATCGTCGTTTTTCTTCTGCCATCCGCTGCCGGCGCGGGGATGTCCGGGCCAGAAACGGCCATGACCTCCCCGCTTTGCGACATTACCGGCACTTGGGGCCAGCGATACGTGCATGTGCGCCGCACAGGGTCATTCAACCGGTTCTCCCTAACCGTTTATCCCCTTGGCGGGGTTCATACAAGAATGCAACACCACCCCCATGCCGCGTGCGTGACGGAGATTGAGTCCCGCCCCGCTTCGTGACACACACGAAGGCAGGGGCGGCATTCACGCCTGCTCCCGTCGCGCGGACCCTGAATGATGCAGCATTTACGCCTCGTGCTCAAAGATGTCTGGTACCTGACACGTCCCTATTTCATGTCGGAGGAACGCGGCCGTGCATGGGCGCTGCTGATTGGCGTACTGGCGCTGACATTCTCCCTGGTGGGAATCGACCTGGTACAGTCGTTCGCGCGCAACGTCTATTACACCGCGTTGCAACAGCGCGACGTCAAGACCTTCCTGCGTGGCCTGTTCTGGTATGTGCGCGGCGAAAGCGGCAACATCATTCCCGGCTTTTTCCCCATCGCCACGCCCGCGCTGGTGATCGGGGTCTACCTGCCCTATCTGCAACAGATGCTGCAACTGCGCTGGCGGCGGTGGCTGACGCGGCGGATGACGGCGCAATGGCTGGAAAACCAGACCTATTACCGCATCGCCCTTGTCACATCCGGGCTGGAGGCAGGGGCCGACAACCCGGATCAGCGCATACAGGAGGATATCAACAGCTTCGTCACCGATACCCTGACGCAGTTCGTCAACCTCGTGACCAATATCGTCACGCTGTTCAGCTATGCCGGGCTGCTATGGGCGCTGTCGGGGCCGCTGGTGGTGCTGGGGATCACGATCCCGGGCTATTTCTTCTGGGCGGCGCTGCTGTATTCGATCTTCGCCACATGGATCACGCATCTGGTGGGGCACCGGCTGGCGGGGTTGCAGTTCTTTCAGCAACGCGCGGAAGCCGACCTGCGGTACGGGCTGGTGCATGTGCGCGACAATGCCGAAGGGATCGCCCTGTATGGTGGCGAAACAGAGGAGAAGGCCGGGCTGGAGCATGCATTTTCCTCCGTCTATGACAACTTCCTCGCCATCATGCGGCGCACGCGGGGGCTGGGGCTTCTGACGACGGGGCTGGAGGTGATATCAGGCAATTTCGCGCTGCTTGTCGGCTCTATCCGCTATTTCGCCAACAAGATGACGTTCGGCACGCTGATGCAGATGGTCATGGCGTTTTCACGCGTGCAGGGGGCGATGGGATGGTTCTCCACCTCCTATGCCTCGCTTGCCACATGGCATGCGGAGGTCGCGCGACTTGCCACGTTCCAGCGCGTCATGGATCGCGCACATGCGATGGAGGGGGAATGCCGCATCACCCCTGTCGCCGCCGGGGCGGACATGGTGGTGCGTGACCTGACGGTCCTGCGCCCTGATGGCACGACCATGCTGGACCATGTGTCGATGACATTGCGCCACGGGGCGATGACGGTCATTTCCGCACCATCGGGCACGGGCAAATCGACCCTGTTCCGGGTCCTGGCGGGGATCTGGCCCTTTGCCCGGGGTGAAATCGAACGTCCCGACACCGCGATGATGTTCGTGCCGCAACGGCCCTACCTGCCGGTGGGCAGCCTGCGCCGGGCCGTGTGCTACCCCATGGCCGACACGCAGGTGTCCGATACAGCCGTGCGCGCCGCACTTGCGGCGGTGGGGCTGGCGCAGCTTGAGGCGCTGCTGGATGAGGAAGCCCCCTGGGCGCAGACGCTTTCCCCCGGGGAGCAGCAACGCCTGGCGTTTGCACGGATTCTGGTGGCGCGTCCGGCGTGGGTCTTCCTCGACGAATCGACCTCCAGCCTCGATACAGTGGCGGAGGGCATGCTCTATGCGGTGCTGCGCCGGGAATGCCCCGATATCACCCTCGTTTCCATCACCCATCGCGCCACCTTGCTGGAGGCGCATGACACCTGCATCACCCTCCACCGCGCGGGGGAGGCCGCCTAGGCGCGATATCAGGGGATGTGGAAAAACAAGGGGAAATAACCTGGCTGGGGCCATGAAAGATTATTTGAAAACACATCATTGATAAAAAATCATAAAAGTTTTTGGGTGCCGCCCTTTTTCCAAAAAGGCGGCGTCTTCTGAAGCTTTTTAGAAAAA
>NZ_BANE01000342.1 GCF_000964405.1 Novacetimonas hansenii JCM 7643
TGCTTCTCCCGCACCTTGTCGAGACGGTTCCAGATCAGATGATGGTCCTCGTAGTCGAGCCCACCGGTGACCGCGATCTTTGGTCCAGGAGGCACGAGCAGTTCGGTTTCAGCCTTGCGGCGGGCGTTGAGGAAATCGCGGCTGTCGATCATAGAGGCCGTCAGGGTGCTGCGGCTGACCAGCGAGCCGGAGCGTGGCCGCCAGGGCGACATCGTCAGGCGTTCGAACTGGTCGCAGGCGAGATCGCGGAAGATCTCGTAGGCGTTGCGTCGTTCCAGCAGGGTCAGCCCCTCGGCGATGAGGCGTTCCAGTTCCACGGAGCGGATCTCGCTGCCATCCTGTTCCTGCTGGCTGCGTTTCTGCGCCGTCTCGTTGCGGTCAAGATCGCGCTCCACCTGCCCGACCATGCGGTGAAAGACATTGACGGTGGGCCAGAGCAGCGGTTCGAGATCGGGTTCCAGCCTTGTGTCGGTCAGCGCAGCTGACAGGGCATCGAAGATATCGGCAACCGCGCCCTCGATCTGGCTGGCGTCGGGCAAGGGCCTTGGGTCCGGCTCATCCTCGAAAGGACGGTGGCCGTAAAGCTGGAGTTCCGCCAGCACATGGGCGGTGGAAGATGTGGCGTGTGCGGGTTCGAAATCGTCCTGTGTGCGGGTCATGGGTCTGTCCTC
>NZ_BANE01000341.1 GCF_000964405.1 Novacetimonas hansenii JCM 7643
AAAAGTTTTTGGGTGCTGCCTTTTTTCAAAAAGGCGGCGTCTTTTGAAGATTTTTGGAAAAATCTTCATCCAAAAGCCTTTATAATTTCAGGATGTTATTGATCCTGACTGTTCAAACAGTCTCTTATTTATATACAAGGTTACAAGGTCCCGTTTGACCTGTCAGGCTGACTTGCATCAAGAAGTTAGGAGCAGGAACCTGCTGACATGATGAAGATTTTTGAAAAAAAACTTTATACAGAAATAAAATTTCAAAAAATAAGTTTATACGCTGAAAGCGTTCCCCATTTCCTGTCGATAGAACCTGTGGGATGTTTTTCAACAGGTTCCAAGGGACTGTTTGAAAAGTCAGAATCAACAACATCCTGAAATTATAAAAGTTTTTGGTGAAGCTTTTTTCAAAAAG
>NZ_BANE01000340.1 GCF_000964405.1 Novacetimonas hansenii JCM 7643
CCATGCGAAAGGGAGTGCCTCGGCACTCCCTTTTTGCTTGTACAGGCATCATGATGACCAACCAAGTTGCGTAGGCATGCGAAAAAGAACGGATTGCGCTGCGACACATGACAGCGGTCGCGCGCCCATTTTTCAATTCCTGCGTTTCGGGATTGTCGGGGCGCTGGGCCTTGGATGGGACACAGCCGCCGTCTACGCGCTGCGTCCGCTTGTGGGGCTGGGCTGGGCCGCCATCATTGCGTATTTTGTCGCTGCATCCTCAAACTGGTGGTGTAACCGGCTGTGGACTTTTCGCAACCGGGGTAACAGGCACCATTTCCTGCATCAGTGGGCACGATTCATGGCGGGAAACACGGTGGGGTTCTGCCTGAACCGGGGCTGTGTCTTCGTGCTGTTCCACCTGTCGGCAACCTGTCGACTCTATCCCGTGCTTGCGCTGGCCGCAGGGGCGCTCAGCGGCATGACCGCCAATTTTCACATCAGCCGCAAACATGTCTTCCAACATGCCCATCCAGACATGACGCCACCTGTGGCAAGCGGGACATCATCGGGTGACAGGCCCGCCACCATGGAGCCAAATGGTGTCCCCCATCTCCTTGGTGAAAAACACAAGTCGCCATAGAATCCGGTGCCAGCCATTGTGTTATTATGGCCACGCACGAAGAAAACCCATCCGTCATCCCGTGCAACATTCGGGAAACAAAGCAAAAATTCTTTAAATTATCCTTTATTATCAATTCATTATAATATAGTATGTATACACATTATAAGTGTAATATCAGCCCTGCCAAACTGATGGGTTTCTAAAACGAAACCGATAGCGGTATAGGATGTTACGCAAGAAGCTGATTAGCGACCGCACGCATCCCAGCGGCACGATTATAAAGAACGAGTCTTAAGGAAGGACGAAAATATGCGTCTTCGCACGGCGTTACTGGCAACGACCCTGATGGC
>NZ_BANE01000339.1 GCF_000964405.1 Novacetimonas hansenii JCM 7643
ACGAAGAGTTCGCGCACACCGAGACGGTGACAGCCCTGCCAGACAGGCAAGGGACGACGCCGATGATCGACAGGCAACGCGTCACCGGCAGCCCCGCCGTCGATCGTGATGTGACTGCCGGCGCGGCAGACTGTCTGTCCGCCGACCGCCGCCACCGGTTTGAGCAACGGCACACTGCGCGGCAGATACCCGCCCCGCGCCAGCATGTCGGCATCGCCTTCCGGCAGGCGGAGTGCGACCAGATCCCCGACATGAGGAGCCCGCACCGGGTGCAGACGATACAGCCCTACGGGCACGCTGGCGGTCGCGTTCCAGATCAGGCGCGGTGTCGGATGCAACGCCATCGACAGACCAGTTCCAAGTGCTGCGAAATACGTGGTGAAGAACCAGCCCCGCCGCGTCATGACACGATCCTCCGACGCAGCCACGCAGCATGTCGGGGCGTGGAATAGCGCGGAATATCCCGACCATCAGGCCGTGACCGCCCGAGTTGCCGCCAGTATTCCGGATCAACATCGACGGGATTGATGCCCTGCCGTTCCACCGTCTCGATCACAGACAGCACGGCACGCACCTGCGGCCA
>NZ_BANE01000338.1 GCF_000964405.1 Novacetimonas hansenii JCM 7643
GTAAGCATCCGGTAAAAGCCGCCTTGTAGACTGATAGGACCGGGTATCTTCTTCTGTGCATGGACGATTTTATCGAGAATGAACACGAGACGGTCGCAGCGAATGTCGCAGCGACTGCCCGGAGAAACCATGCAGCAATCGAGATTGTGGGGGAACGCCGCCGGGCCTATACGTCGGCCTTTCGCTCCCGGGTTGTAAAAGCCTCTTTTGAAAGTGGCTTTCCCGTTCGTGAAGTGGCCCGCCAGCATGGGATCCATGTCAGTCTTCTCTATCGCTGGCGGCAGGACTGCCGTCGGCGCAGCAGACGGCCTGAAGAGGGATCTCTTGTGCCTGTCAGACTGGAAGAACAGGTTGCGCAGGAAACTCAGGCACCAGGCCAGATGGAAATTACATTCCGCGATGGCAGCATCCTGCATTTTGGTCACGATGTTTCACCCGAGAGGGTTGAACGCCTGATCATGCTGCTGCGGCCATGATCCCGGTTCCTTCCGGTGTCCAGGTCTGGCTGGCAACGGGTGCGACCGACATGCGGCTCGGCATGCCGGGTCTGGCCCTGAAGGTTCAGGAGGCTCGCGCCCATGGTTAATGACCTGCTGGCCTGGATGCGTGAGAATTGCGCCCGCCTGTCGAAGAAGGCACCCGTTGCGGCGGGCATGGCCTACATCCTGCGCAGGCCGGAGACTTTTACCCGGTTCCTTCACGACGGACGGATCTGCCTGACGAACAACGCCGCCGAACGCGCACTACGCGGCATCGCCCTTGGCAGGAAAGCCTGGCTGTTCGCCGGTTCCGATCGGGGCGGCCAGCGCTCGGCCGATATGTATTCCCTCATCGTCACCGCAAAGCTCAACGACGTCGATCCCCAGGCCTGGCTCGCCGATGTTCTCGCCCGGATCAACGACCAGCCCGTCTCACGCCTGCACGAACTCCTTCCCTGGAACTGGAAAAACACCCGCCATGCCAATCATACACAGGTCGCCTGATTCAGACCCGTGGTCCTCCCCGGATGCTTAC
>NZ_BANE01000337.1 GCF_000964405.1 Novacetimonas hansenii JCM 7643
TTATGATTTCAGGATGTTATTGAGACTTACTTTTCAAACAGTCTCTAACAACCCACGGGATTATAGTGTTCCAGGCAAAGATTTTTTGGAAACGTCACACGGGCAGTACTGTGTGGGAAAAGCATCGCCCGGGACTTTTACCTTTTCCAGAAGGCGATTTGAAAGCAACCCATTGGGAAGAAATGGCACATGTTTCGGGACGTTGTCTTTAATCTGGGATAATTTCGCCCAAAACCATTATTATTTCAATGGGTTGCCGGGTATTTCCTTTGAAACAGTCCCCATCAATGATGAGTATGGGACACCGGCGTCGTGACCTGCGGCCAGCTTGCCGCGATCCTGTCACTGAGCTGGTTCAGCAGCGATTCCGTAATTTCGGCCACGTGGTTATTGGTGGTGGTGCCGCCTGCGACCTCGATATGCGTGCGGTTGCGCGTGATGGGCTGGTGCAGGTCCTGCGGGATGATGGCCCAGTCCGCATTCAGCGCGGCGGCCCCGTTACGGCTGACATCAAGGCGGCTGATATTGATCGCCAGACGCCATGATGCGGGCGTCGGCTGTGGCTGGTCGGTTACGAAACGTTCGGGCCATTTCTGCGCCAGCCGCGCTGTGACCAGGTCCGTCACCCCCACCGACAGGCGGCTTGCCCAACGGCCAAGCGGGCTGCGTTCGATTTCATGGCCGTCACGCACCAGAATGTCCTGCCCGTCAAGATAGTCGGGGATACGTGCCTGTTGCACCTGAATGACAGGGGTGGTGTCGGTCACGGCAGAGACGCTGCCGCTTGGCGAGGTCGCGCCGGTCGCGATGGCGGATGCGCCCAGCGTATAGAACTTCACCGGGGCGGAGGAGCACGCCGCAAGCAGCGAGGCCGAAATGACCAGCCCGCCCATGGCGCGGCATGTGGCCATATGGCGGGAAAGGAAAACAGGCAGGCACGAGATCATTGGCTGCGTCCCATCAGCAGGAGTTGCGGGTTACTTTCAACTTCGTTGGCGAACCCGCGCAACCCATAGGCGGCGGCGGTCACGTCACGTGTCATATCGGCAAGATGGACCTGATCGGGGGATTGGGGCGATGTCAACTGCTGCACCCCCACCATGGTCTCGTGCGCCTGCGTCAGCGTCAGTCGCGCCTGTGCGATCAACTGGCGCAGTTCCTCGCGCCGGGCGTCCATCTCGCGGCCACCGGTGGCCATCATCCGGTCCATGTCCGTCAGGGTGACGGCCGCGCGCGCCTGAGCATCGGCAAGGGCCGTGCGGATGCTGACCACCGCGACATGGCTGTGTGCCGATGTCTGGCGGATGCTGTCGATCATTGGCGGCACGTCGCGGTGCAGGTCGGTGGCAAGCTGCCGGATGCTTGCCACCGTCGTACGGATGTCATGCTGGAGCTTTTCCATCGTCGGCGCGCCCAGCTCCCCCTTGAGCTGTTGCAAGGTGGTCTGGCCCACCGGGATTTCAGGCAGGGAGGCGGGAATGTCCTGATGCAGCCGCGCGGGCGTGTTGGGGGAGAAGTCGAGGTCGATTTCCGACTGTCCCGTCACGAAACTGTGCAGCACCATGTCCGCGCGCATGCCATCGGCCACCAGCGTGGGAATGTCGGGCAGGTCCGCGCCACCGGGCACCTGCCGGGGGGAAAACCCGATCTTTACGAAGGTATAAGTACGTTTGATCTGCGGTTTGACGGTGATTTCGATATTTTGCACCGCCCCGACGGGGATGCCGCGGAAATTGACCGGGGAGCCGACATCAAGTCCCGCCGTCGAATCCTCGAACACCACCACAGCTTCACGCATGGGATGAAGAAACGGGATATCCCCGCGCGCCAGCAGGCTTATCCCCCCGACAAAGGCCGCGCCAAGCACCAGTGCGCCAATGACTGTCTGTCTGGCGGGCATGGCCCCTATTTGTCCCCGTGGCTGGAGGAATCGGTACGTTCACGGTGCATGAAGGCATGGACCATCGGATTGTCGCAATGATCGCGCATCCATGTCGGCGAACCGTGGGCGATGGCCGTCTTGGATTCGGGGTCGAGGAAGATGCCGTCATCCGCGATCGCAAACAGGCTGGACAGTTCATGGCTGACCAGCACGATCGTGGCCCCCAGCCCGTCACGCAGGTTGAGGATCAGTTCATCCAGCCGGGCGGAGGTGATCGGGTCCAGCCCGGCAGAGGGTTCATCAAAGAACAGGATATCAGGATCAAGCGACATGGCGCGCGCCAGGCCCGCGCGCTTTTTCATCCCGCCACTGAGTTCGGAGGGGAACTGGTCAATGGCATGCAGCATCCCCACCAGCCCGAGCTTGAGCTCGACAAGCTGTCGGATCACATGGGGTCTGAGCGAGGTGAACATCTGCATCGGCAGCGCCACATTCTGCCCCACCGTCATCGAACTCCACAACGCGCCGCTTTGGAACAGGACGCCAAAGCGGCGGCCGATGCGCACCCTGTCCTCATCCGTGCCGGCCCAGTAATTGTCCGTGCCGACCAGATATTCCCCCTGCGTGGGACGCAGCAGGCCGATCATGCTCTTGAGCAGCGTGCTCTTGCCACAGCCAGAGCCGCCCATGACGGCGAAAATGCTGCCGCGCTTCACGTCAAAGGAAATGTCGTGCTGGATCACCTTTGGCCCGAACGCCAGCGTGACGCCACGCACCGACATCATCGCCTGCGCGCTGTCGGCGTCGTGGGCTGCGGCAGGGTGGGATGTACCGGGGCGGGATGTATCGGGGTGGGATGTGTCTGCATTCATCGGGTCAGATATCCAGCACGTTGGCGATGACGGCGAATATGGCGTCGATGGCGATCACGCCCACGATGCCCACGACCACCGCGCGCGTCGCGGCGATGCCCACGTCGGCGGCGCTGCGTCCGGCCTTCAGGCCGATACGGCAGCTTGTCAGGCCGATGAACCCGCCGAATACGATACTTTTGATAAAACCGAACACGAACTGCGACAGGGCGACGGCATAAAGCGTCTCGTGAAAATAGCCCAACGGCGTGACGTTCAGCATGATGTACGACACGAAAAATCCGCCGAACATGCCAATCAGGCAGCCATACAGGTAAAGCAGCGGCATCGTCAGTATGAGCGCAAGCACGGATGGCAGGATAAGGTAGCTTGCGACCGGGATGCCGAACACCGTCAGGGCGTCGATTTCCTCGTTCCCCTGCATGGTTGAAATCCGCGCGGCATAGGCACCGCCGGTGCGCCCGGCCATGATGATCGCGGTCATGACGGCGGACATTTCGCGCACCATCGCGATTCCAACCAGACTTGCGACATAGATGTCGGCCGCGAATTTATGCAACTGCACCGCGCCGACAAAGGCAAGGATCGCGCCGACAAGGAAATTGACCACGCCCACGATCACCAGCGCCGTCGGTCCCGCCGCGCGCACGTCCGACATCAGGTCGATCGTGCGCATCATGCCCTTGCCCAGCAGCGCGGCAAGCCCACCTTTCGCCGTGGCGACGCCCATTTCACTGACGCAGCCGATTTCATTGAGGGTATCGAGCGTGAATTGCCCCACCGCCGTGACGGGCGCGAAATGGTGGGGCGGCGGCGCATGCGCGTCGGGCGGGATTTCCGGCAGGAGATCGAGCAGTTTGCGCGCGGAATCCGGCAGGGTCTCGGCGCTGACGCTCAGATCGGCCTGCCGCGCATCACGCTTGAGTTCCCACAGGAAGCTGATGAGCGATGTGTCCCACCGCCCCAGCCCGTCGGTGGAAAATTCCAGCGGCTTGCCCTTTGTCGCGGGGGCAAGGCCATTATTGGGAAAGTCGGGTGTGGTGCCGGTCTGCGCGATCCATTCGCCGGACAATGTGATCAGGGTCCGGTTCGCCTCGGCCTGCAGATGCCATTGCGGCGCACCATTGACGGACGTGTTCACCAGCCTCTCCAACCTCAGGGCCGTGCCTGCCACGGCAATGGGCAGGACACGCAGGGAACGCCGCGCGTACAACGGACCGGCGCTGTCATGCGCCGGGTGCCGCGTCCCATGGCGGGGGCGGCACGGCGCACCGGGCGCATGTTCGCGGGGGCGTTCCTTTCCCATACCAGATGACCGGCCATGCACAAGGCCTGCTGCCGCGACGGAATGGTGAGCACAGCGCATGGCTTGTGCATTTCAGGCGGGAGCATATTGGGCAATGCCCGTATTCAGGGCACGGACCATCCGTTGCGCAAAAGGACATGCGCGTCTGTTCCCCCATCTCCTCCCCCCGCGATATGCCCAAGGTCGCCCATTATCCGCTGCGCCACCGACAGCCGGTAATGCAGGGGGTCCCAGAAACTGTCACGATCATCGACGATCGGGCCGGGGATATCGAAATCCACCACCAGCGTGTCGGCCATGTCCGCCGCCATGGCGGTGACGGCCCGGCGGCAGGCCAGCGCACGCATCCTGCTGCGGCTGCCTGGCGGGCCATGCAGGAAGGCGGAGGCGGGGGGAAACCACAAAAGCCGGCGTGTCCCCATCGGCAGGCCCGACAGCATGGTGCGCAACAGCGGCAGGCTGTCGGGTGCGACATGCTCCGCACCGGCGGGTGCGGGCGTGGGGTCGGGCGGTGTCCATGCGGCGAATGCACGATCCACGCGGGCGCGGTCATATCGTGCATCGGGCGGGACGAAGCTGGTATAGCCGTCAGAGCCAAAACGCTGCGCCTTGACCCCCACCAGCCACAGGAACTGGTTCGCCGCTTCCTGCAGGGCATACAGGTTGGCCATGTGCAGGTATCCCGCCCATGGCGACCCGCCATACATCCATTCCGGCCATGGGCGGTTGGGGCCGGTCAGGTTGCCTGGCCGGTTGCGGCACCATGCGGCGTCGATGTCGATCATGACCACGCGCGGGGCAGGGTGGTGGCGCATGAATAATGACAGCAGCCGCGCCTGTTCCCATGCGCTTGCGCTGTTCATGCCAAGTTGCAGGAAATGCGCACCCAACGCATGGTCCAGCACGGCTGGCTGCATCAGGCGGCTGGTGGAGGTGCCGAGCATGACGGAATCGAAACCCGTCCCACGGGCCAGTGCGGGCATACTGAAGCGGGTATTGGTGCTGATGGGGATGCGCGGCAGGCGCGGTGACAGCGGCAGCATGTCCCACGGGTCCACCGTGACGATGAAACCATAAAGCAGCCCACCCGCCACCAGCACCGTGACCAGCAATAAGCGGGCGAAGCGGCGCCATGTCCCGGCGGCGCCGTCCGTCATCGCCCCGTCCGTCATCACCCCGCTGGTTCTTGCCGCTGTCGCGTCCCTTTGCGGCGTTCTGGCGTCCGTTGTGCTTGCCAACCCGGTCGCCGCATCGTCCGGGCGGCGGGGTGGGGAGATCATTGGTGGCGGAAGGTGACGACCAGTACGTCGCGATAGGCCGGGCGGGACGGGTCGATCGGGCGGACCGCCGTTACCCCGTGATAGACACGGTTGTCATCGACAATCGCGGCGTCAAGCGGCTGGTCCAGCATGAATGTGCCGACCTGGCGGCGTTGCAGGTCATGGATGGTGGTTTCCCCCGACATGACATTTTCACGCCGCACCATCAGCACCAGCACCCAGTCCACGCCGTCGCGATGCAGGCCCTCGGGCGTGGGGTGGCCGGGTTGTTCGGGCAGGGCCTCGATGCGGAACTGGTGGATTTCCGCGTGCCAGCCTTCCGGCCTGCGTTCGGTCGGTGTCAGGTCGGTCATGATGCGGTACATCAGGCGCAGGATCGCCTGCATCGCCGGATGGTCGCCGATATCAGGCTCCACCGCGCGGAACCAGCGTTCGATCCCGCCATTGAGTTCGTTGTAATCGCGGCTCTGGTAATGGGGCTGGTGTTTCTTGCGTCGCATGCCGTCCGCCCCCACCGCGAACGTGGCATGGCGGCGACGGCGGTAACGCCCGCCATCGGCCATGTAACGGTCCAGCCCCAGCCGGTTCCAGCTTGCGGCAAAATCCTCCCATTCCCGCAGGCCATACTGCACAAGTTCCGCATGCATCCGTTCCGCCCCGACAAAGGCGAACCCCTGCGTGCGCAGGGGGGCCTCCATGGCGGCCAGTGTCGGGTCCGGATCGGGGGGGATGGTCATTCGTGCGCCTTTGGACTCTGGCCCGCCGCAGGGGCGTCGTCGTTGGGGGATGGGGGGGCATCATGCGCCACATCCGCCGCCGGTGTCACCTGCGCGACATTGGGGGGAAACACCATGTGCATGCTGCCGCTGCCATTGATGTCCAGCCCATCTGTCCCCGGCACGTTACGCAGCATGCTGACGCTGGTGGGGATCGGGAACTTCACCGCTTCCTTGACCATACGCGTGGTCAGGCGGCGATAATATTCACGATACACCTTCCACTTCGATCCCGGCGTCGTGCGGACCGAACCCAGGAATTTCGCCCCGTTGCCATCCGCCTGCTCCACACCAAGGAAGGAGAAGTCGGACTTGATCAGTGGCGCGAACTTCGGGTCCTTGCGCATCAGCGCCAGTTCGTCATGCAGGATTGCGGCGACACGGGTGGGGTCCTCGCTCAGGTCCAGCATGAAGTCCACCACGACAAGGTTATAATCGCGCGAGGTGTTCGCGATCGACGTGACCGAGGAGAACGGGATGATATGCAGGTCGCCATTGACCGAACGCAGCCGCAGCGTGCGGATCGACAGATGTTCGACCGTGCCCGACACAGACCCCGCCGTGACCCAGTCGCCCACCTGCATCGCATTTTCCACCAGCATGAAGAAGCCGGTGATGAAGTCCTTGACCAGGCTCTGCGCGCCAAAGGCCACGGCGGCACCCATGATCCCCGCACCCGTCAGCAGGGGGGCGACGTTGATGCCAATCTGCGACAGGGTGGTGACGGTGACGATGACGATGATGAATGTCAGCAGCACCGTGCGGATGATCGGCAGGACCGTGCGCAGGCGGCTGGCGCGTGAGGCCTGTTCAGATGTTTCAAAGCGGTTGATCTGGTTCTGCAGCGCCGCGTTCGCGGCCTCCCACACCACGATGGCCACGGTATAGGCCACCATCACCGTCAGGATCGCGCCGATGATCTTCGTTCCCAGCGTACCATGCAGGAAGAAGGCGAAGGCCGGCAGCCCCCACGATTGCAGCAGGCAGATGATGGTCAGGAAGCTGAGCAGGAACAAAAGGGCCCGCCGTGCATAGGGATAGTAATAATCCATGCGCGCCTGAAGGCCGGGATAGCGCTCTTCCGTCAGGGGCGAGATCTGGAACAGCTTGTTCTGCAGGCCGAAGGCAAGGATCGCGAACAGGCGCGCAAGCAGGATGACCACGATCGTCAGCGACAGCGTGCGCAGGATCCAGGTATAGCCGCCACGCACCTGCGTCGCCCAGACCAGCCACAGCGCGAAGTCAAAGAACATCGCCAGGATCCACCAGAAATGGACCATCCGGCCGACAAAGACCCAGAATGGTTTGTCCTGGAAACGCGCGGGCGGCTGCAGGGCCTCGGCCACATGTCTGCGGATGCGCCAGATGAAGACCGCAACAAGGATATGTTCAATCAGGACGACGGCGCGGATGATTGCCTCTGTCCCGCGTGCCGGCATGTCGAACACCCCGCCCAGCGTGGACAGGCAGATCACCAGAGATGGCGCGGCGACAAGGAAGTTCCACCACCGCGTGACCATGCGCGCGGTGCCATCGCTTGCGGTACACAGGCGGATGGTGGGCGAACGTGGCACGAACACCATTTCCAGCAGCAGGTACAGCGCGCGCGCGATGACATAGGCATTCGTCAGCGTCAGCGTCACCATCTCCGCCTGGTGGGTGGAGGTCAGCAGCGCCGACCCGCCATAGGCCAGCCCAAGGAACAGCGCCACCGGCAGCAGCTTGATCAGCAGGTGCAGGATGGAAAACGGGATGCGCGCGATGATGCGCAGCGTCTCGTGCTGTTGTTTGTCATCCTGTTGCCGGGCCTGTTCGGTCGCGCGTTCGTCCGCGGTTTCCTTGGTCCCGTCGGCCGACAGGGTGGCGGTGGCCTGCACGTCCTGCTGTTCATCCGCCGCGCGGACACGCTGGTTCAGGCGTGTTTCCATCGCCACGGCGCGCGCCGTCACCGCCGCCAGTGGCTTACGCAGCAACAGGGAGAACCCATGTTCCGCCAGCATGGCGAACAGGACGATCAGCGTCGCGCGGCCGGTCGAATCAATCAGGATCTGGCGCGATTCCGCATTGCTCAGCGTCGAATGCACCCAGTGCCCGACAAAGGCGAGATCCTTGAACAATGCCATGAAGTTCTGTGTCTGGCGCAGGGCCACATCACGCGCATGCGACAGTTCATCAAGGAATTCGCTGCTGATGCTGTCAGGTTCAAGCGACACGTCCGAAGACGTGGCCTTGGCCGGGGCGGCTGCCTTGGCCGGGGTTGCCGGGGCGGGTAATCCCTTGGAGATCGCTTCCAGCGTCTTGGTGAATTCGGCGCGCTTTTGCGGGTCATTCATGACCGACAGCACCTGCTGCGCCTGTTGTGACGTCATCTGCCCCTGTGGGGCGGTATCGGCGCGGGCACCGTGCAGGGATGCAAACAGTGCCAGAAAGGAAAAGAACAGCGCAAGGCATGCCCCTGCCCTGAAACGGTGCGGGGATCGGGAAACGGTCATGGAAACGGCGGGCATGCCTCTGGTCACCTCCTGTATCGCGCCGTCCACGTGTGCATCACGGGGGGCGGGGACGGTCTCAAGGATTACGGCCCGTAGGAGTCGGGCCGAAAAATCGCGGGATTTCAAAGTATAAAGGACTATAACGAAAACAGGGTAGAACAGTTGCCGTCCGCGACGCTGTTTTCATGATTTGTCACTGTCATGCGCCCAAAATCCACGGACCTTGTGGCGGAAGGGCAATGCCGGTGCGGGGCTGCTGGCCCCCCCCGTCCGGAAGCCTTGAGAGACTGTTTGAAAAGTCAGGATCAATAACATCCTGAAATCATAAATGTTTTTGGTGAAGCTTTTTCTAAAAAGCTTCAGAAGAC
>NZ_BANE01000336.1 GCF_000964405.1 Novacetimonas hansenii JCM 7643
TGCCGCAGCTTGCCCTGCGGGCTGCTGGCGCAGGCGGCAAGGCCCGCAAGGGCGGCCAGGGCAGCATATCGGGCACGGGGTTTACATGTGGTCATGGGCTGGTTTTCCAGTCTGGAAACACAAATAGCCCATCCATCCATACAGGCCGCAGGAAACGGCCATTTCTGCATGGAAACGGGTGGACTATTTTTCAGGTGTCAGGATAGAGGCAGTCCGGCGGCCGGTTTACAGATCGCCCGGATCAGGTTGACAGATCAGCGTGCGGGCTGGCCCGGCACGATCGGGTGCGGGGTCGCGACCGTGGCGGGCGCAACCGTGGCGGCCGTTGTGGCGGGCTTTGCTTCGATCGCGGTTTTCAGGTCCGTGATGCCGGTCAGGATCCTGGTCAGGGCCGCATCGATGCCGGACAGGTCCAGATTCGGCGCCGCCTTTTCGACAACAACCGGGATCAGCGTCTGCAGCAGGTTGCCCGCCAGGGCGATATCGGCCCGCGTGGCGGTCGTGTCGCGTTGGCCCAGTGCGGTTTCGATCAGGCGTTCAAGGGCGGGAATGGTGGTGGTGGTGTCGTCAGCCATGTCTGGCGTCTCCATATAAAAAAAACGCCTCTCGGGCGGTTGGGGATGGGGGATTGATCCGGAACCGGTCAGTCAGCCGGGCGGGGATGCCCGCGCCGGGGGCTTGCCCGGACGGGTCGAGCCCGGCGGCACGTCGAGCAGCTGCTCGACCGTCTGGCGCGGCACCGTCGTCGGGACCATCGCGGCCCGTTTCCCCGGCTGGTAGGCGGGCAGATTCCATCCGCGCGCCTGGGCGATGGCGGTCACGACTGTCCAGACCACGACCCAGCGGGATGCGGGATCCGGCGGGCGCCAGAACCGTGCGATCAGGGCGCAGGTGGAGATCAGGAAGGACACGATCACGGCGACATCCCCGGCATATTGCGTCGGGAGCATCGACAGGACATCTTGCAGAAGTGTGGGTGGATCCATGGTCACGCCTCGATCGCGCGCTGGAACAGGGCGATATGCGGCCCAT
>NZ_BANE01000335.1:0-3828 GCF_000964405.1 Novacetimonas hansenii JCM 7643
GCTTTTTAGAAAAAGCTTCACCAAAAACCTTTATAATTTCAGTGCGTTATCGCGCCTGACTTTTCAAACAGTCTCTGAGGTTTCCAGATATCGTCTTTGCCACAGCTCGCCTGTGTTCGGAAAACCGGTGCTCATCGAAGCTATTTGAAAAAATCTTCACATAAATTGTATTATTTTCAGTATGTTATCTGAAATAACATCCTGCCCCCTGTTGTCATGGACAGATCATGGTCCCCAAGGGGCAATATCCTCTGGCGGGTTTCCGGGCAGAGCACTGAGACGCACCATCAGCACGCCCTTTGCCGAAGGCCCCATCCTGAACATTGCTGCCCCCTGCCCCCCTGCACGAACCCACCTGCAGGCACAGCGTTATGCGTCACACAGAACGACACGGCCAAAGATGGGGGCAGTCACCCTGCACGCGGACATGTCATCGGGCGGGGGCGTGATCGGGGCATGATACCGGCGCACGATATGCTATCCCCCACAGGGATATTCCCCGATGGCTGCCGTGCGGATGCACATCCCTGTTGCGCCCGTTTCAGACCAGGCTGTCACCGGGGTGCGTTTCCTGCCATGCGTACGATACGGACGAAAGGACGACCATGAACCCCACCCTTCCGGTCATGATGCAGGCCGTCACCTATGCCGAACCCGGCCCCCCCGATGTCATGGCAATCAGCGAGGTGCCCACCCCTACGCCCGGCAGGGGCGAAGTGCTGGTGCGTGTCATGGCCGCCGGTGTCAACCGTCCCGACATCATGCAACGCAAGGGGCTGTATCCCCCACCCCCAGGGGCAAGCCCGCTGCTGGGGCTGGAGATTGCGGGCGAAGTCATCGCCCGTGGCCCCGGCATTGCCGATGACGCCTTTCCCGCCATTGGCGCGCGCGTCTGTGCCCTGTCCAACGGGGGTGGGTACGCGCAGTACTGCGTGGTGCCAGCCGGACAGTGCCTGCCATGGCCGGTGGGGTTTGATGCACTCCACGCCGCCGCCCTGCCGGAAACATTCTTCACCGTCTGGTCCAACCTGTTCATGACCGCGCATCTGCGCGCAGGCGATCGGGTGCTGGTCCATGGCGGCAGCAGTGGCATCGGCACCGTGGCCATACAGCTTGTGCGTCAGATGGGGGGCATTCCCTATGTCACGGCAGGCACAGCGGCAAAGTGCGAATTATGCACCACCATCGGGGCCGAGGCGGCCATAAATTATCATGAGGACGATTTCGTCGCCCGTATCGCTGAACTGACTGACGGGCGTGGGGTGGATATCATCCTTGATATGGTCGGGGGCGCCTATCTTGAACGCAACCTGCGCTGCCTTGCACCGGATGGGCGACTGGTCATCATTGCGTTACAGGGCGGCGCACGGGCGGAAAATGTGGGGCTGGCCCGTATCATGACGCGGCGGCTGGTGGTGACGGGCACGACACTGCGTCCACGCGATACGGCGTATAAGGCGGAAATCGCACGGCAACTGCACCAGCATGCGTGGCCACTTCTGGAAAAAAAGACCATCCGCCCGCTGATCCACGCCACCTTCCCCTTTGCGCAGGTCGTGGATGCCCATAAGCTGATGGAAAATGGAACGCATTCCGGGAAAATCATCCTGAATCTCCAGACCTCTTGAACCAGGACAAGGTAATCGCGGTGCTACTGAATGTGATTGAACGCGGTCCGGAGGAAGCATCGGGACAGGATGCGGGGCGACCGCCGGTCGTTCTGCTGCACGGACTGTTCGGACGGGCACGCAACCTTGGTTTTTTCCAGCGCAGGCTGGCGCGCACGCGCCGCACGCTGGCGATCGACCTGCGCAATCATGGCGAAAGCCCGCACGGGGCGATGGATTACAATACGATGTCGGCCGACCTGCTGGAAACACTGGCCCATCATAATGCGCTGCCCGCGACGCTGGTGGGTCATTCCATGGGGGGCAAGGTCGCGATGACGCTGGCGCTGATGCGGCCGGGAATGGTCCACAGCCTGCTTGTCGCGGATATCCCACCCGCGCGTACCGGCCATGGGCAGTTCGGGCTTGGCGAACAGATGCTGCATGTCGCCTTCCCGCCCTTCCTGAATCGTGCCGGGGCGGACCTGCTGTTGCAGCATTACATTCCCAACGCCGATGTCCGTGCGCTGATGCTGCAAAACATCCGCGTGGGCGAAAACCCGGGCTGGTCTATCGGGCTACGTGACATCGTGGACTCGATGCCCAATGTCGAAAGCTGGCCCTATATCCCCGAAGGCTACAGCTATCCTGGGCCGACGCTGTTCCTCGCGGGGGAGAATTCGCCCTATATCCGCCCAGAACATTTCATGACGATGCGCAGACTGTTCCCGAATTACCGCCTAGAACTGATTGAGAAAGCCGGACACTGGCTGCATGTCGAAAATCCCGGACGCTTTGCCGAACTGCTCGAAAATTTTGTCGGATCGTATTGAAAAGCCACCAATGGCGCGCGATGTGCGGCATCGCTCTTGACATCGTGACCTGTCCCCGCAGTTATGCTGACAAGCTGGGACAGGTCATGGCACGATAGTGACAGCCACCTGTCGTTGCGACCATGACATCCCCAAGGCGGAGAAACGCGCCCTTTCATGACGGTGACACTCAGTCCTTCTTCCCGGTACCGCCATGCCGTGGAACCCGTACTGATCCCGCGCGGGGACGGATCGGACCGTCCTGCCGCCCCGCCGCCTGCCGCGCCGTCCCGTCCGAACAGCCGCGAAAATGAACGCCTTGAATCGCGTGAGATCGTCCCGCGTCCGACGGGCTATCGCAACCTTCACCCTGTCACGTCCGGCCTGATCCGCCCCGATACGCTTGAAGAACCGGGGGCGGTCAAGGCCTCGGCCGTATCCGCGATGCTGCATGCGGCCTTGCTGGCGGCGATCATCATCAGCTCAGCCCATCACAACCCGCATGGCGATCCGTCCTCCTCCTCTGAATCCCCACAGGTGGAAATGGTGTTTTCCCCCCCTTCCTCCAGCGGGATGGAGGGCCAATCCTCGCCCGACATGGCGGGGGGTGCGGACGCACCAAAGCAGGAAAGCCAGCACAGCGCATCCGAAAGTGCCACAGCCGCCAAGGACCAGAGCGAGGATTCGTCCCCCGCGCCAAACATCCCGACGCCAGAGACCCCGTCTTCGCCACCGCTGACGCAGGCGCCATCCGACCTGTCCGTGCCCCAGTCGCAGGAGCAAAAGCAGTTCAATCCCGGCATGCAGAGTCCTGGCCATTCCAGCCACCCGGCGCCGCAGCCACGCCATCAGTCCGCCAGCAAGTCGCATTCATCGCTGCATTCGCCCATGGACCTGTCATTCGCACCATCACCATTGCCACACCGCACCCGCCATGGCCGCGCGGGCGGTTCGGGATCGCCCATCGACCTGTCCGTCGGCCCACTGGTCAGCAACGGAAGGATCAACGCCCCGTACTCCACCAATACGCAGATCCATGGCGTAAGCGACGATTACGCCTCTGAACTCGACCAGTGGATACGCAGCCATATGTACTATCCCGAAGACGCCGCCCGCGCGGGCGAGGAAGGGCCGTCATCGGTGCATGTGGTGCTGGATCGCAATGGGCAGGTGGCGAAAGTACGCCTGACGGGGCAGTCAGGATCGTACTATCTTGATGCCGCAACCACGGGGATGTTCCGCAATGCGCAGCTTCCCCCTGTGCCACCGGATATGTCGGGCGACCATTTCGATATCGACCTGACGATCAATTATATCCTGATTCGCCATTAAGAGACTGTTTGAAAAGTCAGGATAGATAACATACTGAAATTATAAGGGTTTTTGGTGAAGCTTTTTCCAAAAAGCTT
>NZ_BANE01000335.1:3838-7604 GCF_000964405.1 Novacetimonas hansenii JCM 7643
CTATCAAGCCTGAATTTTCAAACAGTCTCTAAGGGAAATGATGGGGCGAATGACGGGGCTCGAACCCGCGACATCCAAGACCACAACCTGGCGCTCTACCAACTGAGCTACATCCGCCGCAACGAGGGGTGATTTAGAGGCTCTGATGCGGCGCGTCAATAACCCTTTTTACGCCATGTTGCGTTTCGGGGGGCGCTGCTCCCCCCGGTTACGCCTCATCCCTGCAATTCCCCCACCCCACGCAGCCGCCGCACGGCTTCGGAGATGACTTCGGGCCGCTTGCAGAACGCAAAGCGCACAAGTGTCCGCGGCCCCGGCGCGCTGTCGGGATCATAAAAGGCGGAAACGGGAATGCCCGTCACACCCAGCCTGCGCGTCATCGCCTGACAGAAGGCGACATCATCCCCGGCAAAGCCCAGCGGGGCGAAATCAGCAATCACGAAATAGCTGCCATCGCAGGGCAGGACATCGAATCCGGCATCCCGCAGGCCACGGACCAGCATATCGCGCGACCGACGCATGTTTTCAGAGAGCTGGAGGAAATATGCGCCATCCTTTTCCAGCCCGACCGCCACGGCACGTTGCAGGTTCGGCGCAACGGTAAAGGTCAGGAGCTGGTGCGCCTTTGCCACCAATGCCGCAAGCGGGGCGGGCGCGGTCACATACCCGACCTTCCATCCCGTCATGGAAAAACTCTTGCCCGCGCTGCCGATACGGATGGTCCGCGCCTTCATCTGCGGCAGGGACATCAGCGCGACATGACGCACCGGTGCAAAGGTCAGGTGTTCGTACACCTCGTCACACACGGCATAGACATCGTGGCGCGTCATAAGATCGGCAATGAATTCCAGTTCCGCACGCGTAAAAACCTTGCCGGTCGGGTTCATGGGGGTGTTGAGCAAGATGGCCTTGGTACGCGGGCCGACCGCCGCCGCCAGTTCCGCACGCGGCACGGACCAGTCCGGGGGCAGCAGGCGCACGGGGCGCACAACCGCACCCAGCATCCGTAACACCGGCAGATAGGTATCATAAAGCGGTTCGAAGACGACGACCTCGTCACCCGGATTGACCAATGCCATCAGCGATGCCGTGATCGCCTCTGTCGCGCCACATGTCACCACAACCTCGGTCGCGGGATCGACCTCGATTCCACAAAAACGCAGGTTGGCAGACGCCACCGCCGTGCGCAGTTCCGGCACCCCCGCCAGCGGCGGATACTGGTTGCGGCCATCGCGCAGGGCGGCGGCGGCAACATCGATCAGATCCGCCGGCCCCTCGGTATCGGGGAACCCCTGTCCGAGATTGACGGCATCATGTTCAACAGCCAGTGCCGACATGACGGAAAAAATAGTCGTCGGCAACGCCGACAGCATCGCATTTGCGGGTTTCATACCTGCCATCCTGTCCATAATGCGGCAATGACTGACGCCAAGGTTGTGATTTTTGCAATACCATCCGATTGCCTGAAATCCCAACCCGTGCAAACCTGTAGACGAAAAGAACCTGGCACGGCATCTGCGTCCGTTCCCGCAGGAATACGATCCGGTACCGGAATGCCGCCGGTCCGCAAGACTGGAGATTGACGACGCGGCATGAAAAAGATCGAGGCCATCATAAAACCCTTCAAGCTTGATGAGGTGAAGGAAGCCCTTCACGAAATCGGCCTGATGGGGATCACCGTGACCGAAGCCAAGGGTTTCGGCCGGCAGAAAGGTCATACCGAACTGTATCGTGGTGCCGAATACATCGTCGATTTCCTTCCGAAAGTGAAACTGGAAATCGTGTGCTCGAACGATCTGGCGGATCGCGCGATTGATGCCATCATCGCCGCGGCACGCACGGGCCGCATCGGCGATGGCAAGATTTTCGTCTCCCCCGTCGAGGACGTGATCCGTATCCGTACAGGCGAACATGGCGAGGATGCTGTCTGACACGTCCGTGCCGGTGCCGTTACGCGCAACGGCACGGCCCCCTCGACACAGGCATCCCTTTTTCGTAACCGTTTCGGTGTCCGCATCATTTCTTGCGGGACCGTTCACCATAGGCAGGTAGAGAACAATGCCAAAAAAAGCATCGGGTACCCCTTCTTCCCCGACCTCCGACGTTTCGGCTGAAGCAGTCGCCAAGGTCTTCAGCCTGATCAAGGAAAACGCTGTCGAGATGGTGGACCTGCGTTTCACCGATCCGCGCGGCAAGTGGCATCACACCACCCAGTATGTCACCACCATCGAGGAAGATACCTTCCGCGAAGGGTTCATGTTCGACGGTTCGTCCATCGCGGGATGGAAGGCCATCAACGAAAGCGACATGATCCTGCTGCCCGACCCGACGACGGCGGTCATGGACCCGTTCTCGGCCAAGCCGCAACTGATCCTGATCTGCGACATCGTGGAACCCTCCACCGGGCAGTTCTATAACCGCGACCCGCGCGCGACGGCAAAGCTGGCGGAACAGTACCTGAAGTCCACCGGCCTGGGCGATACGGCGTTCTTCGGCCCCGAAGCCGAATTCTTCATCTTCGACAGCGTGCGCTTCGGCACCGGCCCGAACTATGGCAAGTACGAGCTTGAAAGCATCGAAGGCCCCGACGCGTCGCTCAAGGACTATCCCGAAGGCAACATGGGCCACCGCCCGGGCGTCAAGGGCGGGTATTTCCCGGTTGCCCCGGTGGACAGCGAAGGCGACCTGCGCGCCGAAATGCTGACCACGATGGGCGAAATGGGCCTGCCGATCGAAAAGCACCACCACGAAGTCGCACAGTCACAGCATGAGCTGGGCACCAAGTTCGACACGCTGGTCCGTTCGGCCGACTTCATGCAGATCTACAAGTACTGCGTGCATAACGTCGCCCATTCCTATGGCAAGACGGCAACATTCATGCCGAAGCCGATCTATGGCGACAACGGTTCGGGCATGCATGTCCACCAGTCGATCTGGAAAGCAGGCAAGCCGACCTTTGCTGGCAATGGTTATGCCGACCTGTCGGACGAGGCGCTGTACTATATCGGCGGCATCATCAAGCACGCCAAGGCGCTCAATGCGTTCACGAACCCGTCCACCAATTCCTACAAGCGCCTGATCCCCGGCTTCGAAGCCCCCGTGCTTCTGGCCTATTCCGCGCGTAACCGTTCGGCATCGTGCCGCATCCCGTATGCGACCAGCCCGAAGGCCAAGCGCGTCGAGGTCCGCTTCCCCGATCCGACCGCGAATCCCTATCTTGCGTTCGCGGCCATGCTGATGGCGGGCATCGACGGCATCAAGAACAAGATCCATCCGGGCGACGCGATGGACAAGGACCTGTATGACCTCCCCCCCGAGGAACTGAAGCAGATCCCGACTGTTGCCGGTTCGCTGCGTGATGCGCTCAAGGCACTGGAAGAAGACCACGAATTCCTTCTGGCCGGTGGCGTGTTCACCAAGGACCAGATCGAAAGCTATTGCACGATCAAGTGGGAAGAAGTGTTCAAGTTCGAACACACCCCGCACCCGGCCGAGTTCGAGATGTACTACTCGGTCTGATGGCCATACGGCGCGCACCTGCCGCGACGTGATGCAAAAGGCGTCGGGATCACACGATCCCGGCGCCTTTTTTCATGCGCACCATTGGGAATCGCTGCGAACCGCTGGATGCGACACTGAGAGAGTGTGTTTGAAAACAAATCCTTGATAAAAAACAGGAAAAGTTTTCGGGTGCCACCTTTTGATCGAAAAAGGCAGCGTCTTTCTGAAGCTTTTTAGAAAAAGCTTCACCAAAAACCTTTATAAT
>NZ_BANE01000334.1 GCF_000964405.1 Novacetimonas hansenii JCM 7643
CCAAAAACTTTTCTTATTTTTTATCAATGAGTTGTTTTCAAATAATCTTTTAGAACTGGCGGAGTCAAGGGCGGAGCCTTTGCCTTGTTTCCATCTTCTGCCAGGCGTGTGATATCCGGGCGCTGCCCGGACCCGGCAGGGATTGCGATCCCTGCACCCTGATCTGTTAAAAGTTATGGTTTCCAAAGGTCTGTGATCTTTGGCGGGTCAAGGGCAGAGTCCTTGCCTTTCCCCTGTCGCCCACCGGTAATGCGATATGCCCTTTCCGTCGCCGCCATCTGCGGATATGAAATCCTCATGACAGACAATACCGACGACAGCGCAACGCCTGCGTCAGGCGGTGGGCGACGTGACTTTCTGGGCATGGTGACAGCCGCGACCGCCATCACCGGTGCGGGTGCGTGCCTGTGGCCGTTCCTGCAAAGTCTGGCGCCGCGTGACAGTGCGGCGGCGCATATGCCGGTCAATGTCGATATCTCGCACCTGCAGGCGGGGCAGCAGATCGTCGTGACATGGCAGGGGCGACCCGTCTTCATTACCCATCGTACACCCCAGGCACTTGCGCGGATGCAGCAGCCCGACCTGGCGCGGCGCCTGCGCGATGAACATTCCACCGACCGGCAGCAGCCCGCCTATGCCACCAACTGGCATCGTTCCCTTGTGCCTGAATATGGGGTTGTAGTGGGGATCTGTACGCATCTGGGCTGCATCCCGGCCTATCGTCCCCTGCCGGAGGGAACGGGGGGGGATGACTGGCCCGGTGGTTATGCCTGTCCCTGCCATGGGTCGATGTTCGATCTTGCAGGGCGTGTATTCAAGGGCGCGCCCGCACCTTACAACCTGCCTGTCCCGCCTTATTCCATGCCGACGCCCACAACCATTCGGATCGGGGCGAATCCTGATGGGCAGGAGTTTGATTTTACGACGATATTGCAGATATAGGACGTGGTTTCAGGGCGCGATGCAAAGTCCCTGCTGTCCATCGGCAATAGCATGCAAAGTGCGTCCCAGTTCGGTCTTGATCATACGCCCCGCCCAGTGGCGGAGTTGCTGTGCATTGATGTATCCCATCCTGAATGCGACTTCCGCAGGGGAGCCGACCAGCATTCCCTGACGTGACTGTATCGTCTGTACGAAGGTGCCGGCCTGCATCAGGCTGTCGGGCATGCCCGCATCCAGCCAGGCACAGCCGCGACCCAGCGGCTCCACCCGCAGCGAATGTTCCTGCAGATAGATTTTGTTCAGGTCGGTGATTTCCAGTTCCCCGCGTGGCGATGGCCGGAGGCGGCGGGCAAATTCACTGACCCGTGCATCATAGAAGTAAAGCCCCGTCACGGCCCAGTTGGAATGGGGGATGGGGGGTTTTTCAACGATATCAACGGCTGTTCCATCCGGGGCAAAGGATACAACGCCATAGCGTTCAGGATCACGTACCTGATAGGCAAAGACCGTGGCCCCATGTTCCTGTTGGGCGGATTTTTGCAGGATCTGCGACAGGTGATCGGCAAAGATCAGGTTATCGCCAAGGATCAGGGCACATGGCGCATTGTTGATCCAGTCTTCGGCAATCACGAAGGCCTGGGCAATCCCATCGGGGGAGGGCTGCTCGCGATAGGAAAAGGAGACGCCATATTGTGATCCATCCCCCAGCAGGCGTTGGAACTGTGGCAGGTCCAGCGGCGTGGAAATGACCATGATGTCACGGATACCCGCAAGCATCAGGGTCGAAAGCGGGTAGTAGATCATGGGTTTGTCATAAACCGGCAGCATCTGTTTGCTTGATGCCAGTGTCATGGGATGCAACCGGGTGCCCGACCCGCCGGCCAGCAGGATGCCCTTCATTGGCTGGGAAATGGTCATGTCACCTCCATGATGGGCGCGCGGCCCAGGCGTTGTCCCGCGTAACGTTGTGCGCGCAGACCCCGCCACCATGCGGCATTGTCCAGGTACCATTGGATCGTTTTACGCAATCCCTGCTCGAAACTGTGCCGTGCCCGCCATCCCAGCATGTTTTCCGCATGGGATGGGTCGATTGCATAACGGAAATCATGTCCCGGCCGGTCCTGTACGTGATGGATCAGGCGTGCATGTGGACCTGTCGGATCGGGATGGAGTTCATCAAGGATGGCGCACAGGGCCTGTACCACCTCCATGTTGGTACGTTCCTGCCGTGCGCCGATGGCATAGGTTTCGCCGGGTCGCCCCTGTTCCACCGCCAGCACCAGGGCCTCGGCATGGTCCTCCACAAACAGCCAGTCGCGGATGTTCTGTCCCGCGCCATAGACCGGCAGGGGTTTGCCCTCCACGGCGTTGATGATCATCAGGGGGATCAGCTTTTCCGGGAAATGCCAGATGCCATAATTATTTGTCGTGTTCGTTACAAATGTCGGCAGGCCATAGGTGTGATGCCATGCCCGTACCATATGGTCCGATGCCGCCTTGCTGGCGGAATAGGGGCTGCGCGGGTCATACGGGGTTGTTTCCGTAAAGGGCGCGTCCTGCGCGCCAAGTGCGCCGAATACTTCGTCGGTGGAGATATGGTGGAAGCGAAAGCGTGCCTGCGCCGCCCGGTCCAGTGCCTGCCAGTAGTGTCGTGCCGCATCCAGCAGGACCGACGTGCCCATCACGTTGGTGCGGACAAAGGTGTCCGGCCCGTCGATGGAGCGGTCTACATGGCTTTCTGCGGCCAGGTGCATGACCGCATCCGGCTGGTAATGTGCAAACAGGCGTGCCATGGCGGCAGGATCGGTAATGTCGTGCCGTTCAGAGCGATAGCGTCGGTTCGTGGCCGAATCCTCCAGTGCTTCACTGCTTGCGGCATAGGTCATGCAGTCCACGTTGATGATTTCATGTGTGGTATGTCGGATGACGTGGCGCACAACCGCCGATCCGATAAAGCCACATCCACCAGTCAGGAGAATTCGCATGTATAATCCTGCATGTATGCATATACTGTTAAAATATTTCTGATAAATATGCTTTCAACTAAGCAGGGAAAGCACGGGGGATATGAATGTTTTTTATCCCGTAATTCATAATATATCGTTACTTTTTAGGGGGCGTTCAAAAACGGCCGATTGATAAAAAGTACGAACATTTAAGGCGTTATCTTATGTTTTTGGAAATATGAAGATATTCAAAGACATTTTGAAGATATTTACCAAAAAACTTTATTATTCCAGCAGGTTACTGGCCGCCCCTCTGCTCAAACAGCCTGCTTGGCGTAGGCACAGATCGGGTCTTCATGCGACCATAATGAAAATATCTGTCTGGATAAGGAATGGTTGGAAAAACAGGTGCTGCAAGACATGCCGCGATCACACAGGCACCTGTGGCAAGGTGCCTGTGTCGCTGCCCTGCAGACTGCCCCGGCCGGAAGGGTCTGTCAGCGTGATGCAAGGAGCTCCATGGCGCCCCCATAGATGTGATACAGCGAACTGGCAGGCATATGGTCGGTCAGGGCCACGCCATGTACATCAAGGCGGTCAATCCATCCCCCCCGCAGGCGCGACGGGGCATAATGTTCGAAGAAAAATGCGCTCTGCCGTTCAATGAAACCAGCGGCCTGCGTGTCCCCCCCCCGTGCGCGCAAGGCCAGGATGCGCAGGAATTCGGTCTGTGGCCAGATGCGGGTAGAGGTTTCAAGTTGCGTACCATTTTCGGTTATCGCGTCGCAAACCACCAGGGTGCGGGTATTTACCCCATATGCCATGGCGGTTTCCGCCAGCCTGTCTTTCGCATCCAGCACCCGGTCAATATTGGGGTCATCGGGGGCAAGGCGGGCAAATTCGCAAAAGAGCCATGACCATTCCAGCAGGTGTCCCGGCTCAACCCGGTTATGTCCCGTCGCCTGCAGGGGGGCCCATGTGCTATCAAGGAATTCGAGCAGCATGCCGGTGCCGGGCAGGATGAAATGATCCAGCGCCAGAGAGGCGACGCGTCGTGCGTGGTCCAGATAGAAACTGTCGCCCGAGACATCAAAAAGCGCCAGATAGGCTTCCAGCAGGTGCATATGCGGGTTCTGCCGGTGGATACTGTCGGCAGGGGGGAGGGTATCGCGATACCCGCCATGTTCCATCAGGAAAATCCGGTCGATTTCCAACGAAGTTTCCCGCGCGACGGCAAGGTACTGACGATCCTGCGATACGTGATAGGCCCAGCCATGGGCCAGCAGGATAAAGGCATGGGCATACAGGTCACGCCGCCTGTCCGCCGGACGCCCATCCGGCCCGAGGGAGAAGATCCACCCCGGCGCATCATCACTGCGCCAGTAACGGCGCTTCACTTCATGCAGGCAGCGCAGGGATCGGGCCGCCGTGTTGCCAAAACCATCAAGTTCCGCGCGGCAGTAGGTGGATACCTGACGTGCCTGTACCATCAGGCGCAATTCCGGCAGGGCAATGGGCTGATGGTCAAAGGTCAGGCGTTCATGGAACAGGGACCGATCAGTATCGAACCCGTTTTCCGACCATAGGGGAAGTGCGCTTTCCGATAGCCAGCGGCGCCACGTATCGTGTGACAATTCAATACCCTTTATCTTATTTATTATTGGGCAGTTTACACAAATGCAGGGCCACACTCATGTCGCGGTGGCGCTTTGGGGCGTGGTGGCCTCGTCTCCCTGCGCCTTTTTGACAAGCGATGAGGTCGAGCGCCCCTGTACGATGTTCACCAGTGCCACACGGCCGCCATGCTGTTTGACGAAATCACCGCCGATCACCTGATCTTCGGTATAATCCGCACCCTTGACCAGTACGTCGGGGCGCAACTCCTGGATAAGGTCAAGGGGAGTGTCCTCATCAAACAGGATCACCAGATCCACATCACGCAGGGCGCCCATGACCGTTGCGCGTGCGATTTCGTCCTGGATCGGGCGACTTTCTCCCTTAAGACGTCTTATGGAACTGTCGGTGTTCAGTGCGACAATCAGCTTGTCACCTTCCTTTGCCGCCGCACGGATCAATTCGATATGGCCGGGGTGGATCAGGTCAAAACAGCCATTGGTAAAGACCACCTGCGCCCCATGGCGGCGCCAGTTGGTGACGATGTGACGGGCCTGTTCGACGGGTACCAAAGCGCCCGCATCATTCATTTCACTATGCAGTTCGGCGCTCAGTTCCGCGCGTGAGACTGTGGCCGTGCCCAGCTTGCTGACGGAAACCGCCGCCGCTGCCGCCGCGATCACGACCGCCGTTTCCATGGATTGCCCCGCGGACAGGGTGCTGGCGATGGTTGCAACGACGGTATCTCCTGCGCCGGAGACATCGCTGACCTCTGAACGGCGACCGGTCACATGCAGGCATTCGCGATCCCGCCGCCACAGGGTCATGCCCTCTTCGGACCGGGTAAGCAGGACATCCCCGCCGAACTGTCGTGATGCGGCCTGTGCGGCCTTTTCTATCTGCTGTTCCGTCACCAGTGGCAGGCCGGTGGCGCGCGTCAGTTCCGACCGGTTGGGCGTGATCAGGTCTGCACCGCGATAGGCCGCGAAGGTGGGGCGCTTGGGGTCCACGATGACGGGAATACCCCTTTTGCGGCCTGCCCGGATCACGGCATCCAGGACTTCATCCGACAGCACGCCCTTGGCGTAATCGGAACAGACCAGCGCGTCGGCTTCCGTCAGCGCATCAAGCGTGGCGGCAATCAGATGTTGGGGGGTCGTGGGGGACAGGGTGCCGACATGTTCTTCATCAATGCGGACGATCTGCTGGCGGCCGCTGATGATGCGTGTCTTGGTAATGGTCGTCCATGCGGGGTCTGTGACGAAATGGCGCAGGTTCACGCCGGGCCAGGGCGCCATGATGTCGCGCAGTGTATCGGCCGTACGATCCTGTCCCACCACGCCGATCAGGTCCACCGTACAGCCCAGTGCGGCCGCATTGGCGGCAACATTGGCCGCGCCGCCGGGAACCGCGACCTGATGGGAATGAAGGAGGACCGGCACGGGGGCTTCGGGCGAAATACGGTTGACCGTGCCGAAGACATATTTGTCCACCAGCAGGTCCCCGATGATGCACAGGCGGCCAAATTTAAAATTCTCAATCATTCCACGTCGCATGTCCATGGATTGGGGAAAGGAAGCAGGTCGTTGTAGCATGGGGGCACCGCAGTGGGTTCCATGTATGTATGACCGCTTATATGGCGTTGCTGGCTATGCGGTATGGGGGGCGCAGTGTTTGTGATGTCATGCATGAATCACAGGCCCCCAACGTGACGGGGCTTTCCCCCGTGCATATTGATGATGCCGTTACGATTCAGGGAAACGGCAGAGCTCATTATTCCTTCAAACCCGCCTGTGGAGATATGCCGCTGTAGCATAGGCCAAAATCACGGGGAAACAATAAGGGCGGCAACGGGGGCCATCATGACGAAACGCATCGCGCGGGCATCTGGCGGCGTGTGTCATGTTCGGGCCGACTGGCGCAGGGCGCTGCGTAACCGGTGACGCCCGGCGTCATCGCAGCCTTGGTGCGGCAATCGAACGGTCGGCATCACATCCATGCCATGGGCATATGAAGCAAGCTGCATTTTAAGGAAAGTGGCGCACCCGAAAGGACTCGAACCTCTAACCCCCAGATTCGTAGTCTGGTGCTCTATCCAGTTGAGCTACGGGTGCGCTGTGAGGCGGCTTTTAACCTGACCTCCTGGGGGCCGCAAGCCCCTTTTTTCATTTTTTACGCCTTGATCGCATTATTTTTTCTGCGCAGCCGCAGGACCATACGCTTGCTCCAGGCCCGCAGCCGGTCGAGATAGATATAGATAACCGGCGTGGTGTAGAGCGTCAGCAACTGGCTCATCGCCAGCCCCCCCACCACGGCAATCCCCAATGGGCGGCGCAGTTCGATGCCGTAGCCATCGCTGATGATCAGCGGGACAGCCCCGAAGGCCGCTGCCAGCGTTGTCATGACGATGGGGCGGAAGCGTTTGACGCAGGCTTCCCGGATGGCTGCTTCCGGCTGCATGCCGCCATCGCGTTCGGCATGCAGGGCGAAATCCACCATCAGGATGGCGTTCTTCTTCACGATCCCCACCAGCAGGATCATGCCGATCATTGCGATCAGGGAGAATTCCTGTCCCGTCAGCCACAGCGCCAGCACCGCCCCCACGGCTGCGGAGGGCAGGGTGGAGAGGATCGTCAGAGGGTGGATGTAGCTTTCATACAGGATGCCAAGCGTGACATACATGGTCATCAGCGCCGCGATGAACACCAGAATTTCATTGACGATGGCCTTCTGGAACTCTGCCGCCTGTCCTGAAAATCCACCCTGGATGGAGGACGGGACACGCAGCTTGACCATGGTCGTGCGGATTTCGTCCGTGGCGTCACTAAGTGCCTTTCCTGGGGCGAGGTTGAAGGAAATCGCGGCGGAGACGAATCCGTCACGGTGCGACACCGTGATCGCGGTGGGATGGCGTTCCAGCCTGGCGACCACCGACAGGGGCACCATCGTTTCGCTGCTTGATGACACGGCGGAACCGTTCGACGCCCCGTTCCCCCCCGCAAGCCTGTTGGCGACGGAGTTGCGGAAGGACTGCTGGCTCAACTGCGTTTCCTTGCTGGCGGTGCCGCTCGGGTCCGTGACGCGCACTGTGTTCGACACTGTCCCGCCACCTGCCGAACCGCCCGCCGTGGACAGGCGAAAGGCGGACAGGATGTCCGGCGTCGTGCGGAACCGGTCTTCCACCTGCATGACGACATGGTAGGTCGTAAGCGAAGTCGAGATGTTGGAGGCCGAGCGCTGCCCGAATGCATCATAGAGCGTGTTGCTGACCAGTTGGGGCGTAATCAGGTAACGGGCGGCCGCGTCGCGTACGATGTTGGCATGCACGGCGGCACCATTGTTCATGACATCGGTCGTGACATCCTTCAGCACCGGATCATCATGCAGCGCCGCCGTCAGGCGCGGCACCCATGTATAGATGTCATCGGCATTGTCGCTGGTCAGGATATAGCGATAGGCCCCTTCCTTCTGCCGCCCACCGCCACCGCTGATGTCGCCTGCGGAAAACATCGACAGGTCCAGTCCCGTCACATCATGCAGGCGGTCATGGATACGGGCGATCATGGCATCGGGGCCGTCACGACGTTGCGTCCGGTCGATCATCTGTGCGAAGGCCTGCCCCTCGATGGTTGAATCCCCGGAAAATGCAAGGACGTCCTGCGTATCCTTGTCTGCCATCATGGCCTGGCTGATCTGGCGGATCTTGCTGGTCATGACGGGAAAGGACGTGGTCTGGTCAGCGCGGAAGAAGCTCATGACCAGGGCAACATCTTCCTTGGGCAGGATTCCCTTGGGCATGATGACCAGAACGCCGATCATCAGGAGGAAACTGGCCGGAAGCGTCAGGGCCGTGATCACATGATGGCGCAATGCCCATTCAAGCGAGCGCCCATAGATCCGCAGCACCATGGCGAACAGGGTTTCGAACCCGTCTGAACAGGCCCGCATGGCGCGTTGCCATAATGGTGCGGTCGCTGGCAGGGGGGCGTCGTGGTTCACCTCCAGCATCAGGCTGCACATCATTGGCGTCAGACTGAGTGACAGGAATAGCGAGACGATGACCGTGATTGCCAGGGTCATGGAAAATTCGAAAAATATCTTCCCCGCCGTGCCCCCCATCAGCAGCAGCGGCAGGAACACCGCGACCAGCGAGATGGTGATCGACAGAACCGTAAAGGAGATCTCGCGCGAGCCCAGCAAGGTGGCTTCCATACGGCCCATGCCTGCTTCCATGTGGCGTGCGATGTTTTCCAGCACGACAATCGCATCATCCACCACAAACCCGGTGGCGATCGTCAGCGCCATCAGCGACAGGATATCGAGCGAAAAGCCGAACAGATACATCACCGCCAGCGTCCCCGCGAGCGAGATGGGCACCGTGATCGCCGGGATCAGGGTAGAGCGGGGCGTACGCAGGAAAAACAGCACCACCAGCACCACGAGCGCCACGGAAATCACCAATGTCCATTGTGTATCCGCCAGCGATGCGCGGATCGTCACCGAACGGTCCATCGCGGGTGTCAGCGTGATACCCTGCGGAAGGGCGGCACGCAGGGTGGGAACGCGTTCCTTGATCTGGTCGATCACATGGATGACGTTTGCCCCTGCCTTTGGCCGCACAATGGCCATGACGGCGGGATGGCCGTTGAAAAAGCCTGCCTTGTGGTCATTTTCCACCCCGTCATGCACCTTGGCTACATCCGACAGGCGCACAGGCCGCCCGTTGCGATAGCCAATGACAAGGTTGCGGTATTGTGCCGCGTCACGCGCCTGATCATTGGTGGCCAGCGTGTAACGGATCGGCCCTTCCTGGATGAATCCCTTGGGCGTGTTGGCATTTGCCGAGGCCAGGGCAGAGCGGATATCCTCGAACCCCAGCCCGTACTTGAACAGTGGAAAGGGATTGATGTCCACGCGTACGGCAGGGGCGGAACTGCCGACGATATCGATCCAGCCCACCCCCTGGATCTGTGACAGCAGTGGCTGCAGGCGCGTCTTGGCGATATCATACAGGTGGGAGACCGGTTGCGTATCCGATGTCAGTGCAAGGATGATGATCGGGTTATCCGACGGGTTCGCCTTCCAGTATTCGGGTGGGGTGCGCAAGGTGGCGGGCATGTCGCCGCGTGCGGCCTGAAGTGCGGCCTCCACGTCATTGGCAGCAGAGTCGATGTTCACTGAATCATTGAATGTCAGCAAGATGAAGGCGGAATCCTGGCTGGAATCCGATTCGATCGTACTGATGCCTGCGATCTGCCCCAATCTGCGTTCCAGCGGCGTTGTGACCGAACTTGCCATCTGTTGCGGAGAGGCACCGGGTTGGGTCGCTTCCACATAAATAATGGGCACAGAGATGTTGGGCAGGTCGCCCACCGGCAGGATGCGATAGGCGAACACCCCCGCCAGCAGCAGCGCAAGCGAAACCAGTGTCGTGGCCACCGGGCGCAGGATGAAGATTCGGCACAGGTTCATGCAACGCCCATTATGGAACTGGAATGATCAGGGGGGCGACCGACCGGCGGACAGCCTGTCCCGCGTCGCATGGGGGTGGGTTTCATATTCGCAGAATACTCTTCGCCTGATAAAACATCGAAAACCCGGCGCCCCGCCGGGGCAGACCATGGACCACCAAGCAAGGATTCAAGCCAATGACCACGACGCGCGCGCCTGTGCCTTCATCCTGTCCCCCGGTGTCGCGTCGTGGGGTCTGCCTTGTCATTTCCGCCCCATCGGGGGCGGGGAAATCTACCATCGCCAATGCGTTGCGTGCATCAGAACCCCAATTGCTGCATTCCGTGTCCGTCACCACCCGCCAGCCCCGTCCGGGGGAGACGGATGGCGTCCATTATCACTTTCGCACCATGGAACGTTTCACGCAAATGGCCGAAGCGGGTGAACTTCTGGAATGGGCGACAGTGTTTGGCCGGGGCTATGGCACGCCGCGTGCGCCGGTGGAGCAGGCCCTGGCGGAGGGACGCGACATGGTGTTCGACATCGACTGGCAGGGGCATCGCCAGATCCGCAAGGCGTTGCCCGATGACGTGATCGGCCTGTTCGTGCTGCCACCTTCCATCAAGGAGCTGGAGCGCAGGTTGCATGGCCGCGGTTCTGACGAGAAGGAGGAGATCGAACGTCGCATGCAGGCGGCCCGGGACGAAATTTCGCACTGGAACGAGTTCGACCATGTGATCGTCAATGCCGACCTGGATACCGCTATCGCGCAGGCGCGTGCCATCCTGATGGCGGCCCGGCTGGAACGCCATCGGCAGTTCGGGCTGGCGGACCTTGTCGCGGGTTTCGGGGTCTGAGGTCATTTTGCCCGTCCGTCCCCCTCCTGCTTTGCCGCGATGTCGGATAGAATGGACCCCGTGAATACGATCAATCCCACCCCCGACGAGTCCCCTGCATCAGGTTCCCTGATCGGGATTTCCCAGCGTACGCCTCCTGCCAACCTCCAGGCAGAACAGGCGTTGCTTGGTGCCATCCTGACGAATAACCGCGCTTATGACCGTGTCTCCGACTTCCTGACAGGTGCCCATTTTGCCAATGAAGTGAATGGTGTTGTCTATGACACCATTTCCCGGCGGATTGAGGCCGGGTTACTGGCCGACCCGGTGACGCTGCGCGCGGAGTTCGAGAATTCCGACGCGCTGGGCGCTGTTGGGGGGACAGGCTATCTGCTGAAGCTGGCGGGCGCGATGGTCGGCATCATCAATGCCGCCGATTATGGTCGTGCCATCCATGACGCGTGGGTGCGCCGTCAGTTGATCGATATTGGCGAGGATGTCGTCAATACCGCATTCGGTTCCACCACCGGCATGACCGGTGTGGACCAGATTGCGGCAGGGGAAGAAGCACTGTTCCGCCTGGCCACAGAAAAGGGGCAGGATGGTGGGTTCCTTGCCTTTGACAAAGCTCTGGCCGAAGCACTTGACGTAGCGCAGCAGGCTTTCAGCCGGGCAGGTGATGTCGTGGGTCTGACTACGGGCCTGCGTGACCTCGACAAGAAGACGGGTGGCCTGCATCCGTCGGACCTGCTGATCCTGGCTGGACGTCCCGCCATGGGCAAGACGGCGCTGGCGACCAAGATCGCATTCAGCGCCGCGCGTGCCCTGATGCGCGAGGTACAGGAAGGTCCGCCGGGTACACAGCCCAAAGGCTCGGTTGCGATTTTCTCACTTGAAATGTCAGCCGAACAGCTTGCTACCCGTATTCTGTCCGAACAGGCCAGCGTGTCGGGCGAGCGCATCCGCCGCGGCGAGATCGGACAGAAAGAGTTCGATCGTTTCGTGCAGGTCAGCCGCGAGTTGTCGCAATTGCCGCTGCATATCGACGATACGCCAGCCATTTCTCTGTCGGCCATGCGTACACGCTGTCGCCGCCTGGCGCGTACCAAGGGGCTGAGCCTGGTGGTGGTTGACTATCTGCAACTGATGCGGCCGTCAGTCGGTACGCGCCCGGAAAGCCGTGTGTTGGAAATCTCCATGATTACGCAGGGGCTCAAGGCGCTGGCAAAGGAACTGTCGGTGCCGGTCATCGCGCTGTCACAGCTGTCGCGCCAAGTCGAAAGCCGTGAGGACAAGCGCCCGATGCTGTCGGATCTGCGTGAATCCGGCTCCATTGAGCAGGACGCCGATGCCGTCATGTTTGTCTATCGCGATCAGTATTACCTGCAGCAGCGTCAGCCCAAGGAGACGTCCTTCGACTCACAGGATAAGTACCAGACTGCGCTTGAGGAATGGCAGCGCAAGATGGACCTTGCCCATAACCGCGCGGAACTGATCCTTGAAAAACAGCGTCATGGCCCGACCGGCACGGTTCATCTGTTCTTCGAAGGTGAGTTCACGCGGTTCGCGGACCTTGATATGGTCCATGACGGTTGATGAGAGATGGATGGAGGCAGGATGACGGTCAGGCTTAATAAGGGTGATCCGCTTCCCATCAGGATTATGAGACAAAACATCATCCCCCGTCATTTCTGGAATAATATTCATTTCCAGATGTGAAATGTTGGGGGATGAATATTCCGTCGTAGCGCCTCATGTTTTATGGAAGGTGCGGGATAATACTTGGAGTCTCAGGACATGCTATTTTGTCTTGAGACTTGATGTAGTTGTGAAACTACAGATGTTTCTATCTGGCAGGCTACATCAGCTATTTTATGAATGTTCATACAGGCATCGGAGTATCCGGATGTCGGAATTCAGGAGGATAATATCATTGAGTGGAATGATAATTTATCGAAAACCACTCTATAAATCTGTTTTCAAGTTCGGTCTTCTTGAGGCTTTCATATGGTTTCAATTTTGGTTCTTCGATCTGTAGTCTGGAGATATCAAACGGCATATCAAGTTTGGTAATGACGTCGGTCACAGATTGTTTTTGTGCCTCAAGGGCATCCTCATAAAAAATTTCAATATAATTTTTAAAGTTTTTCGAGAAACACTTCAGATATTCATCAGATATGGCTATTGCTTTCAGGGCACGATCAATATCCTCCATGGATACGGTGTCTGCTTTTGAGACTTTCATATCCGCATCGTATGAATGGTAGATATTGCTCTTTCGTGCCATGGCAAGACTTATGGCCTGCTTTATCTTGTTTTTTCTGCGGAAGACAATCCAGTATGTATTGTCTCCGAAGAAAATGTCCTTAATTTCTTGGTCTTTACGTGCTTCGCGACTGATGATTGATAACTGTGCGCACATAATTTTGCATGATCTATATCCAGATTTGTTTAGATATAGATTTCTTGTTATCGAAAGCATCTCGTCACGTGTAGAGGAGTCTTTAAGAGTGCTCAATAACTCCCGTGACAGATCCCAGAATTCCTCACCATAAGATTTATGGAATGAGTAAGAAATAAGTTCCGCAAAGAACGTGCTTCCACTCCGCACTTCCGATGCCATAAACAGAAATTTCTCACTCATTCATTAACACTCCAACGAAATAATATTATGAATGCACGACCTTTGAAGACTCTGTTAGCATTGACTGTTTATCAGGTGAGGATGTTGGGACATAATCGTCCAGAATTTTAATCAGGTCACTTACCATAACCTGATCAGTGAAACGATTCACATAATCTTTACGTGCTTGTGTTCCCATTTTTTTGCAGGCGTCAGGGTTGCGTAGGAGATATTCCAGCGTAGATCGCAAGCCTTCCGAATCTCCTGGCTTTATCAGGAAACCGCTTACACCGTCTGTTACAACTTCAGGTCCGCCACCTGCATCGCAACCGATGACAGGTTTGCCGAACATCATCGCTTCAAGAAAAACTAGACCAAAGGATTCATACCGCGAGGGCGCTATGAATACGTCACAATCCCGATAAAACTGTTTCAGTTCATATTCTTCAACACGCCCATGGAAAATAACCCTGTCCCTGATATCCACCGGAAGCTCAAGGGCAAGAAATTCCTCTTTATACGTCATCATGTCTGGCCGAAGGATAGTATCGTCACCAACGATATCCAAGATCGCATTAGGGAAATCATGCAGTATTTCAGGCACAATTTTCAGGAGAACGTCTATACCTTTTCGGGATTCCAGTCGTCCGACGAAAAGCAGACGGAACGCTTCATCATTCCGGTCCGAGGGCGGCATGCCTGCAGCCCAGTCTTCCAGTCCATGAGGCGAATAGTAAACCCGGTTTTGGGGTATTTGGATTTTGTATCTTTTTTCAATGTCACGGACGATTGCGTGGCTGTTCGCATGCAGGAGCGGTGTATGAGAAATAATGAATTTTTCCATTTCCATAATAGGATGGCCATAGGCCCGCATCCATTCGGTATCTATCGCCTTTAATGGCTGGCTGTCGAGCCAGAAGCTCATTGTTGTTTGCAAGGCCACAATCAGCGGGAATGTACTATCAAGGACAAAGGCGATCGGTTCGCAATCCCATAGTGGACAATATACGACGTCTATCTTGCGCTTCTCATTGAGATCGCGGATCTCCTGCAGCATGGTTTGGCTATAATCCCAGATATGCTGGGGGATATTGCAATCTGCGAGAGGTGAGACAAGAGGGGGTTCGTGATGGTTGATTGCAACGCGATGGACCCATACGCCGTCTTCATAATCCACGGCTGGTGCAATGCGCATTTTCGTAAATACATGAACATAATGGCCTAATGCCGCCAGTGACCGTGCGAACTGGGCAATATTACGTGCAATACCGCCATTCTGGCCTGGCGGATAATCCTGCGTTACGAAACATATGACACGTCTGGTGCCGGAAGGATAAAGCCGCGGATACTGTAGAAACTTTGAATGGCACTTCTCAAGCGTTTCTTTGCGCAGATACTTCGCAGGCTGGGTACCTCGTGTCAGGCCATCAACGATAGCCTTATCAGCCTGGGCTAAAAAGCGCTCGACGTCGTCTTTGGTATAAATTCCTTCACTTTCGCCCCATTCTACGGATTTTGTCCAAGATTTAACATCATCAATACCAGCTTGAACTGTATCTGCGACCGTATGATGATACAGGCCATTGCGCATGCCAAAATAGACGCGATTCTTAATCAGGGGATACCAGTTTTTGGTAATCTTTTTCTCATCGCGAAGATGGCTGGGGGCATATTTATGATGCACGAATGCATCGGGTCTTTGTACGATGGTGTAACCTGCATCGTTTATGCGGCAGCACACATCCGTTTCATCGAGAAAATATTCGTACTCTTCGTCAAATCCACCAATTTTCAGAAGAGCCTTGCGACTGAAGGAGCAGTTTGTGCCCAGCAGGTGGGGGACATCCAGACTGAAAGGAAAATTCAGGTGGGGGGTGGGGACATCCCAATCGCTTGCATATGCCCGGCGGTTTGTCGTTACATAGCGTGCCTGAAATTCAATGCCGGTATGGTCGTAAACGAACCCTCCCACCGCGCCAACGCTGTCGTCAGTATAGGATTTGGCCAGATCCGCAAGCCATTCCGGCTCTGGCACGGAATCATCGTCGATAAAGGCGACAACATCGCCATTCGACATGGCGATTCCGATATTGCGCGATATCGACAGATTAAATTCTGGACAATGCTCTATCTTTATTTGTCCTTGCAGGCTTTGCAGATATTCTACGGTTCCGTCCGCCGTGGGGCCAGCAACGACACAAACTTCAAAATGGGGATAAGTCAGGTATTTAAGGCCAGATAATGTGCGCTTGAGATACTCCAAGCGCCCATTGGTGTTGATGACCACTGAAAAGGTAAGGGGCATGGCAGGCTTATGGCTTACGGGCTGTAACCCGGAATTCGAAACACTTTCCGTTTCGTTTTCCTGAATATTCAACTTTGACATCTGAAAATCCAACGTGATTGAGCAGCGCAGAAAAACTATCTACTGTCAGCATATTATAGTGAAAATCATTATCGTATTCCTGGCCGCCGAACAGGACTTCCCGGAAATCATCATAGCTCATTGTACCCGCATTCACGGCTTCAAGCATGGCCCCACCATCTGGTGCGACAGTTACCAGCGTCCCGCCTGTTTCCAGTAGATTGAACCAATGTGGTAAGATGACGGATTTCAGTATATTGCAAGAAAAATGCTCTACAAGGTGTGCAGAGAGTATTTCTTTTATACTGCCGTTCTCGAACGGTATTGAATTCGCATCGCAAACGATATCAATACCAGGTAACTCCCTGCCATCAATGTTTAAATAACCATCAAGAGGGATATGGCCACAACCAACATTGAGCCGTATGCCGTCTGGCTTCATGGCATCAAGTTTTGCCTGATTGATAATTTTGGGGGCAACAGCTGAATGATCTGTCTTGTGTAGTTTCGCCTGAACCTCGTATAGGGTTTCCATGCGCACGAACTCAAGGCGTGAAGATAGTTTTTGTAAATTTTCTTCTAATTCATGATATTTTTTGGAAATATCATTATGTATTTTGGGTATTTCACTGGTTTTGTCTTGCAGGTCTTGCTTCAGTTCAGAAAACACCTTGCTTATAGCGTGAAGGTGCATATTTATCTTCTCAAGGGTCTCGTTATGACCGGTGATTTCGTCTTGAGTTTTTTCTATTTTTCTGGAACTGGCCTGGAAATTCTGCTGCAGTTCAGAAATTGCCTTGCCAAGAGCACGAAGGTTGGCGCTTACTGCTTCCACATTCTGGTCAAAGAAGCCCTGCATTTCAAGCACAGATAGTTTTACACGCCGCTCTACATATGCTTTGTCCGGAAGTTCGGAAATAAAACCCTGTAATGCGGCCTGAATTTCAGAACCGAATTCTGAAAGCTGCTGTTTGCTCTCATGATGTGCTTGTGCAACTGACTCGGCAATCGCGAACTGGATCCTTTTTTCCACCCATTCCCGTATGGGCAGGTTTGGCATGATTTGGGTAGTTTTTTGGAATATTTTTTTCATCATGCCCTCACATTATGCCGTCCAGCGACGGGCACGCATTGGAATAATTACCAGTTCTTCAATTTCTATCATGATACCGGCAGGGACAAATACCCGAATCTGAAGGTTACTGGCTTCCCCGTAAAGCGAAAAAGGAACCGCAACTATACCAGCGACTTTATCGAGTATCTCGCGATGGGGAATATTGAGATGGGCGACTTCGATTTCACCAGGATCGGTTACGACATCAATTGTAATATTCGCCGGTTTCGCTGGACCAACCCGGCGCATATATATTCCAGCGACGTAGTCTCCCGCTTCCAGCGTGATATAAGGACCAAAGCTTAAATGGCCCTCCTGTCCGTCTGCAACGCGGAGGCTGCCTTTCTCGTTACGACCAACTGCATTAGGCAATTCAGAGCCTAGAAACCTTCTATAGCGAGTCATCTTGTGACATTCCTTACATATACGTTTTTCAAGATTATCATCGGGTAGAAAAATGTCTAGTCTCTATATGGGATGTATATTTATTTGGAGTTATTTGCTATGAAAAATAAATTTCATGTAAATAATTAAATTTATAGCGTATGATGATGGAAATTATTGCCATTAACAGACGGCAACATTGTTGCAGATTTGACAAAGGTTATCGCTCTTACGTCGGTGGTGTGTATGAACTGTTCTGGTGGTTGCCTTGCTTGAAGCCTGTATATATGGGGCAGGCGATATCCCACGAACATTTCTGGTGAGGGTCTGGTAAGTATGGACAAATATTCTTGCACTGTAATGCATCATGATCGTAACGTATCGCAAGAAAAAGTCTGTATTTCTGCTTTTGTCGACCCAACACCCAAAATCAGGAGTGTCGTTTTATTTCCTATAACCACCAGGGTTCGCAACTCTCCATTGATAGGCATGCTTGATAAGCGTTTCTATATCGCTATATTTAGGGGACCATCTCACCTCTTTTTTGATTTTCTCTGGATTGGCAATCAGGATCGCGGGATCTCCCTGCCTGCGCTCTCCCACCGACCATGGCACTGGAATACCCGTTACTTTTTCAACGGTGTGTATGAGTTCCAGATTGGAATGGCCTTGTCCTGTGCCTATATTATAGGAAACGCTTTTTTCATTCAGGCTTGTCATGACATCCAGATGTGCGGATGCCAGATCCGTTACATGGATATAGTCACGTATACATGTTCCATCCGGTGTGGGATAGTCATTCCCGAACAATACCAAGGGGGGGCGACGCTTTAACCCGGCATCAATTATCAGGGGTAATAAATGCGTTTCCGGGTTATGATCTTCCCCCAGTCGCCCTAATGGGTCGGCCCCGGCGGCATTGAAGTAGCGCAGGCAGGCACTTTTCAGGCTATGGGCACGATCTGCCCAGTGCAACGCCCTTTCCACTACGAATTTACTCTCTCCGTAGGGAGACGCGGGATCGATGGCACAGTTTTCGTCAATCAGGCTATCATCCATGTTGCTGAACAGCGACGCAGTGGAGGACAGGATGAATCTGGGAATTTCGTGTCGCACACAGGCATCAATTATGACAAATCCACCCAGCCCATTATTGCGCATATATTCAATGGGATTTCGCATGCTGTCGCCAACAAGGGATAGGGCAGCAAAATGTAGCACACCGTCCCACTGTCCATCGGAAAGTACCTTGTTGATCAGTTCGGAATCAAGCACACTTCCTTCGATAAATCGTGCGCCTTTGGGAACGGCGGATCTGTGGCCGGTGCTGAGATCATCAAGAATAACAATTTCATGTCCGGCCTCAAGAAATTCCAGACATACATGACTGCCAACGAAGCCTGCTCCACCGGTTACGAAATAACGCATAAATCAGAATCCATCACTTTACGTTGTTTATATTTACTTTCGGGCAACCTGTGGATTTATCTTGGCCTTATGCCCATATTTACGAGGTGGTCCAGTATCGGGGGCATGGAATCATCAGGCTGTACAAGCAGGTTGTTATGGGATGGTCCTCTGCCTTGAACTGTGCATTCATAATGTTCATCCTGTTTGACAGTGAAGAACCATCCACCCTGTCTGGTATGGCTATCATGGTGCATGTGGGACGACATATATGGGGCAGGCGGTTCACGAAAGTCCCGGTGACCCTGACCGGAATAAGGGAGTCTTTCCCGCATGCCGCTACATAATACAACAGGAAGGCCGAGAAGCCGCGTATATGGAAAGACCTTGGCCATTTCATTCCGATCGCAGATGATTCCGTCGGCGAGAATGATATTCATTAGCCCGTTCCGGTTAGTTACAATACCTAATACATAGTTACGATGAACGCATACGAAAATCTGTTTTTGGAATCAATAGCTACCTGCTGAACGTCAGAAAGAACCGCCATTTTGGCGTGATATATGTTCCGGCCGTTTGCCTGTTGTCCAGCTTCTGATATCTTCATTTCATAATCCGAAATAATTTTCGGATGTGATTGGTCGTGATTAACGTATTTCGTGATATTATGGTATGGAATCATGGTAGATTTATGGTCATGGCACGGAAAAATTTCTGGAAAATGCAATATTTTCTGATTCTGTGATGGCTGTAATCTGGCATATATTTTCCAAACGTGCCGCCTAATCTTCCACTGCCCGGATAACGGCCTGCCCGCGCGTGATGTCGGTGATCCGCGCCCGCGCTTCTTCTTCGCGCACCTGCGGCAGGGTGATGCGCAGGTCCACGCCACCCGCGCCGAATGTTTCCTCATCAATCGTGGCGTCCATCGCCAGAAGGCGCGCGCGGATCAGGGCATGGTCGGAAAAGCCGCAGTGGAACCTCAGCCCCACCATCGGCACGATGGGCCGTGACGGCGCGGTACGCAGACATTCCGCCGCCGTCCCGCCATAGGCCCGGACCAGCCCGCCCGCGCCCAACTTGATGCCCCCGAACCAGCGCGTGACCACGACCACGGTGTGGTCGAAGCCCTGTCCCTCGATCACCTGCAGGATGGGCCGCCCCGCCGTGCCGCCGGGTTCGCCGTCATCATCGCTGCGATAGGCCTGCCCGATGCGATAGGCCCAGCAGTTATGGGTGGCATCGGGATCGCTGACATCGGCGATGAACGCCATCGCCGCCTCGGCCGAGGATACGGGGGCCGCCTGCGCCAGGAACAGGCTTTTTCGGACTTCACGTTCCAGCATCACCTGCTGTGTCAGGATCAGGGATGTCCCGCTCACGCCGGGGTCACTCCCCCTCTGTGGCGAACAGGCTGACCAGATCGCCAAGGTGGCCTATCTCATGCAACTGCATGCCTTCGGGGGCACTGGGACGGCGGTTCCCCCGTGCAATGCGACGCGGCAGGTAGGCGCTCTCGAACCCTAGCTTGTGCGCTTCCTTCAGGCGTGTATCGGCCAGCGAGACCTGACGCACTTCCCCCGACAGGCCGACTTCGCCGAAATACACTGCGCCCGCATGCGTCGGCTGTCCCGTCGCCGCCGAAACCAGCGCCGCCGCCACCGCAAGGTCGGCGGCAGGCTCCATCACCCGCAGTCCGCCTGCAATGTTCAGGTGGACATCCATGGCGTTCAGCTTCATCCCGCAACGTGATTCCAGCACCGCAAGCAGCATGTTCAGCCGCGCCGTCTCCCACCCGACCACGGCGCGACGTGGTGCGCCATCGCCTGCTTTGGGCGACAACAGTGCCTGCACCTCCAGCAGGACGGGCCGCGTGCCCTCCATCCCGGCAAAGACCGCCGATCCCGCGATATGCCCGCGCCGTTCAGCCAGGAACAGGGCGGAAGGGTTGGGCACCTCCACCAATCCCTGATCGGTCATGGCGAAGACACCGATTTCATCTGTCGCACCAAAACGGTTTTTTGCCGCGCGCAGGATGCGGAACTGATGCCCGCGATCGCCCTCGAAATACATCACCGCGTCAACCATATGTTCCAGCACGCGTGGCCCCGCCAGCGCGCCTTCCTTGGTCACATGGCCCACCAGCATCAGGCAGAAACCGCGCTGCTTGGCCAGGCGGATCAGTTCAAAGGCGGAGGAACGGACCTGGCTTACGGTGCCCGGCGCGCTTTCGACCGTTTCCATCCACATCGTCTGGATGGAGTCGATGACCACCAGCGCCACGTCGCGCTCACCTTCCAACGTCGCGGTGATGTCCGCGACGTTGATCGCCGCCGCCAGTTCCAGTCCCGGCGTGTCCAGCCCAAGGCGGCGCGCGCGCAGGCGGATCTGGTCCACCGCTTCCTCGCCAGAGATATACATGACCCTGCGCCCCATCGCGGCCAGTGCGCAGGCCCCCTGAAGCAGCAGGGTCGATTTGCCGATGCCCGGATCACCGCCCACCAGCACGACAGAGGCCGGGACCATACCACCGCCCAGCACGCGGTCGAGTTCGCTGATCCGTGTCTCGATCCGTTCGGGCGGCGGCGTGTCCCCATCCAACCCGACCAGTTCGATGCGTTTGCCCCGGCTGCGGCGGGGGGCGACGGCACCGCCTGCCGTGGGTTCGACCGTTTCCTCCACGATGCTGTTCCATGCGCCGCACGCGTCGCACCGACCCGACCATTTCGGAAAAACCGCGCCACAGGACTGGCATACGAAACGGTTGGCAGGGCGGCGGGCCATCTTGATTCCTCAGCTTGTGAAAAGGCGGCGGATCTGTCGTGCCGGGACTGTCTGAAAAGATCGGGCCGACAATATACTGAAATCATAAAGGTTTTTGGTGAAGCTTTTTGCAAAAAGCTTCAAAGACGCCGCCGTTTTGAAAAAAGGCGGCACCCAAAAACTTTTAACATTTTACAGACAGTCCCTCAGACGCGGACATCCACCTTGATCGGTCCCTCGCGGCGACCATGGGTGAACTGGTCAACAATCGGGTTGCCACTGGCAAGCAGCGATGTCGCCGCCCCCTGCCAGATCAGCTTGCCTTCATACAGCATCGCCGCCTGATCGCCGATCCGCTGGGCGGAGGCCATGTCATGGGTGATCGCAATCGCGGTCGAGCCCAGCTTGCGCACGCAATCGACGATCAGTCCGTCAATCACCGCCCCCATGATGGGATCAAGGCCGGTGGTCGGTTCGTCAAAGAACAGGATTTCCGGCCGTGCCGCGATTGCGCGCGCAAGGCCCACGCGCTTTTGCATTCCGCCTGACAGTTCAGCAGGCGACAACGCGCCAACACCCGGGTCCATGCCCACCTGTTCAAGCAGCTCTCCCGCGCGTTTCTTTGCATCCGCGCGGCTGATTTTATGTTTGTGCTGCCGTCCTGCCGCCATCAGGCCGAACGCCACATTTTCCCATACCGTCAGACTGTCGAACAGGGCGGCATTCTGGAACAGCATGCCGATCTTTTCCATATATGGTTCACGGTGGCGTGGCGACAGTGCGGTGACATCCACGCCGTCGATTTCGATCGTACCTGCATCCGGCGTCACCAGCCCGAGGATACAGCGCAGCAGCACCGACTTGCCGGTGCCGGACCCGCCGATGATGACGAAGGACGTCCCCTCCATCACATCAAGGTCCACCCCGTTGAGCACCACCTTCGGGCCAAAGGATTTGCACAGGCCGCGAATGCGGATTTTCGGTGTCGGTCCGGTCATTGCGAAAAGAACACATCCGTCAGGAGGTAATCAAAGGTCAGCAGCAGGATCGACGCCGCGACAACCGCCGCCGTCGTGGCTGCCCCCACGCCCTCGGCCCCGCCACGGCTGTGATAGCCGTGGTAGCACCCCATCAGCGCGATCAGGAAGCCGAAGATCGCGGCCTTTGCCAGTCCCACGGTCACGTCCATCATCCTGAACGACGCGATGGTGGCGGAGATATAGGCCTGTGGTACGAAGTTGAGCTTCATGACACAGACGATGAAGCCCCCCATGACGCCAAGGATATCGGCGATGATGACCAGGAACGGCAGCGCCAGCGTCCCGGCCAGAAGACGTGGGGTGACAAGGTATTTGATCGGGTTGGTCGAAAGTGTGCTGAGCGCGTCGATCTGGTTGGTCACCCGCATCGTGCCGATTTCCGCCGACATTGCGGCGCCGACGCGCCCCGCCACCATCAACCCCGCCAGCACCGGGCCAAGTTCACGCGTGACGGCCAGGATGACAATGCCTGCGATCGCGCTTTGCGCATGGTACTGCGCAAAACCGGTATAGGATTGCAGTGCGATGACGCCGCCCGAAAACAGCGCCGTCAGCGCGACGACGGGAAGGGAGAAATACCCGATCTCGATCAGTGACCCGCAGAAGGTCCGCCAGTAGAAAGGGGGGCGCACAAGGTGTGAAACCGCCAGCAGCCCGAACAGTGCCACCTGCCCCGCCATGCGGACCATGTCGAGCAGTGTACGGCCGATGCCTGCGATGAAATCGAGGATTTTATCCATGCGCGCGCTCCCGACGGGGCTGCGGCACGGAGCGGGAGAGGAAAGCGGACATCTTCCTGCCGTAGCGCGGGATTGTCATGGCGTCAAAGCCAAACCGCGTGAGCCCCATGGCCCCGACGATGGCCGCGACGGTTGTATCGGGGCCCCGCGCCAAAAAAAAGGCGGCGTCGTGAGACGCCGCCAGAGTTTAGGGAGGAAACGTCCATGAAGCACACACGTCATGCGGCTTCGCCCCCAAGGATGGAAAAAGCGATCGACCGGTGTCAAGCAGAAGTGCCAGAAAGGGATGCATGTGATACTTTTTTATCACATATATGCCGCCAGATATTGCACGCCACCATCGCGATTACCCCCGCCATCATCGTGACCGCCAGAGGCACGGGCGTATGGAATGTCACATGTCCCAGCACAAATCCGCTGAATGCCGCGAGTGAGAATTGGATCGTGCCCATCAGTGCCGATGCGCTTCCGGCCTGATGTCCATGATGGGTAAAGGCCAGAACCATCGCGTTCGGTCCGATAAAGCCAAGCGTGCTGGTAATCCCCATGATCAGCAGACAGATCACGACCGGATGTTGCGGCCCGGCAAAACCCGACAGCGACAGCGCAAGGCACAGCGTGCTGGTACACAGGCACACCACGATGCCAGCGTTCAGCAACCGCGTCAGGGAATGGTGATGCACCAGCCATCCGTTAAGCTGCGCCCCGGCGATGAAGAATGCGGCGTTGATGCCGAAAAACATCCCGAACTGTAGCGGTGTGAAGTGCAGCAGCTTTTCAAACAGTATGGGCGACGCCGTAAGGTAGGCGAACATGACGAATGACGAAAAGCTGGTGATCAGCGCGCTGGACATAAAGACCGGTTCACGCACCAGCCCCATATAGCGCGAGGCGATGCCCGATGCAGATAGCGGGATGCGCCGTGCGTGGGGCATGGTGTCGGGCATTGCCGCGGCCACCGCCACCAGCCCCAGCGCGGAATAGAGAACCGCAATCCAGAAAATCCACCGCCAATGCCCGACCGACAGCACAAGACTGCCTAAGGAGGGGGCAAGGATCGGCATAAGGCCGAAGACCAGTGTCAGTTGCGACATGATTTTCGCGCCCTGCTGCCCTGTTGCGACATCCCGCACGATGGCGCGCGGTACTACCGAACACGCGGACCCGCCCAGTGCGGCGACAAAACGACATACGCAGAACAGGTCCAGCGTGGTGGCGCAGGCACACCCGATGGAGGCCAGCATAAATACGGCAAGTCCCCCGATCAGGGGAATCCGCCGTCCCAGCCGGTCAGACAGTGGCCCCATGCTGAACTGTCCCACCGCCAGCCCGGCGAACCATGCCGCCAGCGTGATCTGGCTGGCCCCATTGCGGCCATTCGCAAGTTCGAGGTCCAGCACGGGGAAGGCGGGCAGGTACATGTCGGTCGAAAGCGGCCCGATCGCGGTCAGCATTCCCAAAAGCCCGATCATCCACATCGGCATGAGTGGCGGCAGGGCGGACAGGACAGGACGGGAGGATGTGGTCGGGGCGGCAATGGGCATTGGAACGTGGCTCTGGGGCAGGGCGGGCGGCACAGCGAATGTGACGGTCGGCGTGACTTCGGGTTTTCATATCCGTGGTTTCGGGGGTGTTTGTCCATGTTTTCATGCACCGCGATATGTTCCGGTGCGACATGACGGAGGGGCGCTGCATGCATGTCCACCATGGTCTTATCCGCTGCTTGGATTACCGGGGCGAAGCCGCTATGTCAGGCACGCTTGAAGTTCCTGCATATTGAAAGAGAACGCACATGACCGAGACCGTTCCCGATCGCCTGTCGGCCAATCCCTCCAGCCCGTTTTATAACGAAGCCCTGCTTGAGCGCGGTATTGGCGTCCGCTTCAAGGGGATCGAGAAGAACAATGTCGAGGAATACTGCATCAGCGAAGGCTGGGTCCGCCTTGCCGTGGGCAAGAGCACGGATCGCCATGGCAATCCGATGACCATGCTGGTGCGCGGCCCGGTCGAGGTCTGGATCAAGGATTGATTTGCTGCCCCCGCGAAGGAAGTTCCGCGCGGGCGACGTCCGGGCTCTGCCCGGACCCGGCAGGGATCACGATCCCTGCACCCTGATTCGTTTATAAAGTCATGGTTTCCAAAGGTCCGTGACCTTTGGCGGGGTTTCAGGGGCAGAGCCCCTGAGGCTTATTCCTCGTCAATTGCCCGTTTGGGCAGAAGTGCTGGCACAAAAACCAGCGTCGCGACCAGCGTGCATGCCAGTGACAGCAGCAGGAGCCGCCCCATGCTGGCGGTGCCCGGGTGGTGCGACGCGGCGAGTGAACCGAACGCCGTACCGGTTGTCAGGGCGGAAAACAGCACCGCGCGTGCCGTGGGACTCGACAGCGGCATCTTCACGCCCGCACGCCAGTTCATGACGAAATAGATGTTGAACGACACGCCGACACCCAGCAGCAGGGGCAGGGCGATGATGTTGGCAAAGTTAAGCTGTTCGGGCACGAACACGATCAGGATGACCGTCATCAGCGCCGACAGCAGCAACGGTGCCAGCACCAGCGCCGAATCCAGCAGGCGGCGCAGGGCGACCGACAGGATGATGCCGATCATCACGATCGCGGCGCACGCGGCCATGACAAAGGCATGGACCATGGTTGCCGCGCTTTCGACGATGTCGATGGCGCTGCCTGCCGCCGTGGGGGCGACCTTCTGGATTTCGCCCACATACCGGTGCAGCGCTGCGTTGCCGGTCATTTCCTTGGTGGGGTGGACCTCCACCAGGGCGCGCCCGTCAGGCAGCAGGTAATCGTTGGCAAGGATGGGCGGCACGTCGGAAATGGATACCGGCTTGGCCTGCAGCATGGTGCGCAGCATGTCCAGTTGCATCGGCAGGAAATGGACCAGTGCCTCGTTGGTGGCAAGGATCGTCTGGTCATCCGCGTGCGACAGACGTGCAAGCGTGGACTGGATCTGGCGCAGCGGGTCGTTCGGGGCCAGTTTGTCCAGCACGCCGCCAAGGTCCGCCGCCGTTTTTGCCGCCGCTTCACGCAGGGCGTTGGCGTCCGGCGCGGGCTTGGGATTGGGGACGATCAGGGTGGGCAGCATGATGTTCGCCGCATCCTGGATCATCGGCAGCTTGGTGGTCTGGTCTGATGGCACCAGCGATCCCAGCCACAGCGCGTCATGCACCAGTGGCAACTGCGACAGCCTGTCCGACATGGCATGCGCCTGGTCCAGGCTGGGCATCAGCACATCGACGGAATAGGGCGAATATTGCGGTTCCGACATCAGCATGCCCAGCGTGACCATGCCCTCGGACCTGGGGTTCTTGGTATGCAGCGGGTCGGCGTCGAATGTCAGGGTCGGGATCAGGCCCGCGCCCAGCAGGGCAAGGCAGGCGAATACGCCCAGGATGGGCTTGCGATGATGGCGGATGCTGATGTCGATGGGCCGTGCGGCGACGAACCCGACCGCCCCATGGCCGGAGGTCGGGCGAAAGATCCGCAGCAGCGCAGGCAGCAGCGTCAGCGTGCAGACGAAGGCGAAGATCATGCCAAAACCGGCGATCAGGCCCAGTTGCGCCACGCCGACAAAGGCGGTGGGCGTAAAGGCAAGGAACCCGGCGGAGGTCGCGGTCGCGGCCACAAGGATCTGGTGCCCGGTTTCGTTTCCGGTCCGCTCCAGCGCGTCATGCAGGCTTGGCACGCCCCCATCGGGCAGCGACTGTGCGCGGAAACGTACGCAGAACTGGATGGCGAAATCCACTGCGATGCCGACGAACAGGATGGCGAACGCCACGGAAATCAGGTTCAGCTTGCCCACCGCCAGCGCGGCGAAACCCGTGGTCAGCAACAGGCCAGCCACCAGCGTGATGATGATCGGTGCGATCAGCCGCCACGTATGGACCGCAAGCACCAGCCACAGCGTCACCAGCACCAGCGACCCCAGCAGGCCCGCGACCATACCTTCGGCCACAGTGGCGAATTCCTCGTCCGCGATCTGGATGTCGCCGGTGATATGGATGTGCGCGCGCCCGGACTTGACGAATGGCAGGTCACGCGCGGCGTCACGCATGGCGTCGGCGGCGGCGCCACCGGGTTGGAACGAATCGTAATCAAGCTTGGGCTGTGTCACGACGAACTGGTACTTGCCGCCAAGGTCGGCAAGGTCGCCCGCAAGCAGACGCTCCCACGACATCGTCTCTGGATGGCCCTGCGCGGCATGCTCCAGCGTGGTGGCAAAGCCCGAGAGCGCGGACTGGAACCCTTTGAGGTCGCCTTCACCATGCTCGATACCCAGTGCGATCATCGACAGGGCACCGAACAGGCCGCGTCCCGACGGGTCCGCTGCAAGCTGCCCCAGGAAGGGTTGCGCGGTGATCGTGGTATCCAGCACCCGGTCCAGCGCCTTGGGGTCAAGGAACATCAGCCCGTTGCGTACAAGGTAGGGATCGGTCTGCGGGGTGGTGACGTAATTGAAATGTACGTGGTCGTTCTTCAGCCGCGCGGCAAGGTCTATGGCGGTCTGCTGCGCCTCTTCGGGCAGGACCGCGTCGATCACCGCGACAAGCTGGTCCTGTTTTTGCGGGAACAGCCGCCCCATTTCATCCGAACGCTGTTTCCATGGCAGGTCGGATGAAAACATCATGCCCGTGTCGGTGGTGACGCCCAGTTGCGTATAGCTTGCAAAGACTGCCCCCCCGACCAGAATGGCAAAGGCCAGGACCACCGTAATGGCCCGGTTGGAACAGAACGCGACAAGACGCCCAAGGGGTACCGATAGCATGACGAGTTATTCAGCCCTTCAGAAACCGTTGCCGATGCGTATTTCGTCCTGGCACCGGGTGGAAGAGCCTCGGTTTGGCCCATGAAGCACGTGTGATGCAAGGCGGTTCTTTGTTACCGTGGCCGCCATCCGTGTCATGAACATGGCGGTGTGACGCACGTAATGGTGGCCTGGGCTTTTGTCATGCCCCCGCGCCGCCCCCGCCAGAGGCGGCGGCCCGCCGGATGACGCCATTATGACTGTTCGGGAATCTCTTTTCCCCGTGCGGGGTTTTTCGTATTCGTGGGGATAATCCAGTGCAGCTCCATCCATTGCCATCCCATCAGAGACGGCAGGCCCCATGCGATCTCACGCAATCGTTTGATCAGTGACAGCGCAATGGCCACCTGTGGTGACACCCCGAACAGGCCGGCGATGATGATATACCCGCCTTCGGATACACCAAGCGCGCCGGGCACGGCAAAGCCGGCGGATTTCGCCGCCTGTCCCACGCTCTCGATCACCAGGCACTGCCCCAGTGACAGCGGGTGGCCCACGCCGTGCATGATGATGCTGACCTCAAACGTGCCCAGTGACCATCCCAGCAGTTGCAGCGCCCCCGCGCGAAGCGCGCTTGACCGTGTTTTGTACAGCGTGATGATTTCATGATGCAGGCCGCGGATATCCTCCATCCCGCCCCAGCCAAGATGCGATGCGATGCGCATCAGCAGCCCCTCGATCAGGGAAACCGCGCCCAGATACTGGCTGCCAAGGAATACCGCGCCAAGCAGCAGGGCAGCGCCCGCGCTTTCCATCAGTTCGTCCGTCACGGCGGAACGGTTGACGAGGCAGAACAGGGCCCCCAGCCCGATAAGCGTGAATGTCACCTGGCTGAGCAGTTCGATCGTCAGGTCGCAGATGGTCGAGGCCGCCGCACGGCGCAGGCCCACCCCATGACGGCGTGACAGCAGGCGTGCGGTAATGACCTCGCCCCCTACCTGCGCCACCGGCAGCAGGTTGTTGATCCCCTCGCGCGCGCAGCGCAGGACAAGGAAATCACCCAGCGGCAGGGGGCGACGATGGCTTTCGGCAAGGATCTTCCACGCCAGGGCGGAGGCGCAGACCTGTGTGGCGTGAAAGATGATGACGGCGGCAAGGCTCCACCCGCCCGTGGCGATCAGGGCAAGGATGTCATGCAGGCCGAAACGGGAGAGCATCCATACCGTCAGCCCGATCCCGAATGTCCCGGCGATGAAAGTGATCAGCCTCATCCGCCGTCCCCTTGTCGCGCGCCGTTGTCCATGTCGCGCGCGGGGCCGCCGCGCGCGAAGATGCTACGACCTTAACAGCCTCTTATTTTCTGTATCAATGCAAGACTTTCGACACAGGCAGCCACGGCCTCGCGTCCCTTGTTATGCACGTCGTCACGCGAACGCACGATCGCCTGTTGGTCGGTATAGGTTGTCACCACCCCGAACGCGACCGGTACTTCTGTTGACAGCGATGCCTGCATCAGGCCGACAGCAGCGCCAAGGCTGATGAATTCGAAATGCGCGGTTTCACCCTTGATGACGCAGCCAAGGCAGACAACCCCGTCGTAACGTCCGGTTTTCGCCAGCGTCTGCGCCAGCAGCGGCAGTTCGTACGCACCGGGGGCATACATGACATCGTCATCGCGCATGGCAATATCATGTTCACGCAGCCACGCCAGCGCGCCGTCACGCAGGCCATGCGTCACATTTTCATTGAACCGGCTGACCACGATGGCAAGGCGTGGCGGATGTGCGAAGGTCAGGTCCACGGTGGTGGAGGGAATGTTTGTACTCATGGGAACAGGTTCCTGAAGGGGCCTTTATTCCGCGACCGGGGCAGTCACGGGCAGGCAGAGCTTATGGCCCATGCGGGTGCGCTTGGCATCCAGATAGGCACGGTTGAAGGGGTTGGGCGCGATGTCGAGCGCCACGCGGTGACGCACGGTAAAGCCGCGCTGCGTCAGGGCGCTGACCTTGTCTGGATTGTTGGTCATCAGGTCCAGTGTCCCGATTCCCAGCGCACGCAGGATGTCGGCCGCCACGTTCCAGTCGCGTGTATCCGTGTCGAAGCCAAGGCGGTGGTTCGCATCCACGGTGTCGAGTCCCATGTCCTGCAGTGCATAGGCGCGGATTTTGTTCGCCAGCCCGATGCCGCGTCCCTCGTGCCCCTGCAGGTACACCAGCACGCCGGCATCCGCGCGGTCGATCCGTTCCAGCGCCGCCTGAAGCTGCGCCCCGCAATCGCAGCGCAGCGAACCAAGCGCATCGCCCGTGACGCATTCGGAATGCAGCCGCACCAACGGCACGCATCCCGCCGCGTCCGGCTGGCCCTTGACCATTGCCACATGTTCCGTGCCATCGGGCGCGCGGAAGGCATGGATAATCATGTCCTCCCCGCCAAAGCGACTCGGCAGCTTTGCCTGCGCCACCTGTTCGACGCGGGGCAGGGGCGTATCGGTTCCGTCCGGTGTGGCGGCCGCGTCGGCCCGTGCGCGCAGCCACGCCGCAAGTTCGGCGATGGAAAGGATCGGCAGCCCGTGCCTTTCGGCATAGGGGCGCAGGTCGTCCATGCGCGACATGGTGCCGTCATCGTTCGTAATTTCGCAGATCACGGCGGCAGGCATCAGCCCGGCAAGGCGTGCGAGGTCCACCGATGCCTCGGTATGGCCATCACGTTCCAGCGTTCCACCCGGCTTGGCGCGCAGGGGAAAGATATGCCCGGGGGAGACAAGGTCCGACGGCCGTGCATCCGGGGCCACGGCGGCAAGGATGGTGCGTGCGCGGTCGGCGGCTGAAATGCCGGTGGTCACGCCCTCGCGCGCCTCGATGGAGACGGTGAACGCCGTGCCGCGCGGGCAGGTATTGACCTGCGTCATCATCGGCAGGCCAAGCTGTGTGATCAGGGCGGGGGCAAGTGGCATGCACACCAGGCCACGGGCATGGGTGATCATGAAATTGATCGCCTCTGGCGTGACGAGTTCCGCCGCCATCACAAGGTCGCCCTCGTTCTCGCGGTCTTCATCATCGACAAGGATGACCATTCCGCCACGCCGTATGGTCGCGACCGCGTGTTCCAGCCGGGGGGGCATCAACGGTACTGGCATAATGTCTCCACGTATTTTGCGATGACATCCACTTCCACGTTCACGTCCGCGCCGGGCGTCAGTGTGCCCAGCGTCGTGTGTTCCCATGTATGGGGGATGATCATGAGTTCGATGCGAAAGGCGTCCGGCCCTGCGTCTTCGCCCGGTGCGCCGACGGCGTTGAGGGTCAGGCTGATGCCGTCAAGGGTGATCGACCCCTTGTCCACGAGATAACGGCGCAGGCGCACGGGGACGGCGAATGCGATATGACGCGCCTCCCCTTCGGGTGTGACCGACAGCAGGCGGGCGGTGGCGTCCACGTGGCCCTGCACGATATGGCCCGACAGGCGGGTGGCAGGTGTCACCGCGCGTTCCAGGTTGACGCGACGCCCCGGCGCAAGCTGGCGCAGCGATGTACATTCCAGCGTCTCCGGGCTGATGAAGAACGTGGCGTTACCTGCCGTGTCGAATGCCGTCACCGTCAGGCACACGCCATTGACCGCGATGCTTTCGCCCAGCGACAGGTCCGTGATCCCGGTCGCCACCTGCACCTCAAGGTCGCGTTCGCCCCGCTGTGTGGTGGTGATGGTGCCCAGATGCTCTATGATCCCTGAAAACATGTCGCTCCTTTCGGGATATCCAGTTCGGGGAACAGGCACAGCGGCGTGTCCCCGCCCGTGCGTACGCTGACCTCCATGGCCTCCGTCCCGTCGGGGCAGACCGTAACCGTCAGCCAGTCATCCCATGTTGCATGTTCACGTATTGCCGACAGCAGGCCCGGCCCGGCCTCCACCAGCGCCCACATCGCCCCGGCCCGGCCCAGCAGGTCCGGCAGGTGGCGGATGTCGGTGCAGGTCCGCACATCGAACCCGCGCGCGCGGGCCTGCGTGGCATACTGTTCATCGACCTGCCCGCGTGTGGTGCATATCACCAGCAGTCGTGACGCGCGGCCCGGATGGTCGGGTACGCGCCGGACATCGAGTCCCGGGCGGTCCGCCGTGATCGTGCCGGTGGCGGTGACGACCGCATCCGTCGCGCGGCGCAGGCGGTGTGCAAGGTCGAGTGCTGTGGCGGAGGTAAAGGTCGTGCGTCCGGCGGGCGGGCGCATGGACCCCGTGGCGTCAACGGCCTGTTTGACCGTGACCCATGCGCGGCCCGTGCGTGCCAGATGGGCAAAGGGCGTAATCAGGCCCCGGCACAGCCGGGCCAGTTCTGCTGCGTCATATGTGCCCATATCGGACAGGAGGCGTACATCGCACCCGTGGTCACGCAGGAAATCCGCCCCGCCACCCGCGACATTGGGGTTGGGGTCCGTCGCCCCGATCCAGACGGTGCGGATGGGGGTATGCATGATGGCCTGCGAACACGGGCCGGTGCGCCCGGTGTGGTTGCACGGCTCCAGCGTCACGACGATGGTATGGGCACGTTCGATCAGGCCGCGTTCACGGCACAGGGCGATGGCCCGTGCCTCCGCATGGGGGGTGCCCGCGCGGTGATGCGCGCCAGTGCACAGGATCGTTCCCGCAGCGTCGAGGATCGCGCAGCCCACGGGCGGGTTGGGGGCGGTCGCGCCGACATGGCGCACCGCGTCCGCCACCGCCGCGCGGAAGGCCCGTTCGATATGGGGGGGAAGCCCGCCTGCCCTTGTCCCCGTGCGTGCATGTCCAGCCGACATGTCCACGACGATACTCTCCATCCACTATGCGGACGGACCCAGGGCGCACGACGCCTGCATGCCGCACCCGTTAACGGGTACGGACATCCTGACATGCGTTCGTTCTCTATCATCCGGACTGTAACCGTCGGTTCCGGGGTCTCACCGGATCTGCTGACCCTGTCGGCTGATGCCGCCAGGCGCTCGCGGACTGATGGCGGGACTGTTACGCCCCGTCAAACACCGCCGGTGGGGAATTGCACCCCGCCCCGAGAACGTCTGCGGGCCGGTTCCCATGAACCGACCCATCAACTTGGCCTATAGTTTGGGAAGAATGACAGGCAATTGCAAGCCCTGTCCCCGATCACATTCCCCAAGAGGCGTTTTCACACGGATTCACCCGGACCTGCTGTCGTGAAACCCACCCCACAGGCATGCCCCTTTGCCGCCATGGGGCAGAGGCGGTGCAAGATCCCCCACCGTGCCTTGCTATCCTTCTTTTCCCTGTATCTTCGCTTCCTGCCTCTCTGCGTGTCGGCGCATTGGGTGGAACAGGGAGGGGACACGCCCATGGTGGCCGAAATTGACCAGACGCGCTTCTTCCACCTCCAGATGACCGAACAGGCGCATACGGATCGCCAGCACAGACAGGGATGCGCCCACGAACGGCCCGATGGCATAGATCCAGAAAGACGTCCATTGTCCCGAAAACAGGGCGGGCGCAAAACTGCGCGCCAGATTGGAACTGTTGCCCGACAGCCATGCGGAGACGGGATTGAGCAAGAGGAAGAACAGGCCCCCCGCCCATGGCGTCAGTTCCTTGAAACGCGGATGCCCCGCCAGCCCGTAAAGCATGAGGATCAGCAGCGCCGTCAGCACCAGTTCCGTCATCAGCGGCCACATGATGGAGACATGGGGCGCAGGCACCGTTGCCGCGTATCCCGCTGTCGTCACCAGATGCCCCCATGACGGGAACAGTACTGCCGCGTATGCCAGAAGCCATGTGCCAAGGCATGCGCCAACCATCTGTGCGATGACATAACCGCACAGGTCCACCCACCCCAGCTTTCCCGACAGGGCAAATGCCAGGGAGACCGACGGGTTCACATGCGCGCCGCTGACCCTGCCAAACGGGGTCATGGCCGCGACCGTGCCCGACAGGCCGAAAAACAGGCCGCACAATGCAATCTGGATGATCGGATGGGGGGCAAGGAATGCCCCCACCGCACCCTGTGGCGCCGTCAGGACCGCGACCGAGATGACGCCGCATATCATCAGGGTCGCGGTGGCCACCATTTCACACCCATACAATGTCCAGTGCAGGGGATGGTCGGGGTGGGCCGCACCTGACAGGGGGCGGTCCTCCTGTGTGTGGGGGGCTGTCGCGGGGGATGATGAAGCAGGAAGGGTGTTCATGCCGCCTTCTTCCATGGCTGTGACAGGGCTGTACCCCGGAAAATGGGCGTAGGCCCCTTGTCTACAGGAAGAAATGTTATGAAATATATATAATCATGTGAATATAAGATGCTGAATCCAATAATAATTAAATAACAGTTCTTCTTATTTTTATTGATGAGGCAACATGCTGCAAAGTGTATGCGAAAAAAAACACTTTCATGGCATGAAATACTCGTGCGCGGCCATATCCATCTGTGGCTGTTGTCACGATGCGATGATGTTCTTGTATCTGCTTTAGGGACTGCGTGCCGGAACGATGTGCTGTTGGCAGAAAATACATGATCCTGTCCGCCACCGCGATGGCGGGTGCGTCCACCGGTGCGCCCACCGGACGGCGGCGCGGGGCGTGGCCATGGTGCTGTCCGGGGTGTTCGCGGCCTGTATCGCCCTTCCGGCCCGTGCCGATGACCTGAGCGAAATCCAGGCCATCCGCGAGGAGATGCGCAGGCTGGAGGCCAAGGTCGAACGGCTGGAATCGCACCATGCCCATGCGGCGGGCAATGGGGGGGGGCACCTGTTCGCACGCCATGGCACACGGCAGAACAGCCTGTCGGATGGCGGTGCGCACACGCATCCCATCGACCCCGGTGCCGTGCCCGACCTGCGCCACCTGTCGATCGGCGGTCCCGCCGTTTCCGCCGACAGCCAGACCGCGGCGGAGGAAGCCAACGCGGCGCTTCAGGACACCAATGCGCAGCAGCAGCCGCAACTGAACATGGATTCCTCCAGCCCCCTGTCGATCACCCAGACCGGTGTGGACAGCCTGCCGCCCGTGTTCCGCATCGGCGGCGTGTCGGTGCGGCTTGGCGGGTTCATCGACTTTTCCAACATCTACCGCAGCAAGAACCTGACCAGCGGACCCGCCACAAGCTGGGGCAGCTTTCCCTATGCCAACAGCCCCAACGCCCATACCGGGGAATACCGTCCCTCCGCACAGCTGACGCGCCTGAGTGTGCTGCTGCAGGGAACGCCGACGGACCACCAGGTGCTTTCGGCGTATATCGAGACCGATTTCGGTGGTGCCGCCGGTACCGCCAACAGTTATCAGACCAACAGCTATACCCCGCGTATCCGCCAGGCCTACATGACCTATAGCGATACGAAATGGGGGTTCCATGTCCTTGCCGGACAGGCGTGGAGCCTGACGACCGGCTATACACAGGGGCTTTTGTCGCGGCATGAGCAGTTGCCCCCCGTGGTGGATAACAACCAGATCCCCGGTATCGTGTTTACCCGCGTGCCCCAGATCCGCTTTATCAAGGATTTCGGGCGCAAATGGTGGGTGGGCCTGTCGATCGAGGCCCCGCAGGTCGCCTTTGCGGAATCTGACGGCATGCTGGACGATGGCACGTTGCAGCCGGGCGTGGGCATGCGTGGCGGCACGGATGTCCTGTATAACAATACCGGGACAGGTATGCTGAACCCCAATGCCAAATACAGCATGGATGTGGCGCCGGACCTTGTGCTCAAGGGCGCGCTGGATACGAAACTGGCCCATTATGAGGTGTACGGCCTGGCGCGCTGGTTCAAGGCACTGGAAAAGGCTTATGGCAGCAATTCGATCCGCGAACGGATTTCCTTTGCTGGGGGTGTCGGTGGCGACATCACCGTTCATGCCATTCCCAAATACCTGCAGGTGACGGGCAATGTCCTTGCGGGGAAGGGAATCGGGCGCTATGGGCCATCCATGATTTCCGACGCCACGTTCAAGGCTGATGGCACGCCCGCGCCCATTCCCGAACTGATTGGCAGCCTCGGGCTGATCGGGCATCCGACGGATAATGTGCTGCTCTATCTGTATGGTGGGATCGAAACGGCGGGCCGACGCAGCTATCGTGGTCTTGATGGACGCCAGTACGGCTATGGCGTCAGTGACCTTGATCTCGCCTCATGCGATATCGAACAGATCACGACCAGCACCTGTAATGCGCAAACGCGCACCGTGGCCGACATGACGGTGGGGGGCTGGTGGCATATGTTGCAGGGCCGTTATGGCGCGGTAATGACCGGTGTGCAGTATACCTATGTGCAGAAGATCGCATTTTCCGGCACCAATGGTGCGGGGGGCAGGATCGACCCGAAAACCGGGGGCAACACGATCTATGTCACTTTCCGCTATCTGCCATTTCAGTAGGGGGCGCATGCAGCGCGGCCAGACAGTCTGACACCTGATGGTTCAGGTGTATGTCATGCATGGCGCGCAGCCCCGTGATCACGCCGGTGCGCCAGCGCCGGGTCATGCCGGTATCCACGCAGATGCGCCCCCCACCCAGCAATGCCCCATTGCCGGGATCAAGGATCTGCATCACCGCGCGTGGATTATGCGCAAGCCCCCGCCGCAGCGCGGCCTGCAGGGCGCTGACATGTGCGCTGTCGGTGTTGGCGATCAGGTCGGGCACCAGTGCGATCCATCCCCCCCATCCGGCGGAAACGGCGCGGATCACATGTGGCCATGCCTGCTGCCGTTCAAGCTGCCTTACACTTTCACGTGCCCCCGTATCGCGGATGCGCGTCGCCAGCCCGCGTGCCGTCAGGACGCGCGATGCCTCCACCGGGGCGCCGGGCGTCGTGGGTGTGCCGGCCGCCAGCGCGGTCAGCCCGATGGGCAGCGCAAGAAGCAGCCAGAACAGCACAAGGCGTGGGAGGGAGCGTAGCCGCAAACTTTTTTCCTATGGCGTTGTTGTTGAACCCGTAAGTGGCAAAAGACCGGGACTTCGTGGCAATCACGGGGCAAGGATGGGGTAAATCATGGGCACGGGGCGGTTGCGGGGAAAACGCCATGTGCCTATAGCGTGCGGCAATATCCGTATTTCATCATCTGGTATCGGACGCGGTCCGGCGGGCTGGGGGCCCGGTTTTGCATCCGGCCCCGTTAAGGGCATGTTTGTGACCCCGCCATATCCGTCCCCCAAGGAGAGACAAGAGCAATGAGCGCCATTTCCACATCCGAGATCAGTCGCCTTCAGACCTGCCTGCGCCGCCTGCTGGGGTCGCCCGGCCTGACGGTCAATGCCCCGCCGCGCGCGGGCCTGTCGGTCGAACTGGCCGTCAATGGCGAAGTGGTGGGAACCATCCATCGTGACGAGGACGAAGGCGAGGTGTCCTATGCCGTGCATATGACAGTACTCGAAGAAGACCTGCCGCCCGCGCGCTGATCCCTGCGCCCCGGCATCAGGCCCCGCGCCACCAGCCCTGCCTCTGGCCCGCGCGGGTCAGTGCCGGGTAATGGCAGGGGGCTGTGCCTGCGTGGCGGAGGCTTCCATCAGCGGCTGGCGCGATGTTGGCAGGTCAATGCGATGGATCTGCCACTGGAACGCGTGAATGCGCATTTGCACGCGCAACGGTGTCTCGCCTTCATGGCCGGGCATGACGATGCTGGTTTCGAACAGGCCGGGCTTGACGAATCGCGCATGCACGCGCTGCACGAATGCCAGTGGGGTGAAGGTCGCCGCCTGTCCCTGCGGGACAAGGTGGTCGACGATATCGCCAAGGTTGTTTTCGTTCACGCGTGTATCAATCGCGTTCGACACGGCGGTACTGGCGAAGGAAGCACCGAAGGCCGGCAGGTCGTCTTCGGCGGGCCTGGGGCCAAGAAGTTCATCCACCGCCTGTGTCTTGAGGCTGTCGCGTACGGAATTCCATCGCATGCTTTCGCCCAGTTCATGCATGTCATGGTTCTGGATGGCGGATGAAATCGACCACAATGTGACAAAAGGCGATGCGGCATACAGTGATGTTGCCGCAGCGAACGTCCCGGCACATATCCAGCGCGCCTGCTGCCTGCGCATTTCCGGTAGCGACGACGGGATTTTCATGCGGGAAAGAGAAGACATTGTTTTATATTCCCCCATGGTGGTTTGCGGTCAGCCCGCATTATACTGGAAACATATCGGGCATGCATTGGTTTCATGAAATGGCACCCATGGCATCACGAAATTGTGATTTCATGCAGGGGCCCGTGGGCCTTGAAACAACACCAGGCCGGGGGTGACGGATGGATTTTTCCGAAGACGAGATACAGCGCTATGCGCGCCATATCCTCCTGCCGGAGGTGGGGGGCACGGGGCAGGAAACCCTGCTGAAGGCCCGTGTCCTCATCATCGGGGCCGGCGGTCTTGGGTCCCCGCTTGCCCTTTACCTTGCCGCCGCTGGCGTGGGGCGGATCGGTCTGGTGGATGATGATGTGGTGGACCTGTCGAACCTGCAACGCCAGATCGCCCACGTCACGGCGCGGGTCGGCCATGCAAAAGTCGAATCGGCGGCGGAGGCGATGCGTGCGCTCAACCCCGGTGTGACGGTCGATTGTCATAACATCCGCCTTGGCCCGGATAACGTGCGCGAACTGGTGCGTGGATACGATATCGTGTGCGATGGGTGCGACAATTTCGCCACCCGCTACCTACTGGCTGATGCGTGCGTGTTGGAACGCCGGACGCTGGTTTCGGCGGCGGTGCTGCGGTTTGAGGGACAGCTTTCGACCTTTCGCCCGCATGACGGGGGGCCGTGCTATCGCTGCCTGTATCCATCCGCCCCGCCTGCCGGGATGGTGCCGTCATGCGCGCAGGCCGGGGTGTTTGGCGCCGTGACCGGCGTGATGGGTACCCTGCAGGCGACAGAGGTGCTCAAGGAAATCCTGGGCATCGGCGAAGGGCTGTCGGGGCGCCTGCTGGTGTGGGACGCGCTGGCGATGCGGTTTCATACTATCCGCCTGTCCCGCGACCCGGACTGCCGCCTGTGTGGGGAGCATGCGACCATCCATGACCTGTCGGGCCATGCCCCTGCCGCCGCCTCTGCCGCCGTCCATGGCGCGGCTTGCGGGCATGAGGCGATGGCGCCGTCATGAGTGACGCCGTAAACGGGACGACATCGGCGTGCGACAATGCGTCCGCGTCGGGGGATCTTGCGATCCTGCTGCTCGACGGGGGGTATGAACGGGCACATTATGCGCTGGTCCTTGCGGCGTCCGGCCTTGCGCTGGGGCGGTCGGTCGTGCTGTTCGCGGCCGGGCGGGGCGTGCATGCGCTGGCGCGGGACTGGCAGGGGTTGCGTGATGTGCGACAGGATGCGGAAATGGCCGCGCGCGGTGTCGCCACGTTTGCAACACTGCGCGATGCGGTGGTGGAACTGGAATGTACCCTGCTGGCGTGCGAGGCGGGACTGAGGCTATGTGGTCTGGGGCATGAGGCGCTGTTGCCATCGGTGCGTGTCGCGGGGGTGCCGACATTCCTGGATGCCGCCCGTGGGCGGCAGGTCATAACGTTATAAAAGGATTGAGGAACGCGATGGCGCAAGGCACGCGGCATGTTTGTGCACCGCATGTTTCCACCGCGCGGACGGTGGGCAATCGGGCGGCTTCCCCCATCGGGATGCGTTCGCGTCACCTGTGGGGCGCGGCGCGGGCTGCCACCATGCTGGCCCTGTGCGGTGGGGGCGTGATGGCAGGTGTCCATGGGGCGCAGGCGGCGGTCACTGCCCCGGCGGCACAGGCGGGCGCACATCATGCCCCGCATCACGGCGCACACCATCACAAGGGGGGCGCGGCGGAAAAGAAAGGCGCACAGGCCAGCAAGGCCCATGCGGCCCATGCCGGGCATAAGGGCAAGGGCATATCCGCCGCCCACAGGCATGAACACGCTGCCGCCATGCCTGTTGCGCCGGCACATCATCACGCCCATGCCGCCGCCGTGGCGGCCCCCGTCGCGGCGGGGGCCGCGGTTGCGGCCACGGCAGCGGCAGGTACCACTGCTGCTGCGGC
>NZ_BANE01000333.1 GCF_000964405.1 Novacetimonas hansenii JCM 7643
AAACCTTTATAATTTCAGGGTGTTATCGATCCTGACTTTTCAAAAATTCTCTTAATGGGGTTCTGGCCCAAACCCCGCAAACAGTTGCCAGAACGCACCTGTAAAAGGCAGAGGCAGAGGCAGGGCCAGCACCACACCAAACCCGATCAGGATATCTGGTGCGGGTTCTGTCAGAAAGCTTCGGGAAATGCCGCCTTGCATCTGCTAAAAGGCGGCATCCGACCCCTTCACATCCCGATTGCCGGGACAGGCATCGCCCCTGCAACCTGTCACGGTTTCGTCGGCGATTCCATGGGCGGTTTTTACGCGCCCGACGCCAGTGCGCAGCCACATTCACGCGGCATGACATCTTCCGCCACTCCCCTTGCCGCGGCCTGGCACGGCCATTCCCGCAGGACGGGACGGCCCGTACGATCCCAGGCATGCAGCAATGTCTGCTTCCATTCGTCACGGATTTCGCGGGGAATCTGGCGGATTGAGCGTTTCATGGCGTGACCTCCGTCATGCAGGGGCGACATGGTCCCTGTCGATACATAACATATCGCAATCATGACGTGCGGAATGTGGATTTTTCATGAATTCGCCCCCCACCCGATCATAAGAATGTCAACCACGCCATTGCAGGCATGGGCGGGTGGGCGTGACCTACATTCCGGGGGCACCCGCACTGCCGGGGCCTGCGCCAGCCTGTTGCGGGGAACCGCCCATGCCGCCCGTCCCATCGGGATAGCTGGCCCCGCCCGGCGGTGCCGCATGCCGTCCGGCACAGGCCGCAAGCCCTGCCGAAAGCACAAGGATATACAGGATGCGCGCTGTTGCCTGTCGCATATGCTTAACTCTCCTGTTCTTGGTTAAGGAATTATTTAAAATCAATGGATTGAGGCCATGAAAACACTTCCCCACATCACGTTTCACAAACAGGGGCAGCCTGACGGGCATGCACGACCTGCCATGACTGCCGGGGGAGGAGATACGGCCGATATCAGGGCCAACGCAGGGACCAACACCGGAACCCGGAGGAGACCGAGCCAGAGCCAGAGCCAGAGCCAGAGCCAGAGCCAGAGCCAGA
>NZ_BANE01000332.1 GCF_000964405.1 Novacetimonas hansenii JCM 7643
ATGGTGCAGCCCGTGATGCTGGCCTGTCCCTGTTCCTTCACCCATATGGCATGGCTCAACCCATCACGCAGGTGACATGCCTCCAGCGTCACCTGTGCGCCGGTTGCCATGGTTATTTGGGGCCAACCTTCTGCACTGCCGATCAGTTCACATTTCGTCAATGCGACCATGGCCCGGGTCTGTCCAAAAATCTGCTGCTTACCCTCGTGCAGGATCGTGCCCGACAGGTCCACTTTCGATCCGTCATCCTGTGCGCGAATGGCCGCAGCCTTGTGAAAGCCTGAAATGGTGCAGCCCGTGA
>NZ_BANE01000331.1 GCF_000964405.1 Novacetimonas hansenii JCM 7643
ACCGGCGAACGGGCTGGCGAATACATCGTCGTGGTGGTCGATGATCCCTCTCTGGCACAGGGCCTGCGCGCGAGCCTGTTCCAGTCGGGCCGGGGTGGACGGGTCTGGCAGCTTGTCTGGAACCGCCCGCAGAAACGTCAGGGAGCACGAGAATGATGCGCCTGGTTGCAGGAGCAGGACGGGGTGGCCGCAATGCCAGCACGCGCATCAGGTTCAGCGTTGCCCGGATGTGCTGCACGGGGCTGGCGGCTTCGCTGGTGCTGCTGATGCATTCTGCCAGCGCGCAGGACATCGAGGGAATGATCCGTCGGGCAGCAGAGCGGGTTGCCCTGCCGCCGGAATGGATCCGCGCGGTGATGCAGGTCGAAAGCGGTCGTGATGC
>NZ_BANE01000330.1 GCF_000964405.1 Novacetimonas hansenii JCM 7643
GTGATGGCAAGGGTCGTCTCTCTTTACCTGCCGCTCTGGCCGACGGACCGGATCAGGAAGCGGCTTGGACCAGACGCGCCCGCGCCTGAAACTCCGTTGGCCCTTGTCGGACGGGAAGGACGACAGCGGGTTCTGCTGTCTGTTGATCTCGCCGCCCGCAAGCTGGGGCTGCGCCCCGGCATACCGGTGGCCAAGGCTCAGGCGCTGTATCCCGATCTGGTGCTGATGGACGCCGATCCCGAAGGCGACCGGCTCGGACTGGAAAAACTTGCCCTGTGGTTCCAGCACAGGATCGCGCCCATCGTGGCCGTCGATGCGCCGGACGGGCTGGTTCTGGACACGACCGGGGCGGATCACCTGCATGGGGGCGAACTTCCCATGCTCAAGGATATGGTCCACCGCATGGCGGGAGCCGGTTTTTGCGCTCGGGCCGTAGTCGCGGACACATGGGGGGCGGCCCATGCACTGGCTCGCTATGGCCGGTTAGCGATTGCGGTTGTCCCTTCAGATAAAACGACCTCTGC
>NZ_BANE01000329.1 GCF_000964405.1 Novacetimonas hansenii JCM 7643
ACGAACGGAGAGGTCGAACCCACGGTCCCAAGGAACGCAAGCCCACCCTGAAGGCGCGTCTGGATCAGATCGACCGAACGCTGGATCGACATCGTCGTCCACGAATGCAGGTCGATGGATTCCTGCATCGTGCCTTCGTGATGTTCAGCAGCCTTCACACCGGTTTCCGCGATATAGCGGAACGGGGAGTTCGCCGGCAGCGCGTCCGCGCCCTGCTTGATCGTCGGCTTGGTCCAGAACTTGGACGTCACGTCCTTGCCCGCGCTGAACAGGCTTGCCTGCTCAAAGAACTTCTTGATCATGATGACCCAGGTGCCGACCGACATGAACACCATGATCAGCAGGACGCCACGGGCGATGAAGTCACCGTTTGCCCACAGGGCACCCAGGCCGTACGGGTTGCCTTCGGGTGCAGGCGGGGGCGGCGGCGGTGCATCGGGCGCCGGGGCGGCGGGGGCGGCATCAGCAGCGGG
>NZ_BANE01000328.1 GCF_000964405.1 Novacetimonas hansenii JCM 7643
TGGTTGCGGGGGCAGGATTTGAACCTGCGGCCTTCAGGTTATGAGCCTGACGAGCTACCGGGCTGCTCCACCCCGCGGTGGTTTTTTTGTTCAGGGCTGACTGGAAGATCTGGCGGCGACCGA
>NZ_BANE01000327.1 GCF_000964405.1 Novacetimonas hansenii JCM 7643
TCTAAAGGATCCAGATGTGTTTCAAAGATCCTATGGATCGCTTCATACTGACGGATGCCCAATGGGCGAAGATGGAACCGCTGTGCCTTGGCAAGAAGACGGATCGCGGACGTAGCGGGAAGGATAACCGCCTCTTTATCGAGGCGGTCTTATGGATTGCGCGGACGGGCAGCCCATGGCGGGACCTTCCGACATATTTCGGGCATTGGAACTCGGTTTACTCGCGCTACAGCGACTGGACGAAAGCCGGAGTTTTCCAGAAAATTTTTGAGGCCGTCTCTGACGATGCCGA
>NZ_BANE01000326.1 GCF_000964405.1 Novacetimonas hansenii JCM 7643
GAAGACGCCGCCTTTTTTCAAAAAGGCGGCACCCAAAAACTTTTGTTGTTTTTTATCAATGGTTTGTTTTCAAACAATATCTGAGCAGCGACCCGTAAAGATGGCGCAGCAAAACAGTGTGCAATAAAACATTGCGAACCTCAAATAGGTTTAGGGTCGGCCGCACCTAACGCTTTGGAAAGACGTTTCCTTTTGATGGGAAGGCAACGTCTGGAAACGTTTGTTTCACAACGGTCTATGTCTCTGTGGTGATTGCATCCCGCGATGGCAGCAAGAACAGCACCGTCAGCAAAGAACAGGCGATGCAGCCCGTGACATACCAGTAAAACCAGTCCTCATGCCCGGCCTGTTTGAACCACAGGGCCACATATTCCGCCGTTCCGCCAAATATGGACACCGTCAGCGCATAAGGCAGCGCCACGCCAAGGGCGCGGATACGCGCGGGAAACAGTTCTGCCTTGACCACCGCGTTGATGGATGTGTAGCCCGAAATGCACAGCAGCGCCGTAACCAGCAGCAGCAGTGCCGTCACGGGGGAATGGGCATGCGCCAGTGCGTGCATCAACGGGACGGTGACGCTGCATCCGATGATCCCGAATGACAGCAGCATCGGCCGCCGCCCGACACGATCCGACAGTGCGCCAAAAAGGGGCTGCGCCAGCGCGAATGCGGCCAGTGCGGTGGTGGAGATGACCGTCGAGGCTTCCTTGGTCAGGCCGGTCGTGTTGACGAGGTATTTTTGCATATAGATGGTGAAGGTATAGAACGCGACCGTCCCGCCAAGCGTCAGGCCACAGACGGAGACGACCTCTCTCGGGTGATGCAGCAGTACGCGCAGGCCGCCTTTTGCCGCCGGGTCGCGGGTTGCCCTGCTGAACTGCTCGCTTTCGGCCATGCCGCGCCTGAACCATAATACCGACAGCGCCAGCAGCGCGCCGATGCCGAACGGGATGCGCCACCCCCATGCCCCGATCTGTTGTGGTGTCAGTACAACGAACTGCAAGACCAGCAGCACGACAAGGGCGAGCAACTGCCCGGCCACCAGCGTGACGTACTGGAAACTGGCATAAAACCCGCGTTGCGCCGGGGGGGCGATTTCCGACAGGTATGTGGCGCTGGCGCCGTATTCCCCACCAAGGCTGAGCCCCTGCACCAGGCGTGCAAGCAGCAGGATGGCCGGCGCCAGGACGCCGATGCTGTCATATCCGGGACACAGCGCGATCGTCAGTGACCCCACGCACATCGCCAGCACTGACGTGCTGAGTGCAAAGCGACGTCCGTGTCGGTCGGCCACCAGCCCCATGATCCATCCCCCGATCGGGCGCATCAGGAACCCGATGGCAAAGATCGCCGCACTACGCAGAAGTTCTGCGGTCTGGTTCCCATGGGGGAAGAACGCATGGGCGAAATACAGCGAAAATGCCGCATAAACGTACCAGTCGTAATATTCGATCAGGTTGCCTGATGATCCGGCGATGATGCTGTGTATCCGCTGGCGCGTGGTCAGCGGGACATGGGGCGTGGGGGTGATGTCCATATAATTCCGAACGGTCCTGCGTCTGGGATGAAAGGGGGAGGTCTCTGCGATAATGCGAATATGATGAAGGCATTACGTCAGGTATTGTGTTGCGTCAGGCGTTGTAAGGCCCGGCGTTCAGGATCGGGCGATCGGCCTCATCTTCGGGGATGGTCCCGCTCAACGCGGCATGCAGGCGTTTTGTGTCCAGTTCATTTTCCCATCGCGCCAGTACAAGGGTGGCAACCGCATTGCCGATGATGTTCGTCAGCGACCGGCATTCCGACATGAAACGGTCGATCCCCAAAATCAGGGCCATGCCGCTGACGGGGACATCGGGTACCACCGCAAGTGTGGCCGCCAGTGTGACGAACCCCGCACCCGTCACGCCTGCCGCCCCTTTGGAACTGATCATCGCGACAAGCAGGAGTGAGACCTGCTGCCCCAGGTCCAGATGCACCCCGGTCGCCTGTGCAATGAACAGGGCGGACAGCGACATGTAGATATTGGTGCCATCAAGGTTGAAGGAATATCCCATGGGCACCACCAGCCCGACAACAGACGGCGCACAGCCTGCGTTCTCCATCTTGGTCATCAGTGTGGGCAGCGCGGATTCCGATGAACTCGTGCCCAGAACGATCAGCAGCTCTTCGCGCAGGTAGGCCAGCAGCGGCAGGATGCGAAACCCGTTATACCGTGCGACCAGTCCCAGCACGACAATGATGAACAGCGCCGACGTGGCGTAGAAAGTGGCGACAAGGAACGCAAGGTCCAGCACGGAACCGATGCCAAAACGCCCGATGGTGAACGCCATCGCCCCGAACGCCCCGACCGGTGCGGCCAGCATCACGAGCCGTACGACCCCAAAGACAAGTTCGGTCAACTGCTTGAACAGCGACAGGACCGCATGTCCGCGCGCGCCCATGTGCGACAGGCTGATACTGAACAGGATCGCAATCAGCAGCACTTGCAGGATATCACCCGAAACAAAGGCGCTGAGTACGGTGTCGGGGATGATGTTCAGCATGAACCCGCTGAAGGAATGGGCCTGTGCGCGTGCCACGAACGCGGCAACGGACTGGGTATCCAGTGTCGACAGGTCTGCATGCACACCTGCGCCGGGCCGCACGATATTGGCCACCAGCATTCCCACCACCAGTGCAAGGGTGGAAAATGTCAGGAAATAGACCATCGCCTTCCCCGCAAGGCGCCCGGCCTTGCCAAGGTCCGACAGGCCCGCGACACCGGTGACGACCGTCAGGAAAATGACTGGCGGGATGATCATCTTGACCAGCCGGATGAATCCATCGCCCAGCGGACGCAGCGCGGTTCCCGCATGGGGCCAGAAATGGCCGACCGCAATGCCTGCGACAACCGCAACGATGACCTGGAAATACAGGCTCCGAAACAGGGAACGCCGCTTTGGCGCGGTTGGCGGGGACACGTCGATCATGGTTGGCGCCTTGGTCAGGAAATCAGGTCCGGATGTGCCGGGAAAACGCGGAAGGGGATGCAGCCTATCGCGCCCCTGGCATATCGGGGATTGAAAAACTGGTGACCTGCCCGGAGGTAAAGGCCACAGCCGACATAGCATGAAGGGCAGATATTCCAAAAATGTATGGTCGGCCTGTTATATCTGCATTACAGGCTGTGGACATGTTTTGTTCTTTTGAATGGGAATCAATGGCTTTGGGGGGATATCAACCTTGTTCGATACGCTGAGCACGATCGCGATCTGGGCATCCGCGCTGGGGGCGGGGCTTGCGTGCCTGCTGCTGCTGGTGCTGCTGCGCCAGCGTGGGGACGGGCGCGGCGAAGAAGACCTGCTGGCGCGGCTGTATGTCATGATGGAGCGTGAAGGCACCGCCCGCATGGCCGATGCGCAGAACCAGCGCGGGCACCTTGCAGAGGTTGAACGCGTCCTGACCAGCCGGATCGAGCAGCGCCATCAGGACACATCCCAGGGCCTGGGACGCATCGCCAGTATCGTCAGCCGCGAGATGGGGGAAATGCGCCTCAGCCAGTCCGAGGCCCTGCGCATGATGGCCGCCGAGAGCGCCAGCCAGCTTGAGGCCATCCGCAGCGCAGTCAATGAGCGCCTGCACGAAGCGGTCGAGCGTCAGATGCAGACTTCGTTCCAGCGTGTGCTGGAACAGCTTGCCGCCATGCAGAAGGCGATGGGCGAAGTCTCGGCCATGACCGCGCAGGTGGGCGATCTCAAGCGGCTGTTTTCCAACGTCAAGACGCGCGGCGGGTGGGGGGAGGCACAGTTGCGGGCCATCCTTGATGATGTGCTGCCCGAAGGGGCGTACGAAATGAACTGCCGCCTGAGCGACAAGAGCCGCGATGTGGTGGAATTCGCCGTGCGTATGCCCGTCAGGGCATCCGTGCCCCCATTGCTGGCGATTGATTCCAAGTTCCCGACCGAGGCGTATGAACGGCTGTTGCAGGCGGTCGAGGACGTCAACCCCGACGCCGAACGCGCGGCCCGCCGCGCGCTGGAGACGACGTTGCGCATCGAGGCGCGCAAGATCGCGGCCAAATATATCCAGCCCCCCGTGACCGTGGAATTCGCCGTCCTCTACCTGCCGACCGACGGGCTGTATGCGGAGGTCGCGCGCATTCCCGGCCTGATTGACGAAATCGGCCGCACCAGCCGTGTCATCATCATGGGGCCGGGCCTGATGCCTGCGATGCTGCGTACGATTCACCTTGGCTATGTCACGCTGGCGCTGGAAAAGCGTACGGACGATATCGCCCGCCTGCTGGGGGCCACGCGGCAGGAAATGCTGCGGATGGATGACGTGCTTGAAAAACTGGCGCGCAATGCATCCGCCATGACGAATTCGATCGACGAGGCGCGGCGCCGTACCGGTATCGTGACGCGACAGTTACGCGACCTTGACACCGCTTCGTTCGTTGGGGACATGACGGAAGATCCCCTGTGCGAGGCAACCCCGCCTGTCGCCGCGCCGTTCGAGTGAAAGGGATTTTAATAGGCGCACGCCGCCTCCCTCGCGCATATTCGGAGATGCAATGATAGGTCCCACACCCCCTGATCGCGTTGACACCATGCCCCCCCCGGCCACGTCCACCGGGCCAAGCGTGCTGTTGGTTGAAGATGACGTCAAGATTGCGCAGGAAGTGGTGGAGGAACTCGAAAGTCGCCGTTTCCGGGTCCGTCATGAGGTATCCGGCTCCCTGGGACTGGAGGTCGGGCTTGCCCATGATTTCGACGTGATGATCGTCGATCGCATGCTGCCCGAACTGGATGGCCTCAGCCTGATCGAAACGTTGCGCGAACGCCGGGTGCGTGCGCCCGTGCTGGTGCTTTCCGCATTGTCGGCAGTCGATGACCGTGTCAGCGGCCTGAAGGCTGGCGGCGACGATTACCTGACCAAGCCCTTTGCGATGGAGGAACTGGCCGCGCGGCTGGAGGCGTTGCTGCGCCGTCCCAACAACTCGCGCGAGACGATGTTGCATGCCGGCCCGCTGGCGATGGACCTGATCGAACGCACCGTGACCCGCAATGGGGAACTGATCGAGCTGCTGCCGCGCGAATTCCGGCTGCTGGAATACCTGATGCGCAGGCCCGACCAGGTGCTGACGCGCAATATGCTGCTGGAGGATGTGTGGAATTACCGCTTCATCCCGCAGACCAACCTTGTTGACGTGCATATCGGCAAGCTGCGGCGCAAGGTGGATGAACCCGGTGCGCCCTCGCTGATCCAGAGCATACGCGGCGCCGGGTTCATGCTTCGTGTTTCAAAATGAACTGTTCCGCACCGCGACATTCCGCCTGACACTGGCGGTTGTCGCGGCCATGATCGGGTCCGCCGCGTTCCAGTTCTTCCTGGGCTACAGCCAGGCCACCGTGTTCGAGGCGCGGCGTTCGGACACATTGCTGTATCGCGAAGCCGCCCTGCTGCAGACCGAAAGCGCCGAGGATCTGGAACGCAAGGTCCGTGACCGCGCGACCGATGACCTGCGCGTCATCATGAATGTCACGACGCTGTTCAGTCAGGACCATCAGTATATCGTGGGCGACCTGCATAACTGGCCCGCCGGGCTGGTGGCGGACGGCCATGTTCATGAAATCAACATCAAGCCCCCCGTCAGGGCCACGCCGACCGATCATTCCCCGGGTGTCCTGCGCATGCTTGCGGTCGGGGTGCGCGGCGGGCGTGTCCTTGTGCTGGGGCGAAGCTGGCATATGCGCAGCGAACTGCGCCTGATGATGCGCCATTCGCTGCTGGTGTCGATCGTGCCCACGGTGCTGTTCGCGCTGATGACCGGCATCGTGCTCAGCCACCGTGCGCTTGCCCGCGTCAAGGACATGCACGAGGCCATCGACCGCATCATGGAAGGCGACCTGCACGAACGCCTGCCCGCCGGCCGACAGCGTGACGACCTCCAGCGCCTTGCGGGAAGCGTCAACAGGATGCTCGACCGCCTTGAACGCCTGATGGACGAGATACGTGACGTTGGCAACGATATCGCCCATGACCTGCGCACGCCGCTGACACGGGTGCGCGCGCGTCTTGACCGGGCGCGCGCGGCAGGACATTCGGCAGAGGCGCTGCGCAATGTCATTGCGCGCGCCATTGACGACCTTGACCAGTCCTTTGCCGTCATTACCGCGCTGCTGCGTATTGGTGAGATCGAGAACGGCCGCCGTCGGGTGGGGTTCGCGAGGGTGGACCTCGACAGCCTGGCCGATGACATTATCGACCTTTATGAACCGATTGCCGAAAGCAAGGGCATTACGCTTGCGCATGTGCGCGGACAACGGGTGGGAGAGGTGTTTGGCGACCGCGACCTGTTGATCGAGGTGCTGGCCAACCTGGTGGATAACGCCATGAAGTTCACCCCCGAAGGCGGTCATGTCACGATCCGCACGTCCGAGGACGCACAGGGTGTGGTGTTACAGGTCGAAGATACGGGAATCGGCATCCCGCCCGAGGAACGAAGGGCGGTGACGGGGCGTTTCTATCGGTCCGACAAAAGCAGGCATGTCCCCGGAAGCGGGCTGGGGCTGAGCCTTGTATGGGCGATCGTGCAACTTCATAACGCCAGCCTGCGTATTGGTGCGGCGCGGTGCGACACTGCCCTGCCGGGTGCGGTTTTCACGATCTGTTTCGCCCCCCTTTCGCACACGCTCATCCCCGGCGAGGAGGCGGCGTGAAGGACATTAAACAGAATTTTCATTTGTCTGGAGCGTTCCTCATTTTAACACCAGATGAGGGATGGAGAGATTATGACGATGCATGAGCAAGCCTTGCCGGGCGCACGCGATGGGAACATCCTGTCCCTGCCCGCAACGGAAAACGCGGTCGATGGCCGCACTCCAGCGCCGGAGGAAATAACCCGCGCATGAATGGTATCGTTGTTACCGCGCTCAAGCGGCCTTACACATTCGTCGTCCTGTCCATCCTGATTGTTGTTTTCGGCGTGCGTGGCCTGCTGCGTACGCCCACCGACGTTTTCCCCAGCATCAATATCCCCGTCGTCGCGATCTGCTGGACCTATACCGGCCTGATGCCGGAGGACATGTCAGGACGTGTCGTCTATTATTATGAACGTGCGCTGACCGCGACGGTCAACAATATCGAACATATCGAAAGCCAGTCCTATTACGGGCGTGGCATCGTCAAGGTCTTCTTCCAGCCCGGCACGGATACCGCCGTGGCCCAGACGCAGATCACATCGGTATCACAGACGGTCATCAAACAGATGCCCGCGGGCATGACCCCGCCGCTGGTGCTGACCTATAACGCGTCCTCTGTCCCGGTGCTGACGTTGCAGGTGTCGTCTGATTCGATGACCGCCTCGCAGATCTATGACATGTCGTCCAACCTGATCCGCCCCGCGCTGGTGTCGGTCGCGGGCGCCGCCATTCCGAACCCCTATGGCGGGCAGCCGGGCAACATCATGGTTGATCTGGACCAGACGAAGCTGCTGGCGCATGGCCTGTCGGCAACCGATATCGGCAATGCACTGGGCAAGCAGAACATCGTGCTGCCTGCCGGTGACCAGCAGATTGGCGCCTTCGATTACATGGTGCAGACCAATGCCTCGCCAGAGGTGATCGACACCTTCAACAACATGCCGATCAAGCAGGAAGGCAATTCCGTCGTCTACCTGCGTGATGTGGCATGGGTGCATGCCGGCGGCCCGCCGCAGACCAATATGGTGCTGGTCAAGGGGCACCAGGCGGTCCTGATTGTCATCATGAAAAGTGGTGACGCCTCCACGCTTGCGGTCGTCAGCGGGGTCAAGGCGCTGCTGCCGGGTATCATAAAGACGCTGCCGGCCGGGGTGAACATCACCGTGCTGGGCGATGCCTCCACCTTTGTGAAGGAGGCTGTGCGCGACGTGGTGCAGGAAATGGGCACTGCGGCGCTGCTGACCAGTCTGGTCGTGCTGCTGTTCCTCGGGTCATGGCGATCGACGGTCATCATCGCAACCTCCATCCCGCTGGCGATGCTGTGTTCGGTCATCGGGCTGGGGATGGCGGGGCAGACGATCAACGTCATGACGCTTGGCGGGCTTGCGCTGGCGGTTGGTATCCTTGT
>NZ_BANE01000325.1 GCF_000964405.1 Novacetimonas hansenii JCM 7643
GCGGGCGCCAAAATATTGCCCCCCCCCCCATCGCGGCGCCCGCGCCACCATCAGCCGACCGCCCTCAACCCGCGCCCCCGGACAGTCGCCCCCAAACGATCACCATCGAACGATCACCATCGGACAGCCGCCCTTAAAGTCGGCCACCATCAATCACGCGGCATCTCAATCACCCAGCGGCGGGGGCACACGCGCCTCGGCCACGACGGCGGCCTGTCGCTGCGCCAGCTTCGCGCTGTCGAAATCCTCGATCATTTCCTGAAACAGGCGATACCAGTTCAGCCGCGCCCGAAGCCGCAGGAACACACTGCCCAGCCCGATGGCCGAACGGTCCACCAGCACGAACGGACGTGGCGGGCGCACGCCGCCGGTGCGTTTCAGGCCGGCATAGACCTTTTCCGCCACGGCACGACCATATTGCGGGTCGTTATCCTCCTGAATGGCGCGGACACGGTCCTGCATCAGCGGTTCATAGATGAAGCGTGCCCATTCATTGAGTACACGCATCGTCTCACGCGACATGTTGGCAAAGCCCCAGCCCTGATAGGCATGATAGGCCAGTTCCTCGTCATTGGTTTCCAGCGCACGGTACAGGTCGATGATCCCCTGCACAAAAGAAGGCGGGAAGATGCGGATCGCCCCGAAATCCAGCAGGTTGATGCCATAATCGTCGCGCACGGTGAAATTGCCCATGTGCGGATCGCCATGGATGACACCATAACGATAGAGTGGGATATACCATGCATGAAACAGCGAACGCGCCATCATGTTGCGCTGTTCCTGGTCGGGATTGGTATCGAGCACCTTTTGAATGCCGCGCCCGTCCACCCATTGCATCGTCAGCAGCCGCTGGGTGCATAATGGCTCGATCGGGGCGGGAACCGTCACATCGGGTGATCCCGCCAGCATGAGGCGATACAGCCGCATGTTCGCCGCCTCACGCGTGTAATCAAGCTCTTCGTAAAGCCGCGCCTCAAGCTCCTCCAGCACATCATCCTGCTGGATGGTGCTGTCGATGCGATAAAACAGGCCAACCGCCATGCGGAACTGCCGCAGGTCGGATTCGACCGTGGCCTTCATGTCAGGATATTGCAGCTTGCACGCCACGACGCGACCATCGGGCAGCACCGCGTGATGCACCTGCCCCAGGCTGGCGGCGGCGGACGCCTCGCGCCCGAAGGTGCGGAAATTACGTTCCCAGTTGGGGCCAAGTTCACTGGCCATACGCCGGCGCACGAAATTCCACCCCATCGCCGGGGCATTGGCCTGCAACTGCGCCAGTTCGGTTGCATATTCCTCCGGCAGGGCGCCGGGGATGGTGGACAAAAGCTGCGCGCCCTTCATCAGCGGCCCCTTCAGACCGCCAAGCGCGGTCTTCAGATCCCCCGCATGCATCACCTTGTCAGAGCGGAAGCCCATCTTGTGCCCGGCAATCCGGGCCGCGATTCCCCCCATCGTGCCGGAGGTACGGACCATGCGGCGAAATTCGCCAAACAGCCCGCTGTTATCGAGATCCCGTTCTTCCGCCACGTCAGATACGCTCCAGTTCATCAATAAATCCGGCGATCACATCCAGCCCCCGGTTCCAGAAACCGGGGTCCGCCGCATCCAGCCCGAACGGCGCCAGCAATTCGCGATGCCGTTTTGTCCCGCCCGCGCGCAACATATCCAGATACTTGTCCTGAAAACCCGGATGCCCGGACTGAAAGACATCATACAGCGCGTTCACAAGACAGTCACCAAACGCATAGGCATAGACGTAGAATGGCGAATGGATGAAATGCGGCACATATGTCCAGTAAACATCGTAATCGGGCGTGAATTCAAAGGCTGGGCCAAGGCTTTCGGCCTGCGTCTCGCGCCAGATTTCGCCAATGCGTTCAGGCAGCAGTTCGCCAGAGCGCCGCTCCTCATGCACCAGCGTTTCAAAGCGGTAGAACGCAACCTGGCGCACGACGGTGTTGAGCATGTCCTCCACCTTCGCCGCAAGCATCAGGCGACGGCGCGCGGGATCGGCCTGCGCATCCAGCAGCGCGCGGAAGGTCAGCATTTCGCCAAACACGCTGGCCGTTTCCGCCAGCGTCAGCGGCGTGCCCGACATCAGGTATCCCTGCGCGCCAGCCAGCACCTGATGCACCCCATGACCCAGTTCATGCGCCAGCGTCATCACATCACGCGTGCGCCCGCGATAATTCAGCAGGAGATAGGGATGCGCTGACGGCACGGTCGGGTGCGCAAACGCGCCGGATGCCTTGCCCGGCACCGGCGGCGCGTCGATCCATGCATTGTCAAAGAACCGGCGGCCGATTTCCCCCATGCGCGGGTCGAACCCTTCATACGCGCCAAGCACCTGCGCGGTCGCATCCGCCCATGGGATCAGCGGTTCATCCTGCGTCGTCAGCGGGGCGTTACGATCCCAGTACTGAAGCTTTTCCACCCCCAGCCATTTCGCCTTGAGCGCATAATAGCGGTGCGACAGGCGTGGATAGGACGCGGTCACGGCCTGTACCAGCGCATCGACGACACCGTCTTCCACCATGTTCGCACAGTTACGCGCCGAGGTCGGGCGCGGATAATGGCGCAGCGTATCGGTAATGGCCTTGTCCTTCGCCAGCGTGTTCGTCACCAGCGAAAACAGGCGGATACGTTCCTGCAACGTCGCCCCCACCGCCCTGGCCGCATCCGCACGCGCCATGCGATCGGGCGAGGACATGCGATCAAGCGCCGCGCCAAGGGTCAGTTCCTCCCCCGCCAGCGGCACACGCAGGCTGGCCATCGTCTCGTCAAACAGACGGTTCCACGCGGCGGCCCCGGTGACGGATTTCTCATGCAGGACAGATTCAACCTCGTCGGAGAGCTGATACGGGCGGAACACGCGCAGGTCGCGGATGAACGGCGCCCAGTGCGCCAGCGCGGGATCGGCCATCTGCCGCGCCATCACATCATCGGGGATGCGGTTCATTTCCAGCGTAAAGAACAGCAGGTGCGTGGAAATGGCCGTCAGCCGTTCATTCACCGACTGGCTGAAGCGCGCGATCTTCGCATCCGCAGAATTGGCGGCGAACAGCAACTGCGCATAGGACGCGGCCCGGCCCAGCACCTCGTCAATCCGCTGATATTCAACGATGGCCGACGCCACCGCCGCGCCGTCGGCCTGCGCCAGACGCCCACGCCACGCATCGGCGAATGCGCGGGCGTCTTCTTCCGCCTGTTCAAGGTCCGTCTGCAGACGTGGCGATTCGGGGCTGTCATACAGGTCGCGCAGGTCCCATCGCGGCAGGGCCCCGTCATGTGGGGACGCGACACTCCCGCCCCCTTCGGCAGGGGAGGACACACGCACGCCGCGCGGGAAGGCATGGGAAAAATACAGATCGGACATCGGACCATTACCCGTCATCGCAACAGGCCCGCGCAACACCGTCACGCAGACCCTGAGTTCCAGTACCGGGGAATCTAGTCCCTCTGCCCCGCCAGTGCGACCCCCTGATGCCACATTCCGCGAAAACAGGTCGCAAAAGCAGGCCGCAAAAGCAGACAGGGCCGGGAAGAAAATCCCCGGCCCTGTCATCATGTTTCCCAATGTCGCGTAACGCGCGTATCAGGCGCTGCGCGGCAGTTCGGCAGGGGCAAAGCCAATCACCTTGGCATATTCGCGCGGTACGACATGCCAAAAACGCGGCAGAACCTTGTCCCAGTTATGCAACAGAAGTTCGGCATAGCGGCTGCTGGTTTCACGTGCATGGGTTTCCACCTGCTCACGCAGGGTGGCTTCCCATTTCGGGTCATTCACCCGCGTCCATGTCAGGGTATCGGGGTTCACCCGTTCCTCGAACGTGCCGCTTGCGTCATAGATAAAGGCCATGCCGCCGGTAAAGCCCGCGCCGAAATTGTCCCCGATCTCGCCCAGGATCACCACGAGGCCACCGGTCATGTATTCACACCCGTTGGAGCCACAGCCCTCCACCACGCCGATCGCACCGGAATTACGCACGGCAAAGCGTTCGCCCGCCTGTCCCGCCGCATATAGCGCACCCGCCGTGGCGCCATACAGCACGGTATTGCCGATAATGGCGTTTTCGTTGGACACAAGGTTCGACGAAGGTGACTGCCGCACGATGATCGTCGCCCCCGACAGGCCCTTGCCAACATAATCGTTGGCATCACCCAGCACCTCAAGCTTCAGCCCCTGCACCGCGAACGCCCCCAGCGACTGCCCCGCCGAACCACGCAGGCGCACCGTCAGGTGGCCGGGCACCAGCTTGTCCATGCCGAACTGCCGCACGATCAACGAGGAAATGCGTGTGCCGATCGCGCGATGGGTGTTCTGCACGTTGTACTGCAGCTGCATCTTCTCCCCATGGTCAAACAGGGGGCGGGCATCCGCAATCATCTGCGCATCCAGCGTCTCGGGCACCTCGTTGCGCCCTTCACGCGTGCAATAACGCGCATGCGGCCCTGGATCCGCCTGCGCAAGCAGGGAATTAAGGTCAAGATCATCAAGATAATCCGCGCCACGCAGCACCTGATGCAGCAGGTCAGTGCGGCCGATCACCTCATTCAGCGTCGCAAAGCCCAGCGAGGCAAGGATGTTGCGCACGTCCTCGGCAATGAAGGAGAACAGGTTGATGACCTTCTCCGGCGTGCCTTCGAACTTCTTGCGCAGATCATCGTCTTGCGTACACACGCCCACGGGACAGGTGTTGGAATGGCACTGGCGCACCATGATGCAGCCCATGGCGACAAGGCTTGCGGTGCCGATGCCGAATTCCTCCGCCCCCAGCATGGCCGCGATCACCACGTCACGCCCGGTCTTCAGCCCGCCATCGGTGCGCAGCTTTACCCGGTGACGCAGGCGGTTGAGCATCAGCACCTGGTGCGCCTCCGCAAGGCCCAGTTCCCAGGGCATGCCGGCATATTTGACCGAAGATTGCGGGCTGGCGCCCGTGCCGCCGGAATGGCCTGAAATCAGGATCGCATCCGCCTTCGCCTTTGCCACGCCAGCGGCAATCGTGCCGATGCCAGAACGCGCGACCAGCTTCACAGTCACCGTGGCCTCGGGGTTGATCTGCTTGAGGTCGTATATGAGCTGCGCCAGATCCTCGATGGAATAGATGTCATGGTGCGGCGGGGGGGAAATCAGCGTCACCCCCGGCGTCGCATGACGCAGCTTCGCGATCAGGCCCGTCACCTTGAAGCCGGGAAGCTGCCCGCCCTCGCCCGGTTTCGCGCCCTGCGCCATCTTGATCTCGATTTCGCGGCAGTCATTGAGGTACTGCGCGGTCACACCAAAACGACCCGAGGCAATCTGCTTGATCGCGGAGGACGCATTGTCCCCATTGGCGCGCGGTTTCGCACGGGCAGGATCTTCGCCGCCTTCACCCGAATCCGATTTCGCGCCAATGCGGTTCATCGCGATCGACAGGGTTTCATGCGCTTCGGGGCTGAGTGCGCCAAGCGAGATACCCGGCGCGATCAGGCGCTTGCGCAGTTCGGTGATGCTTTCGACCGATTCCACCGCGATGGGCGTACGCCCCCCACGGAAATCCAGCAGATCACGCAGCGCAACCGGCGGCTGGCGACGCACCGCATCGGCATAACGCTGATAGATGGTGAAGCTGTCGGTTGCCACCGCCGTTTGCAGCATGTGGATCAACGTGCCGTCAAAGGCATGCACCTCGCCAGTGCGACGCAGCTTGTAGCGGCCACCAACCGGCAGGGATTCGATCTGGCGATCCCATGCCTTTTCATGGAAACTCAGCACATTGCGGGCAATGCCCAGCAGGCCGATGCCCGAGATGCGCGAGGGCATGCCGGGGAAGAATTCCGCCGTCAGCGCGCGTGACAGCCCGATCGCCTCGAAATTATAACCGCCGCGATAGGCAGAGACGACGGAAATGCCCATCTTGGACATGATTTTCAGCAGGCCCTTATTGACGGCCTTGCGGTAACGCTCCACCGCGTCCCCAAAGGACAGGTCGCCAAACAGGCCGCGCCGGTGGCGGTCGGCGATGCTTTCCTGCGCCAGATAGGGATTGACGGTGGTTGCCCCCACCCCGATCGTCACCGCGATGGCATGGACATCCAGCGCCCCCGCCGAACGCACGTTAAGGGAGGTGAACGTCCGCAGCGACTGCCGCACAAGGTGCGTATGCACCGCCGCCGTCGCAAGGATCATGGGGATATAGGCGCGTTCGGCCGACTGGTGTTCGTCCGTCAGGAAGACATGGGTGCAGCCACGGCGGACATGGTCCTCGGCCTCCGTGCGGATGCGTGCGATGGCCTCACGCAGGCCGGATTCCCCATCGGCCGCGGGAAAGGTGCAGTCGATGACGCAGGCATTTTCGCCACAGAACTCCCGCAGCGCCTTGAACTCACCCGTGGTCAGGACCGGACTGGGAAGCTGGAGCAGGTCGCACTGCGTCTCGCTTTCCTCAAGAATGTTGCCAAGGTTGCCCAGACGCGTCGCAAGGCTCATCACCCGCGTTTCACGCAGGCTGTCGATGGGCGGGTTCGTGACCTGGCTGAAGGCCTGGCGGAAATAATGCGCCAACCCGCGATAGCGCGTGGACAGCACCGCAAGTGGCGTGTCATCGCCCATCGAGCCGATGGCCTCGCCCGCGTTTTCAACCATCGGCTGGAGGATCACCTCCAGCTCTTCAAGTGTGGTGCCGACCGCAAGCTGGCGACGGCGCAGGTTTTCGCCCTGATAGAGGCTGATTTCCCCGCTATTGGTGCGCACAAGGCACGAAATGTCGCGCGTGCGCTTTACCCACCCGGCAAAATCCTGCCGTGCGGACAGCAGGTCGAGCAGTTGGTCGTTATTGTAAAGCTTCGCTTCCTTAAGGTCGAGGGCCAGCGACTGCCCCGGCCCAAGGCGGCCACGGCTGACGATGTCGGCCTCGGGCACCTTGACCATCCCGGTTTCGGACCCCACGATCAGCAGACCACCTGACGTGACGGTATAGCGAAGGGGGCGCAGGCCACTGCGGTCAAGCCCGGCGAGCATCCACCGCCCGTCGGTCGCACACAGCGCCGCCGGCCCGTCCCACGGCTCCATCACCGCATTGCAGTAGGAATACATGTCCTTGTGCCGCTGCGGCATGGCGGAATTGCCGCCAACGCTGGCAGGCACCATCAGGCAGCGCGCCATCGGCGCATCGCGCCCGGCAAAGGTCAGCAGTTCAAAGACGTTATCAAGGCACGCCGTATCCGACCCCTGCGCCTGCACCACGGGCTTGAGATCGTCCATATACGGGTCAAGCACAGGATCGGCCAACCGCGTCTCGTGGCTTTTCATCCAGTTGACGTTGCCGGAAATCGTATTTATCTCCCCATTATGGGCCAGGCGGCGGAACGGCTGCGCCAGCTTCCATGTCGGGAAGGTATTGGTGGAATAACGCTGGTGATAGATCGCAAAGCGGCTGACGAAACGCGGGTCGAGCAGGTCGGGATAGAACTCCGTCAGGTGCTCGGCAAGGAACATGCCCTTGTAGATCAGCGACCGGCACGACAGGGAACACACATACAGGTCCACCTGATTGGCGATTGCGCTTTTTTCGATCCGGCGACGGATGACATACAGGTCACGCTCGAACGCATCCTCCTGCGTGCCGGGCGTGTTGCGGATCAGGATCTGTTCGATTTCGGGGCGGGTGGCGTTCGCCTTGTCCCCGATGCAATCGGTATTGATCGGCACCTGGCGCCAGCCATAGATCGCATATCCGAAGGCAAGGATCTCGCTCTCGATGATCTGGCGGCAGCGTTCCTGGGCCGCGATGTCCGTCTTGGGCAGGAAGATCATGCCCACCGCGATCTGGCTGTCCACGCTGGCGTCGCCGCCGATATGGATGGCATCGGCAAAGAAATCCTGCGGGATTTCCACATGGATACCCGCCCCGTCGCCGGTCTTGCCATCGGCATCGACCGCGCCACGGTGCCACACCGCCTTAAGCGCCGCGATCCCGGCCTCCACCACGTCGCGCCGCGGCTTGCCATCAAGGGCGGCAACCATGCCGACACCACAGGCATCATGTTCCTGCGTCGGGTCATACAGGCCGGAAATCGCCTCGGCATTGTCGCGCCATTCGCGCACGAAATCCTCGGTCTGGGCCGTGTTCTGTGCTGTGTGCTGGTCCATTGTCATCACTCCGCCGCTTCGGCGCGCACGGCCGCTGCGGTCTCAAGCCAGCGGTGCATCTGCGCCGCCGCGTCGCGTCCATCGCGGATGGCCCACACCACAAGGCTGGCCCCGCGCACGATATCACCGGCGGCGAACACGCCGGGCAGGCTGGTCATAAAGCTGTGGCGGTCCACCATAAGTGTGCCCCAGCGCGAAACCTCAAGGTCGGGCTGCCCCCACAGGGTCGGCAGCGGTTCGGGGTCAAAGCCAAGCGCCTTGACCACAAGATCGGCCTCCAGCGTAAAGGCGCTGCCTTCCACCGGTTCCACCGACTGTCGGCCGCTGGCATCGGGCAGGCCAAGCTTCATGCGCACGGCGCGCACGCCGGTCACATGCGCATCGCCAAGGAAGGCCTCCGGCCCTGCGAGCCAGACGAACTCCACCCCTTCTTCTTCCGCGTTCTTCACCTCCCGCACGGAGCCGGGCATATTGGCGCGATCGCGGCGATACAGGCATTTGACCGAACGCGCGCCCTGGCGGATGGCGGTGCGCACGCAATCCATCGCCGTGTCGCCCCCCCCGATCACAACCACCGATTTGCCCGCGGCGTTCAGCGCACCACTGTCATAATCCGCCACGCTGTCACCAAGGGAGACACGGTTCGACGCCGTGAGGTAATCAAGCGCGCGCACGATCCCGCCAAGCCCCGCGCCGGGGCCACCGATATCACGCGACTTGTACACGCCCGTGGCGATCAGCACCGCGTCATGGCGGTCACGCAGGGTGGAAAATGCGATCGTGCCATCCCCGTCCACATCGCCAATGCCCACGCCAAGGTGGAAGGTGACGCCAGAATCCTCAAGCAGGCGATGGCGGCGCAGGACAATGTCCTTCTCCAGCTTGAAACCGGGGATGCCATACATCATCAGCCCGCCGATACGGTCGTAACGGTCATAGACATGGACCTGAAAGCCGAGTTCACGCAGTTGCACGGCCGCGGCAAGGCCACCCGGACCGGCCCCGACAATGCCCACCGTCTGCGTGCGTTCGGTCACGGGACGCACGGGCTGGACCCATCCCTGTTCGAACGCGGTATCGGTGATGAAGCGTTCCACCGCGCCGATGGTAACACTTTCGAATCCCGGCTCGATCACGCAGTTACCTTCGCACAGGCGGTCCTGCGGGCAGATGCGGCCACAGATCTCGGGGAAGTTGTTGGTGGCGGAGGAAACTTCATAGGCTTCCTCCAGCCGTCCGGCCGCCGTCATCATCAGCCAGTCGGGAATATTATTGCCCAGGGGACAGTGTACGGAACAAAACGGCACCCCACACTGTGAACAGCGTGACGCCTGTGTTTCGGCCTGCTGGCGCGGCAGTTCGTCATAGATTTCATTGAAATCCTTACGCCGTGAGTCCGCAGGCCGCTTTTCAGGCTGCTCCTGCGCCACGGAGACGAATTTCAGCATGCGCTCTGCCATTGGCCTGCCCCTTGGGTCTGAAAACATGCGGGCGCACCCCTGCGCGCCCGGGTTGAGCCACACCTACGCAAGCCACGGCGCAAATAAAAGACAGCATTACTGACCTTTTTGCGAAAAATCGGCAAAATCTCGCCGCATGGGCCGCAAAACCCACCCCAGGGTCAGGCCGAACGAAAACGGGCAAGATATTGTGGTACGGCAATTTCCAGCGAAAGCGGCGAAATCCCCAGATGCGCAAGGCCACGCATCCCCGGCGCCACCACATTATCGACATAGAGCATGGACAACTGATCGCGTGTCAGCATCCTGCCCGGCAGGTGTTCAAGGCATGATGCCTGTATCCGCGCCAGCCAGGGCGGCACGGCGAAGACACGACGGGGATGTCCTGCCGCGCGCATGATCCAGCGCACCATGTCCTGCATGCGCCACACACGCGGGCCACCAAGTTCGAAAATACTCCCTGCAAAAATATCTTCTGCGGAACTTCCCTCCACCACGCCCGCACCCCGGCCGAGGCCACGCGCAATGCGGCGGATCGCCTCTGCCACGTCTGCCACATGGACGGGCTGGAATCGCGTCATCCCGCCATAGACCGGCATGACCGGCAGGTAGCGCGCCATGGCGGCGAACATGTTGGTAAAATGATCCTCCGCCCCGAAAATGATGGACGGGCGCACGATCACCGCCTCCGCCATATGGCGCTGTACCTCGACCTCGCCCCGCCCCTTGCTGCGGCCATAGTCAGAGATGCCATCGGGGTCCGCGCCGATGGCCGACATATGCACAAGCGCCCCCACACCGGCCGATGCACACAGCCGCGCCACACGGGCGGCCGCATCAACATGCACTGCCGTGAAACCGGCATGCCGCCCAGGCGCCAGTATCCCGACAAGATTGACGACAAGGTCGCTGCCTTCGATTGCAGCAACGCTGGAACGTTCCTCAAGCACGGAAGCATAGAGCGGGACGACCTGCCCCACATCGCCAAACAGACGCATCCCCGCCGCCCGGTCCGGACGGCGGGAGGCGACGCGCACGACATAGCCATCCCGCGCCAGCCGCGCGACCACATACCGCCCCACGAAGCCTGTCCCGCCAAATACCGTTGCGACCTTGCGAATATCCATCCGACACCCCTTCCTGACCTGAACGCCCATCCCCCCGATGCAGCGATGGTGGAACCACCATCATGGGCCAGCGTCGCCACGCATGCACGTCATTCCCACATGTCCATGCCCACATGGGAAAAAGGGCGGTTTTCCGCGCCCTGTTTCAAAAAACACCATCAAATTCAAAAAAATACGCAAACCCCTGTTGACCACCGCGACAACCCGGACTAGAAACCGCCTCACACCACCCCGGCAACGGGGAGCCTCTGAGCCCAGATGGCGGAATTGGTAGACGCGCAGGTTTCAGGTACCTGTGGCCGCAAGGTCGTGGAAGTTCGAGTCTTCTTCTGGGCACCAGGATTTTTCCAAAGAAAAATCAGGACAAATCCTACCGGGACATACCCGGTAGGGATTTCCCTCCCGATGCAATCGGATGGCCATGGGCCGTCCAAAGTCCCAAATAGTTGGACGTTCGCATCAATCCCCCCTGTTCCCGATACAAATTTCGTGTAAACCGCGACAATGTTAACCCTGTCGGCATCATGCTGGCTGGAGGCCAACGGTGGCGCGGCGTGCCCTGGGTCCGGGCCTTGCTGTCCCGCACCGCCGGAAATACCGCCTGCCGCTCCACGCTGCATGCCACGGACAGACACCGTTACGGAGCACGACCCCCGATGCCACAGACCACCGTTCCCGACACCATCCATTTCCATCGTGGCGACCTGCCCCATGATGTGGTTTTTTCGGGTGCGGTTGCCGTCGATACGGAAACGATGGGCCTCAATCCCCACCGCGACCGGCTGTGCCTTGTACAACTGTCGGATGGTGACGGGCATGCCCACCTGGTACAGGTTCCGGCGGGGGCCACGGCAGCGGATTTCCCGAACATGCTCGCGGTGCTGACGGACCCGTCCGTGACGAAGCTGATGCATTTCGCGCGGTTTGACGTTGCCATCTTGCAATATACTTTCGGCATCACGGTCGCGCCGTGCATCTGTACCAAGATCGCGTCAAAGCTTGTGCGGACCTATACCGAACGTCATGGGCTGGCCCACCTGTGCCGCGAACTGCTTGGGGTGGAACTCAGCAAGCAGCAGCAGAGTTCCGATTGGGGCGCACCGGACCTGACCCCTGAACAGATGACCTATGCCGCATCGGACGTGCTGTACCTCCATGCGCTGTGGGCACGGCTGGAGGCGCTGCTGGTGCGTGAGGGGCGGCGCGAACTGGCACAGGCGTGCTATGACTTCATGCCCACGCGCGCACGGCTCGACATCCTTGGTTACGAGGACCCGGACCTGTTCGCCCACCGGGCGGCCTGAAACCCGCACCATTCCCCCACCAGCCCCGATGCGCGCGGGGCGCCATTGACGGCAATACAGAAAACAACAGGCATGACCGACAGCCTCCAGCCCCATCCGAACCATGGTCCCGTCAGCACGGACCAGACCGATATGATCGAATCGGCATGCAAGGTCCTGCAGACCGAGTGCGACGGTTTGGCGCGCATGATGGATGCGCTGCGCCAGGCGCTTGGCCCGGCGCATGAGGGCATGGGGGCATCCGACCTCGGGCTGGCGTTCATCCGCACGGTAAAGGCCCTGTCGATGCCCGCGCGGCGGGTCGTGGTGACGGGCATTGGCAAATCGGGGCATATCGGGCGCAAGATCCAGTCCACCCTGGCCTCCACCGGGACACCGTCGATTTTCGTCCACCCTGCCGAGGCCTCGCACGGGGACCTGGGCATGCTCCAGCCGGGGGATGCGATCCTTGCACTGTCCAATTCGGGGGAGACATCGGAACTGGCGGATATCGTCTCGCACGCGCGGCGGTTCGGGCTGCTGCTGATCGCGATGACCGCGCGTGCCGATTCGACCCTGGCGCGGGCGGCGGACATCGCACTGGTCCTGCCCCAGACGCCCGAGGCCTGCCCCATGGGTCTGGCGCCCACCACCAGTTCGACCATGCAGCTCGCGCTGGGCGATGCATTGGCGATCGTACTGCTGACACAGCGCGGCTTTGGCGCGGATGATTTCGGGATCTTCCATCCCGGTGGCCGCCTGGGGGCGCAGTTGCGTGACGTGCGCGCGCTGATGCATGTCGGGCCGAGCATGCCGCTCGGCTCCGCCGATCTGCCGCTGCGTCAGGTCATCATGGAAATGACGCACAAGGCCTTTGGCTGCATGGGTGTGGTCCGTGATGACGGCACGCTGGTGGGGCTGATTACCGATGGCGACCTGCGCCGCGCGCTGGAACAGGACATTGACGGCACCCGCGCCGCAGACATCATGAACACGAACCCGCAGACGATCCGCCCCGATGTACTGGCGGTGGATGCGCTGCGGATCATGAATGACCGCCCACGGCCGATCACCAGCCTGTTCGTGCTGGACGCTGAGCGCCACCCGATCGGCATCCTGCATATCCATGACCTGCTGCGTGCCGGGGTGGCATGAACGACAGGCCGCCCGAAGATCCCCCCCACGATCCAGCCCACGATCTGTCGGCACGGCCGTCCGATGACACGGCTGCGCGCGACGGGGACATGTCCGGGGGCGGCATACAGCGCGAGGATTACGCCCGTTCGGCGGAAGATATCGCCCGGCAGCGCAGCATTTTCGATACCCGCTCCATCCGGCAGCGGCTTTTGCCCAACGCAAACGACCTTGCACGGCGACGTGCGATCATGCGTTCGGCCAAATGGGCGCTGCCGCTGACCGCACTGGTGCTGCTGGGGTCGATCGCGGCGTGGCCCGCCGTGGAACGCGCGGTCATCATGCATCGTGGCACGATGGCGCAGATGTCGCATGTACGCGTCAAGAGTGGCAGCATGCTCAATGCCACCTATCGCGGGGTGGACGACCATGGCCATCCCTTCATGGTGACGGCAAGCGAGGCGCGCCAGATCTCCCCCGAACGCATCGACCTGACCACCCCGCAGGCCGATACCCTGCTGGGACCGAATAACTGGGTCTATGTCACGGCGCGCAATGGCGTCTATATCCAGCATAGCCAGCTTCTGGACCTGACACAGGACGTAATGCTTTATCGTAGCGATGGAACCACCATGTACAGCCCTACTGCGGATATTGACATGAAACACGGCGTCATCGTGTCCGATAGCTGGATCCATTCCGAAGGCCCGTTCGGCGTCCTTGACACGCAAGGGGCGATGCTGCTGATCCGCGATGGCATCATGCAGTTCCGTGGCCCGGGGCGCCTGCTTCTCAACACCACGCATGGCGGCCCGGCAGACGGCCCCGGCACACAGGTTTCCACCGGAACCCCCATCACCCCCCCAATCAAAACCACCGTCAAAACCCCCGTCATGTCACCGGCCGGAGGAAAACACTGATGCGCGGGCATGCCCTCGCCTCCGTGCTGCTTGCTGGTGCGACATTCGCCACGGCCTGCACCACCCCGGCCCTTGCACAGGGGCTGGATATGTCGCAGGGCGGACAGGTCAGCATCACGGCGGCGGGCGGGTTCGACTGGGACCAGAATACCCAGACCGTCACGGCCTATGACCGGGCACAGGCCGTGCGCGGCAATGTCACGGTGCGCGCGGATCGCCTGATCGCCTATTATCGCAAGAAAACGCCCGGCGCGCACACGGCACAGGCCCCCACGCCCGCCCCCATATCGGCGACTGCGCCCGGACATGTATCAGGGAATGCGTCCGGGAATGCCAATGCCTCTGGAAATGCATCCGGGGTCACGCCACCCGGGGCGAGCCCCGCCGCCATATCCGCGGCATCCCCGCAATCATCGCCCCCGATCACGCAGCAGGCCGACCCGTCATCTTCTGCGGTGCAGGACCCCGCCACCGATGCCCCGCCCCCCGATGCCTCAATCCGGGCGACGCACCCGGCGGACAGGGCGCATCCGACATCACCGGGCAAGGCCCCTGCCCCGGCGCAGCCCCGGCAGGCGACGGCGGTTTCCGCTGCCTCCCCCGTGAACAGCCCATCAGCTGTTCCCGCACCTGCCACGCAGCCGGGCGGCGCACCTGTCACCACGCCCCCGGCAGTGACACCCGCGACATCAGGAACACCCAAGGCGGCGGGTGGCGACCCTGATGTCGATACCAGCCTTGTGACCCATTCCGATACGCTGCCAGAGGATCTACCGCCCCCTGACCGGCCTGCATCCCATGCCATGGGTCATGACAATGGCCCTGCCCCCGGCGACTCCTCCCCCGGCAATGGCGGGAGCGAGGTCTATCGCCTTGAAGCGGTGGGACATGTCCATATCTTTACCAACACCGACCAGGCATGGGGCGACAGGGCGGTGTATGACATGGACCAGGCCGTGCTGGTCATGACCGGCAAGAACATGAAGATGACCACCCCGCAGGATATCCTGACGGCGCGTGACACGGTGGAATACCATTCACGCGACCATATGTCCGTCAGCCGGGGCGACGCCACATTGACCACCAATGACGGCAGGCAGATGCGCGCCGATATTCTGGTGGGCTATGACCGGCCAAAGACGGCCCGCCCACCGCACACGCAGGCCGGACATGACGCAGGCGGCGCGGGCGCAATCGACCGTGTTGATGCCTTTGGCCATATCCTGATCCGCACACAAAGCGAGGCCGTCACCGGCGATCGGGGCGTTTATGTCCCCGACAGCGCAATCGCGCGGATCGTGGGCAATGTCCACATCTCTCGCGGGTTGAACCAGATCAGCGGCGCCGCCGCGATCGTGAACATGCGCACGGGTATCGCCACCCTGACGGACACGCCGGGATCGCGCGTCAGCGGGCTTGTCGTGCCCAACCAGGCCGGAACCGGCAACAAGGGAACCACGAAATGAATATGTCCGACGCTGCCCTGTCCGCATCCGCCACCCCCGTCCCGGCCCCCGGCGCATCCGGCACACCCGACACGATACCGGGCGGGGGCCTGATCGCCAGTGGCATCGGCAAGAGCTATCGCAAGCGTTCGGTCGTGCGTGACGTCTCGCTTCAGGTGCAGCGGGGCGAGGCGGTGGGCCTGCTCGGCCCCAATGGCGCGGGCAAGACCACCAGCTTTTACATGATTGTGGGGCTGGTGCGTCCCGATATCGGCACCATCACACTTGATGGCGCGGATATCACGCAGCTTCCGATGTATCGCCGCGCACGCATGGGAATTGGCTACCTGCCGCAGGAATCGAGCATTTTTCGCGGCCTGAATGTGGAACAGAACATCATGGCCGCGCTGGAAATCGTCGAACCCGACGCGGACCGGCGGCAGACGATGCTGGACGGGCTGCTTGGTGAATTCGGTATCACACGACTGCGCCACTCTCCCTCGCTTGCGCTGTCGGGCGGGGAACGCCGACGTCTGGAGATCGCGCGCGCACTCGCCAGCCAGCCGCATTACATCCTCCTTGACGAACCGCTTGCGGGGATCGACCCCATCGCAGTGGGCGAGATCCGCGACCTTGTCGCCCATCTCAAGGATCGGGGCATCGGCGTGCTGATTACCGACCATAACGTGCGCGAGACACTCGAAGTGATCGACCGTGCCTATATCATGCATAGCGGACAGGTCCTGACCGAGGGCAGGCCAGAGGAAATCGTCGCCAACGAGGACGTCCGCCGTGTTTATCTTGGGGAAAAATTTACCCTCTGATTCCAGCCATCTGAGCACAGGACACAGGTTGCATCGAAAAACATGCCGCCTTGCATGCAAAGAAGGAATGGACAGCGCCACCCCAAATATGTCCAATGGAGTTTCCGGCCTTCACCACAGTGAGGGTCGGAACTGGTGCAACAGAGTGAACCTGACGCCAGGGCAGGCCGTGCATACGGAGCGGGGATTTCCAGACCTGATACGATAATGGCCCATCGCCTGTTTCCGTCTCTGCACGTGGCTTCCTTGGCAATAACAAGGAGTGGTCCCTTATGCACATCAGCGTTGCTGGCAAGCAGATCGACCTGTCTGACGCCCTGAAATACCGCGTAACCGATCATCTGGACCGCATTTCGGAAAAATACTTTGGACAGGCGATGGAAGCCCGCGTCACCTTCAGCCGTGCGCGTTCATTCTTTACCTGCGACATCAACCTCCATGCATCGCGTGGACTGACACTGCGTGGCGAGGGCGAGGCCGCGGACGCCCATGGCGCGTTTGATGACGCCGCCGAACATATCGCCAAGCGCCTGCGCCGCTATCACCGCAAGGCAACCAACCACGGGCACCTGCGGTCGCGCACCGTCCCGACGGAAATGGGGCGCAGCTATGTCCTGCGTCCGGGGGGGGACATCCCCGCGCGTGAGGATGGGCGTCAGGCGGCCTCCACCGATGGCATGGACGAGGATACGGACCCTGCGTTGGGTGGGGCAGGTCCGTATGCCACCATCATCGCCGAGCGCCCGACCGACATCGCAACGCTGAGTGTCAGTGAAGCGGTCATGCGACTCGACCTTGCGGATGTGAAACTGATGATGTTCCGCAATAGCAGCAGCGACGAGATCAATATCATTTACCGCCGCGACGACGGCAATATCGGCTGGCTTGACCCTTCGGGCCGCGCATAGCCATGAAAAAGGCCGCCCCATCGAAAAACGGGGCGGCCATCAGGCGATGCGGGCGACAGGTTCAGTGAACCAGTGCGGGCACCATTTCATGTTCCAGCACGGCGGTAATCGCCATGTCGCGATCCGGCGTCAGGGCCATGGGCGTACCGTCCGCGGCATGGATGGCGAACGCTTCCTCCCCATCCACGACGACTTCCTTTATGTACGCCACATATTCCATTCCCAGCGCACGCATCTGGCTATCGCTCAGCGTATGCACATCCATCGGCAGGCTGTTGCCCGTTTCGCATGGCACGATCCGACCGTTACGGAGTGTTGTCCTCAATTGCATGCCCTCCAGCAGCCGCGAAAACGCCCCTGGGGACGCCATTCGCATTTACATGATAACATGGGTGGACGGCCTTCCCCCCTCATTCATCATCAATCACCCGCACGACATGCTGCTTGCGCATGCCGGGGACATCAACGACCGGCGCACCGCGATCAAGGATTGACGGACCTTTCGCGATCTCGATCTTGCGCACCCGCACTTCGGGTTGGGGCCGGTGCAGTTCTATGTGCAACAGGCCATTATCCATCCATGCGCCGCCGATCTCGATCCCCTCGGCCATGACAAAGGCCTTCTGGAACTGCCGTGCGGCAATGCCACGGTGCAGGAACACGCGCCCCTGCCCGTCATCCCCCTGGCGTCCGCGGATCACCAGCTGGTTGTCTTCCTGGGTGATATGCAGATCATCCATCATGAACCCCGCCACCGCCAGCGTAATACGCAGGGTCGTGGGGCTGACCTGTTCTATGTTGTATGGCGGATACCCGTCCGACGCATTCTTGGATGCACGTTCCAGCATCTGTTCCAGATGATCAAAACCAAGAAACATGGGGGATCCGAACACTCTTCCCGACACTCAGGCCTCCTCAATTCCAGAGCGAGACGATAACAAGGGATGGACCCGTCACGGCATCCACCCTGTCCCACGATATGGGACATCCGCGCCGGCGTGCAAGGGAACTGTCCCCCGGGCGCCACAGCCGGGAACAAAAGCACGGGCATGAAAATGGGCATACATGGTAAAAACACGCCCCATGGCGCATGGAACCTCTGGCATCCGGGGCGCAGGATCGCTAAATCGCGAACATGATAGATCAAGATGTCATTGCAGCGGCCACGCCGATGCCGATCCTTGTCGCCCCGCAGGCGATCCTCCGTCAGAAAACGCGCCTTGTCCGCCCCGAGGACACCGCACAACTGCGCGAAGCCATACCGCGCATGTTCGCCGCGATGTACAAGGCCCCCGGCATCGGCCTTGCCGCGCCACAGGTTGGCCTTGGCCTGCGCTTTGCCCTTGTGGATGTTGCCGACAAGGACGAGGCACGCAACCCGATGGTGCTGATTAATCCCGACATCATCGCCGAAACCGAAACCATGTCCGTGCGCGAAGAGGGGTGCCTGTCGCTTCCCAACCAGTATGCCGAGGTGGCCCGCCCCGAAAGCGTGCGCGTGCGGTATCAGGATCTGGAGGGCAAACGCCACGAGATCGAGGTGGACGGCCTGCTTGCCACCTGCATCCAGCACGAGATCGACCATCTGGAGGGAATCCTGTTCGTCGATCACCTCTCCGCACTCAAACGCAACATGATCATGCGCCGCCTGGCCAAGGAACAGCGGCTCAGGCACTGATTGCCCCTGCGACTTGCCCCTGCGACGGCCACACGCCCGGTGACGTGGCGCGTGGCGCGCCCGCCGTGCGACCTTCCCGCGCCCATGGGCTTGCCCCCGCGGCATCACCCGGCGCGCTTTCCCCCGATGGAACGACATCATGCGCCTTGCCTTCATGGGAACCCCCGACTTTGCCGTACCGGCCCTGCAGGCCCTGCACGCCGCCGGACATGAAATTGTCGTGGTCTATACACAGCCCCCCCGCCCCGCCGGCCGGGGCAAGAAGGAACGCCCGTCGCCCGTGCATGTCGCGGCGCAGGAATTGGGGATCGCAGTGCGCACGCCCCTGTCGCTGCGTCGCGATACGGCGGAACACGATCATTTCACCGCACTGCGACTCGATGCGGCAGTGGTCGCGGCCTATGGGCTGATCCTGCCGGTCGCCATGCTTGATTCGCCCGCGCATGGATGCCTCAACATCCATGCCAGCCTGCTGCCACGCTGGCGCGGGGCGGCCCCGATACAGGCGGCGATCCTGGCGGGAGACCGTGAAAGTGGCGTGACCATCATGCAGATGGATGCGGGGCTGGATACCGGTGCGATGCTGTGCGAAGGCCGCGTCGCCCTTACCCCGCGTACCACGGCAACCAGCCTGCATGACGACCTTGCCGCCATGGGCGCACGCCTTGTGGTCGAGACCCTGCGTACTATCCCGCCCCCCCGTCCGCAGCCGGAAGAGGGCGTGACCTATGCCGCGCGCCTGACGCGCGAGGATGGGCGCCTGCGGTGGGACAGACCTGCTGATATGCTGGACCGGCAGGTGCGCGCCATGACGCCATGGCCCGGTACCTTCACCCTGCTGGCGGGGGAGACGATCAAGATCGGGGCCGTTACGATGGACCCCACCCCCACCACAGCGGCGCCGGGCACGATCGTGGACGACCGCCTGCTGGTTGCCTGCGGGAATGGCACGACCCTGCGGATCACACGCCTGCAACGCCCCGGACGCGGCATGATGGAGGCCGACGCCTTCCTGCGTGGACAGGCTGTGCCTACAGGCACCCGTTTCGACCTGCCCCAGCCATGAACGACGAAACCACACCCCCCGCATGGGGGGGACTGCCACCCGGATTTGTCCCCCCCCGTGCCAAAGCACCGAAAAACATACGTCGCTGGGCGGTCAGGATCGAATATGACGGGCGTGACTTTGTCGGCTGGCAACGTCAGGCGTCGGGCCTGACCTCGGTCCAGGGCGTGCTGGAGGCAGCCGCCACGCGCCTGACCGGTGGCCGTCCCGTCATCAGCATCACCGCCGGACGCACCGATTCCGGCGTACATGCCACCGGGCAGGTCGCGCACCTGGATTTCCCCGATGACATTCCATTAAGCAGCACCGCAGTGCGCGACGCACTGAATTACCACATGAAGCCGCACCGTGTGGCCATCCTGATCGCGCGTCCCGTCCTGCCGAACTGGAGCGCCCGTTTCTCCGCCATCCTGCGATCCTACCGCTATCGCATCATCAACCGCAGCGCCCGCCCCACACTGGACGAAGGACGTGTGTGGCACGTACGCCAGCCGCTGGATGTGGACCTGATGCGCCAGGCCGCGCAATTCCTGATTGGACGGCATGATTTCACCACGTTCCGTGCCTCTGCCTGTCAGGCGAAAAGCCCGGTCCGCACACTCGACAGGCTGGATATCCATCGGGAGGGGGAGGAGATCGTCATTGTGACAGAAGCCCGCGCCTTCCTGCATCATCAGGTGCGCAACATGACCGGAACCCTCAAGATGGTGGGCGAAGGAAGCTGGTCGGTCGAACGGGTGGGACAGGCGCTGGCGGCGTGTGATCGCCGCGCCGGTGGCCCGACGGCCCCGGCGGAAGGGCTGTACCTGACCGGCGTGGCCTACCCCGAAGACCCGTTCGCGAAATAACGCCGCACACCCGATGACAAGGCCCCAGAGGGCTACGGCGTGTCGTCAGTTAAGCCCTGAGAGACCGTTTGAAAACAAATCATTGATAAAAAGAAAAGTTTTTGGGTGCCGCCTT
>NZ_BANE01000324.1 GCF_000964405.1 Novacetimonas hansenii JCM 7643
TGCAGGCAGAGCCTGTGCCTGGGTGACATCGCCAACCTGCCCAGCTGTAACAACGAAGCGCAGCGGGTGGCCCGGCATATCGGTCAGCATGTGGATTTTGGTTGTCAGACCACGTCGGGAACGCCCCAGCGCCTGATCCTTGCCCCCCCTTTTCCGTTCGCAGCCTGCTGATGGGCGCGAACGATGGTTGCATCGAACATCAGATACTGATTGTCCAGATCGGCCGTCAGCGTCTCGAAAATCCTGTCCCACACCCCGGCATGACACCATCGGCTGAAGCGACGATGTACCGTCTTCCAATTGCCATACCGCTCAGGCAGATCCTTCCAATGCGCGCCAGAGCGTAGAATCCAGAGGCAGCCGTTCACGAACAGGCGGCCATCCGCTCCACTGCGGCCTTCATCTCCAGCTTTCCCGGGAAGCAGAGGCGCAATCCGCTGCCATTGCGCTTTATTCAGCTCGTACCGCTTGATTCCCATCCCGTAACTCCGTGTTCTGATACGGCACTCAGTGAAACATCCATGTCACAAAAAGAAAATCCTGAATGTCGATTGGTCCTAAGAGATTGTTTGAAAACAAGTCCTTGATAAAAAACAAGAAATTTCTGGATGCTGCCTTTTTTCAAAAAGGTGGCGTCTTCTGAAGCTTTTTAGAAAAAGCTTCACCAAAAACCTT
>NZ_BANE01000323.1 GCF_000964405.1 Novacetimonas hansenii JCM 7643
CATCTTCGGAATACATACAAACGTCAATTTCTAACTACCTGAAACATCAGGTCCCATAACAGCCTGAAATCATAAAAGTTTTTGGTGAAGCTTTTTCCAAAAAGCT
>NZ_BANE01000322.1 GCF_000964405.1 Novacetimonas hansenii JCM 7643
CGACCAAGATCATCGCCATGACCGACGCCTTGGGCAATCTGGTCCGCTTTACGCTGATCCCCGGCCAGCATTACGACACGGTCGGGGTTGCGCCCCTTCTGGAACCGGCGGATTTCAAGGCGCTTCTTGCCGACAGGGCGTTTGATGTCCACTGGATCGTGGATGCCCTACATGCGCAAGGGGCCTGTGTCGTCATTCCCCAGCGCAAGAACCGCCTCGACAGGCGCCCGTTCGATGCCGCCCTGTTCAAGGCGCGCCATCTCATCGAGAAC
>NZ_BANE01000321.1 GCF_000964405.1 Novacetimonas hansenii JCM 7643
CTTCACCAAAAACCTTTATAATTTCAGGATGTTATCGCGCCTGATTTTTTAAATTCAAGGCGGCTGTCCGGGGGGCAGGCATTGCAGGATGTGGCCTTGTGGTTTTGTGAGGTTATGCGCCCCAAAGGGGGATATTCCTTGGCGGGTTACAGGACAGCGTCCTGAGGAGTGTCACGGGCAAGCATTACGGTTGTGCATTTGGCCGTATCTGGCCCTATACTGCGCCACATGAGCAAGAGCACACCCGCGACGGCTGCCCTCGATGAGGCCGGTGTCGCCTATACGGTTATTCCGTATGAATATGATTCCAGTGCCGATCAGGTCGGCAATCATGCAGCCCAGGCAATCGGGGAACCGCCGGAACGGGTGTTCAAGACCTTGATGGTGGAGGTCGATGGCCGTGGTGCCTGCGTGGTCGTGCCGGTTGCACGCAGTATCAGCATGAAGAAGGTTGCCGCAGCATTCGGTGGCAAGTCCGCCCAGATGATGAAGCCACCCACGGCCGAACGCGCCACCGGGTTCAAGGTGGGCGGCATCAGTCCATTCGGGCAGAAGAAGCAGGCCCCGACCGCCATTGCGCAAGAAGCGCAGGACGAACCCTATATGGTCATCAACGGGGGAAAGCGTGGTCTTCTGGTGCGCCTGTCACCAGAAGACGCAATGCAGGCCAGTGGGGCATTCCCTGCCGACCTGCTGTCGTAACTGCCGCATGCCCGGACAGCGGGTGTGGGGGCATTTATGAAGGGGGCTGGTGACGCTTTTAAACACGCTGTGAAAAGATGTCGCCATTTTGAAAAAGGGCTACATCTGGCCGTTCTTGTGATCCGGCAGTGGATGCTTGGAGAGACTGTTTAAAACGTCAGGCTTAATAACATCCTGAAATCATAAAAGTTTTTGGTGAAGCTTTTTCC
>NZ_BANE01000320.1 GCF_000964405.1 Novacetimonas hansenii JCM 7643
TCTTCTGAAGCTTTTTGGAAAAAGCTTCACCAAAAACCCTTTATAATTTCAGGATGTTATTGAGCCTGACTTTTTAAACAGCCTCTGAAGGAAGCTGTGCGGGGGCGGCCAGTGCCCCCCCCGTCATGATTGTTATTCTGAACGGTAACGCCCCAACCAGTGGGCATAGGGTTCAGGCAGTACATGGGCCGCGTCGGGCCGCCCCAGCGCCCGTGCGGCAGCATAGGGCCAGTGCGGGTTTTCAAGGAATGGCCGTCCCATCATCACAAGGTCCAGCGATTCATCGTGGATCAGGCCGTTGGCCTGGTCAGGCTTGCTGATGTACCAGCTTGTGGCTACGGGCAGGCCGCTTTCGTGGCGCACACGTGCGGCGATGGGGGCCATGAAGGCCGGACCCCAGGGAATCTTGGCCGTAGGTGTGGAAAAGCCGATGCTGACATCCAGGAAATCCAGCCCCAGCGTGCGGAAGTGACGCGCCAGCGTGATCGCATCCTCCAGCGTTTCCGTATCGCGGCCGTCGAATTCGATCATACCCAGACGTGCGCTCAGCGGCCTGTCCTCAGGCCAGACAGCGCGGACATCGCTCAGGGTTTCCAGCAGGAAACGCGCCCGGTTTTCAAGGCTGCCGCCATACAGGTCGGTGCGCTGGTTGGAATAGGGGGAGAGGAAACTCTGTCCCAGATATCCGTGCGCGAAATGCAGCATCAACCATTCGAACCCTGCGTCACGGGCGCGAATGGCACTGGCGACGAAATCCTGCCGCACGCGGGTAATGTCCTCCGGCGTCATGGCGCGCGGTACCTTGGGCAGGTTGGCGCCGAATGCGATGGCGGACGGTGCGATGGTTTCCCATCCACGCGGGTCATCGGGGGCGATATGGTCATCACCTTCCCACGGGCGGTTCGCGCTGGCCTTGCGCCCGGCATGGGCAATCTGGATGCCAGGCATCGCGCCTGCATCACGGATGGCACGGGCGATGGGGCGCAGGGCATCGGCCTGGGCATCGTTCCACAGCCCCAGACACCCCGGCGTGATGCGTCCTTCGGGGGAGACGGCGGTCGCCTCCACCACTACCAGCGCGCTGCCCCCACGGGCGAGCGAGGCATAATGAACATTATGCCAGTCCCCCGCGACACCATCCACGGCAAGATACTGGCACATCGGGGAAACGGCGATGCGGTTGCGCAACGTGCGCCCCTTGAGGGTATAGGGCGTAAAGAGGTCAGGCATCCGGTCCTCTGGCGTATGGGAAAACAACAGAACACCATCCTGCCGCCGATGAGGGCACGATGCAATCAAAGCCATCCATCCGCCACGCATAACTGCGTATCCGGGATTGGCAGGTCATATATTTTCTGGAATGCACCGTGAAATGGCGCGAGTGACGGGGCTCGAACCCGCGACCTCCGGCGT
>NZ_BANE01000319.1 GCF_000964405.1 Novacetimonas hansenii JCM 7643
CCTTTATAATTTCAGTATGTTATCAAGCCTGACTTTTCAAACAGCTTCTAAGAATCCTGTGGCGCTCTTTCCGTAAACGCGGCATGCCGTGATGTGCGGGCGCGGAGGGTGCGCCTGTTCACGCGCCTGCCTGTCATCTGACCGGCGGGTCATCCCGGATGGCTGTTCGGGATGTGTTGCCCAGAATGCGTTGCCCAAGATGCGCTGTCCTGAATGCAGGCTTTGGGATGCCCTGTTGGGGATGTTCCGTGGGGGATGTCCCGTGGGGGATGCGCTGTGCAGGGCGCGACGGGGCGGCTTTGCCCCGCATTGACTTGTGCGGTGCGCCCTGCGATGAAAACGGGCCTTTCATGCAAAGGAAGCCGGTGAAAATCCGGTGCGGTCGCGCCACTGTAATGCGGGCATGCATGGCATCATGTCGATGCGCGCACCCTGCCAAGCCAGATACTTTGCATGATATCCTTTCTTCCATCCATCGGGGACGCGATTTCCCCGCAGGAGTCATGAATATGCATATTCCCTTCCTTTTCCCTTTGCCGGTGCGGGCCTGATGGCCGGGCGTGTCCTGCTGCGCGGTATGCTTGCGGGGATTCTCGCGGCGTTCCTCGCCTTTGGCTTCGCGCGGATTGTCGGCGAACCCCAGGTCGATCGCGCCATCGCGTTCGAGGCCGCGCATGACGCGGCCGAAGGTGAACCGCCAGAAGAAGAACTGGTCAGCCGCAAGGTGCAGTCCTCCATCGGGTTGCTGACGGCGTCCGTCATGTATGGCGCGGCGTATGGGGGGGTATTCGCGCTGGCGTTTGCGGTGGCGTTTGGCCGTGTGGGACAGGTATCGCCACGGATGCTGGCGCTGTTGCTGGCGGCGGCGGGGTTCGTGGCGGTCGTGCTGGTGCCCGACCTGAAATATCCCGCCAACCCGCCCGCCGTGGGGAACCCCGAAACAATCGGGCAACGCACCGCGACCTATTTTGAAATGGTCGTCTTCTCGCTCTGTGCGATGATCCTGTCGGTGCTGGCGGGACGGGCGCTGCTGGCGCGTCTGGGGGCATGGTCCGCATGGCTGTGTGGCTGTGCGCTGTTTGTCGTGCTGGTGACGGTGCTGCAACTGGCGCTGCCCACGATCAACGAGGTCCCGGCAGATTTCCCCGCCGCCCTGCTGTGGCATTTCCGCGAGGCCGCCCTTGGCATGCAGGTCGTGTTGTGGGGGGCGCTGGGCCTTGTGTTCGGCCTGCTGGTGGACCGTATGCCCGAACTGCACGGCCACCATGGGGTCGTGCGCGGCTGAGGCGACCGGACAGGTTGCCGGGGATGTTGCTGGCGTCGCATTTTTGGAAAATGCGACGCCTTTTTTACGAGAGTGTTTGAAAACAACTCATGGATGAAAAAGAAAAGTTTTTGGGTGCCGCCTTTTGATCGAAATA
>NZ_BANE01000318.1 GCF_000964405.1 Novacetimonas hansenii JCM 7643
GCAAGGCATTGTCAAGCTTGAAAAACTTTCGGATCGGGCTCTTATGCCCCGGACCCGGCGTCGCTTGCGATGCGCTCCGCCCCCTCCGCCCCCGTGGTTGCCCCACCCCCTGCCGTGTCGGCTGCGCCCGCCCCCTCGGCCCCGATCACATCGCGCCCGCAATCCGGTGTGCCGGACCCGGCCGCGCTTGCGATGCGGCCTGCCCGGCCGGACCCGGCATCGCTGGAGATGCGTTCCATCCCGTCCGCGACGCCTGCCGCGCCGACCTCGACATCAGTGGCGGCAGGTGCTTTTGCGCCTGCGCCAGCAACGCGCAGCATCCTGACCCCGACGGCATCTGCGGCCAGTGCGCCCGCCAAGCAGCCCGTGAGCGCACCTGTAGCCGCGTCCGCCAGCGCCCCGGCCAGCACGCCCACCCCCGCATCGGGCGAGACATCGGCCAATGCCGGGGGCGGTGTGAATGCGGATGTGGATACCGGTGACGACGCGGCCCCCGACGCGGCGGCGACATCTTCCGCACCACTCCCTCCACCGGTCCCGCG
>NZ_BANE01000317.1 GCF_000964405.1 Novacetimonas hansenii JCM 7643
GCCCTTTGGAAACCATGACTGGGTAACAGATCGTGGTGCAGGGGTGCGTTCCCGGTCGGGGGCGGGCTGTGACCTGAGGGGTAACCTGTGCTGATTGCGTCAGGGGCGTTGCCCCTGAACCCCACCAAAGGGCATTGCCCTTT
>NZ_BANE01000316.1 GCF_000964405.1 Novacetimonas hansenii JCM 7643
GAAGACGCCGCCTTTTTCGATCAAAAGGCGGCACCCAAAAACTTCTCTTTTATCAGTGCGTTATTTCCAAATGATCCCTAATGCATTGAGAATAAATGGGAAATTTCAGATGTTCCTTTGAAAGATCATTGCCAAAAAAGAGCCTACCCTACATACCGCGCAAGGAACGGCGCCGTGGCACTGCCGGTGGCCTGCGCCACTGCCTGCGGTGTGCCGGCCGCGACGATCGTGCCGCCTTCTTCACCCGCACCGGGCCCCATGTCGATCACCCAGTCCCCGCCCGCGACCATGCGCATGTCATGTTCGGCCACGATCACGGTATTCCCCTGATCCACCAGTTCATGCAGGTGTGCCGACAGGCGATCCACGTCGGAAGGATGCAGCCCGGTCGTCGGTTCATCCAGCACATACAGCGTATGCCCACGCCGCTGTTTCTGAAGTTCGGTCGCAAGCTTGATGCGCTGCGCCTCGCCCCCCGACAGTTCGGTCGCGGGCTGACCCAGCCGCAGGTGCCCAAGGCCGCTGCGTTGCAGGATCGACAGACACGTCGCGGCGTTGGGCACATCCGACAGGAACGCCAGCGCCTGATCCACATTCATCGCCAGCACATCGGCGATGGAACGGTCGCGATATGTCACCTCCAGCACCTCCGGCCAGTAACGCGCGCCATGGCATGTCGGGCACGGGGCATAGACACTGGGCAGGAACAGCAGTTCGACCATCACCGAGCCAGCCCCCTGGCAGTGCGGGCACCGTCCCTTGGCCAGGTTGAAGGAAAACCACCCCGCATCATACCTGCGCGCGCGGGCAAGGTCGGTACGGGCATACAGCCTGCGCACAATGTCGAACAGGCCGGTATAGGTCGCAAGGTTTGAACGCGGGGTGCGACCGATGGGCTTCTGGTCAATCACCACAAGGCGCCCGATTCCCTCCAGCCCGGAGGCGATGCGCCCCTCGGGATGGCGGATTTCGGGGGTCGGGGCCTGCGTGTCCCCGTCGTCGTCGTCCGCCACCGGCAGGGCCTGCCCCAGTGCGCGCGCGACGATGCCCGTCAGCGCATGACTGACCAGCGAGGATTTCCCCGACCCCGAAATCCCGGTCACGGATGTAAACGCCCCCAATGGAAAGGCGGCCTCCAGCCCGTCAAGATTGTTCCAGTGAATATCCGCAAGCCTCAGCCAGCCCTGCGGCGTACGCGGCGTATGGGTTACGGCCTGCGACGTGGCGAACAGGTACTCGCGCGTGCGTGACGCCGCGACATCGCGCAACCCCTCCGGCGGGCCGCAATACAGGATTTCGCCCCCACGCTCCCCCGCCTCCGGCCCGACATCGACAATCCATGCGGCGTGACGGATGACATCAAGGTTATGTTCGACCAGAAACAGCGAATTGCCCGCCGCACACAGCCGCCCCAACGCACCCAGCAACGCCTGCGTATCGGCCGGATGCAAACCCGATGACGGTTCGTCAAGCACATAGACCACGCCAAACAGGCTGGAATGGATCTGCGTTCCCAGACGCAGGCGTTGGTACTCACCGGGCGAGAGCGTCTGCACCCCGCGTTCCATCTGCAGGTATCCAAGCCCGAGCTGCATCAGCACGTCGATGCGCGCGACCATGTCGGCGGCAATCCGGCGCGCCGCGATCGCGATGGCATCGTCACCCGTACCCGCGGCCATATCGGCCACACCTGCAAGCACGCCACGGATACGCCCAAGCGGCAGCGCCCCCATCGCCGCGATGTTCATCCCCGCGAACGTCACACGCAGCGCATCGGGGTTCAGCCTCTGCCCATGACAGAGCGGACAGTCGGTGGAGATCATGAACGACGCCGCACGCGCGCGCATGTTCGCACTTTGCGAATTGGCGAAGGTCTGTGTGACGTATCGGCGCGCACCGGTGAACGTTCCCTGATACGCGGGTTCAACCCCACGGGCGATCGCGGCCTGCACCTGCGCATGCGTCAGGCCCGGATAGACCGGGACAGTGGGCGTTTCATCGGTAAACAGAATCCAGTCACGCGTCTTGCGCGGCAGGTCGCGCCAGGGGCAATCCACATCAATGCCCATGGTAATCAGGATATCACGCAGGTTCTGCCCCTGCCATGCGGTGGGCCACGCGGCGACGGCGCGATCGCGGATCGACAGGCCGTCATCGGGGACCAACGTGGCCTGCGTCACATCATGGACACGGCCCAGCCCGTGACAGCGCGGGCACGCCCCCATGGGCGTGTTGGGGGAAAATGATTCCGCCTCCAGCCGTGCCAGACCGGAAGGATAGGTGCCCGCGCGCGAATAGAGCATGCGCATCAGGTTCGACAGCGTGGTGATGCTGCCGACCGATGACCGGCCCGAACTGCCGCCGCGCTGCTGCTGCAACGCGATGGCGGGGGGCAGGCCATCGACAATGTCCACATCAGGCACCGGCATCTGCTGAAACAGACGCCGTGCATAGGGAGAGACGGATTCAAGGTACCTGCGCTGTGCCTCTGCATATAAGGTACCAAACGCCAGAGAGGACTTGCCCGACCCAGACACCCCGGTGAACACCACCATGGTATCGCGCGGCACATCAATCTCCACATCACGCAGGTTATGTTCGCGCGCACCGCGCACACGCACGAAATTCCGCCGGTCCGGTGATATGGGGGGAATGGATGGCGGCATGATGCGAACTCCGGCATAAGGTCACGCCATGATCCCACCGCGCGCGCGCACGTTCAACCCCGCCACCTGCATAGGCATATTGAGTACATGGGCATGGTACCGGCACGGACAGTACGGCCCGTCACATGTCCCGGCATAGCGGGGTATTATCCATCTTTGGCATTTATCCTGCCGGGATGAACGGGCGCGTCGTTACAACATAAACGGCGAAAACCTCAATAATGCCCACAATAATCGTCATTTCACGGGCATGGTGTTGCATGCGCGCACTGTCATGAAACCTTCACATGAAATAATGCAAAGGTGCCGATAGATCATCTCCTGCCTTTTCACTCAGGAGAATCCCAGGTGCCACCCAAGTTGATCCGCAGTGGTCGTATTGCCCTTGGCCTGTTCTGCTCTGCCATTGCGCTGTCCGTTGCCCATGCCCAGACAGTACAGACCCCCACGGCAGAGAAGAAGTCCACCCGCACCCCCCACAAGACCAACGCAACATCAAAAAAGGAAAAAGGCGAGTTCTCCACATCGAATGTGGAACAGATCATGGCGACGTCCCGACGCACCCGTTCGGAACAGAGCGTCAACCACACCCAGTTGCAGCGCATCCTGCCCGGCATCAACCCGGTCAAGGCGCTTGAGATTCTTCCTGGTGTTGTCTTTGAAAATGCGGACCCATGGGGCAATAACGAACAGAATTCGTCGTTGTACATCCACGGCTTCAACCAGAACCAGCTTGGCTTTACCCTTGATGGTGTCCCGTTGGGCGATCAGTCCTATGGCAACTATAACGGCCTGTCACCACAGCGCGCGGCGTTGAGCGAAAACATCGCTTCCGCCTCGGTCGCGACGGGCGCGGGTGCGCTGGGCACTGCATCGACATCCAACCTTGGCGGTTCGCTGCAATTCACGACGCAGGACCCGATGCACAAGGCAGGCGGGCAGATTTCGCAGACATTCGGCAGTTGGTCGACATTCCGTACCTTTGCACGTGTTGACACCGGCGATTTCGGCAACGGCAACTCGGCCTATTTCTCGTGGGCGCGGCAGGATGCACGGGCATGGGATTTCGCGGGACACCAGGGCGGCAACCAGGTGAACGCCAAGTTCGTCCATCAGGGGTCCAAGGACAAGGTCACGGCCTTCTTCGACTGGTCAGACAAGACCGAACCCAACGAAGACGGCATCGTCGAACCCGCTGGCGGCAGCATGTATGTGCGCCCGTTCCTGTATCCGAACCTGAAGGAAGCGGTGAACTATTATAACGGTTCCGCCGCCTACAAGGCCGCGGGCAACAATTATCGCAATTACTATTCCGATGCACAGCGCGAGGATTTCCTGGCGTATGTGAAATGGACACATGATTTCACGTCCAACCTGCATTGGGACAACCAGATCTATTACCATCACGACATGGGCGAAGGCGTCGTCGCAGGCCCGATCAGCGCCGCCGGCCTGCCGACCCTGTTCAGCGCCTATTTCCCCAACGATTCCTCCTCCCAGCTTTCGGGCGTGTTCGGCGGTTCGGGCATGGCGACGCGCACGACGGAATACTGGGACAACCGGGGCGGCATCATGTCCACCCTGCATTACAAGGTCGGCCACCACAACATTGAACTGGGCGGCTGGTACGAACGCAACGACAATACGCAGGCCCGGCGCTGGTACGCATTCAATATCGACAATCCCACCAGCCCGTATGACCGGCAGCAGAACCCGCTGATCCATCAATATACCAACCTGTTTTATACCAACACCATCACGACCCACCTGCAGGATAGCTGGCAGATCACCAAGAATTTCATGCTCAGCGCCGGGTTCAAGTCGGAACTGGTCTATACCGATGGCACCCTGCCGGTCGCGGCCCTGCCGGGATCGCTGTCGCCTTCGACCGCGCGCACCATCCCCGGTGGCAACGTCAATACGGTCAAGCCCTTCCTGCCCGCATTCGGTGCGTTGTGGAACATCACGCCGCATGAACAGTGGTTTGCAAACATCCAGGAGAACATGCGTTCTTTCCAGGATACCGGTTATGGGAATGCCAGCCCGTGGGGCATGACCAGCCAGGCCGCGTTCGAGGATTTCAAGAAGCACGGCAAGGTCGAAACCGCATGGACATATGAAACCGGCCTGCGCACCAACCGCCATGTCCACCTTGGTCCACTGACGAACATCAGCGGACAGCTTGAATATTACCACGTGCATTATTCAAACCGCCTGCTGTCGGTCGCGTCCTCGCCTTATAACAGCAACGTGTCCTACATCATCGGCAGTGCAAGCATCCTGACCAATGTGGGATCGGTCACTACCGACGGCATGGACTTTTCCATGACGGCACAGTTCGGGCCGCATTTCTCCTTCTATAATGCGCTTTCGTATAACAAGTCGGTCTATAACGACAATTACGTGACCGGGACGACAGTTGTGCCGACGGCGGGCAAGAATGTCGCGGGCATCCCGAACTGGACCGAAAAATTCGTGGCCTCCACCAACTGGGGCGATTTCTATGGGCAGTTCGTCGGCGACGTGATCGGGCGGCGGTACACCACCTTCACCAATGACCTGTCGGCCAAGGCCTATGCCCTGTTCAGCATCAATGCCGGATACACCATCCGCAACATCCCGCATGTGCAGGGCCTGAAAATACAGGGCAACATCACCAACCTGACGGGCACACGTGGGTGGTCCACCCTGAACACCAATAATGCAAGTGGCCAGTACACAGCCTTCCCGATTGCACCGCGCATGTTCTTCCTGACGGTCGGGGCAAGTTTCTGATCGGCAGGACGGGATTTCAGAAAGTTTTCGGGGGCCGCATCGCATGACAGGATGCGTCCCCTTCGACTGTCTGAATTTAAAAAGTCCCTGGTGAATGTTTTAAAAGCCACAAACAAACGTCATATTTTTTCAAAAATGTGACAATCAGGGACTTTCACTGTTTCCAGCCAGACCTTTTCAAAAAACGCCTGTCCCGATAACACGGGGCAGGCGTTTTCCTTGACGGGCCATCGCGTTTTAGCACTACAGTTGCATATTATGTTGATTTCTGAATCTATGGGTAACCATGATTCAGGATATGATGAGTGGCGGTGCGTCTATTGAAGAGACGCTGGAATTATGGGCGTCCGGGCTTAGGGCAGCCAAAGAGCGGATCGTGCCGTTGTTTACGCAGAAGCGAGTTGCGGCTTCTGCGTGTGCCTTCCTTGACGTTCTGATTGGTAATGAACCACGCAAGACGGGATGGATGCGAGCGGAAGCCGCGGGAGATCCTGGTCCATGGCGGCAGCAGGCGCTTCTGGGGCGCGGGCATTGGGATGCCGATGCCCTTCGTGATGTCGTCAGGGATTATGTGATCGAGCATCTGGGCACTGAAGATGGCGTGCTGGTCATCGATGAGACCGGTTTTCTGAAGAAAGGTCAGGCGTCCTGCGGTGTGGGGCGGCAGTATACGGGCTCTGCCGGCAAGATCACGAACTGCCAGATTGGTGTATTTGCCACCTATGTATCGGCGCGGGGCCATGCCTTTGTTGACCGCGCCCTGTATCTTCCAAAAGACTGGACATCGAGCCGTGAGCGCCTGAAGCAGGCCCACGTTCCTGATGACGTGGTGTTTGCAACCAAACCGGCGTTAGCCTCGATGATGATTGAGCGGAGTATTGAGGCCGGTGTGCCCTTCCGCTGGGTTGCAGCAGACAGCGTGTATGGCGTCGGCGATGTGGAACGCACGCTTCGCCGGGCAGGAATTGGATATGTACTTGGGGTCAGAGGCAATCACTGGTTCGGGTCATGGGCGACAGGCCCGCTGATTGCAGGAGAAGCCAAAGATATTGCCGCAAATCTTCCAGAGCAGGACTGGCACCGTCTGTCCGCGGGACACGGCACAAAAGGTGAGAGGCTGTATGACTGGGCGTATCTTCCGCTTGCCGATCTGGATGCTGAAGAATTTGACTGCCCTATAGCCGGATCATGGACACGTGGCCTGTTGATCCGCCGGAACATCGCCGATGGAGACCTTGCCTGTTTTACGACATGGTGTCCGAAAGGAACAACCATGCAGGAACTCGTGAACGTTGAAGGCACGCGCTGGAGA
>NZ_BANE01000315.1 GCF_000964405.1 Novacetimonas hansenii JCM 7643
TCTAAAAAGCTTCAGAAGACGCCGCCTTTTTCGATCGAAAGGCGACACCCAGAAACTTTTCTTTTTTATCAATGATGTGTTTTCCAACAGTCCCCAAGAAAACATGCAGAACCAACCGTTTGATAAAAAAGATGCCTTTCGGCGCCTGTGACAAACAGATTCACCAGAACTTTTGATTACCCCCGGTGTGTCAATAGGAACCCTCTTTTCAAACCGCCCAAAAAAGAATGGCGGAAGAACCCATCCGGTCCTTCCGCCATCCCGATCCATCATGAAACGCCCCCCGGAAACTGCCCCGGGGCGTCAGCCCGGCTGGGGCGCGGGACCGACATCCGGCCCGACCGCAGGCCCCGGCAAGGACCCCGTGGGGGCCGAAGGCGGAACCGACGGGCGCCGGTTTTCGGGCATCGGATCATCCACCACAACGCGGGTGATCTTCTCACCGCGCAGGACCTGGCGGATTTCCTCGCCCGTCAGGGTTTCATATTCCAACAGCGCCTCACCCAGGCGATGCAACTGATCAATGTGATCCAGCAACAATGTCCGCGCCTTGAGATAGGCCGCATCAATCAGGCTACGGACCTCGTTATCAATCTCACGCGCGGTTTCCTCGGACACGTTCTTGTTCTGGGTCACGCTGTGACCAAGGAAGACCTCCTGTCCGTTGCCACCATAGGCCACCATGCCGAGCTTCTCGCTCATGCCCCATTCAGTGACCATGCGGCGCGCAACATCGGTTGCCATCTTGATGTCGCCCGATGCCCCGGTCGAGACATTGTCGGGGCCAAAGATGATTTCCTCTGCCGCGCGACCACCCATCGCCAGCGTCAGCTTGCCAATGCACCACGAACGGCTTTCGGAATAACGATCCTTTTCCGGCAGGCTCATGACCATGCCCAGCGCACGGCCACGCGGAATGATCGTCGCCTTGTGCACCGGGTCGGACCCCGGCGTCAGGATACCCACCAGCGCATGCCCGCCCTCGTGATAGGCGGTCATTTTCTTCTCGTCATCGGTCATGACCAGCGAACGGCGTTCCGCGCCCATCATGACCTTGTCCTTGGCGTTCTCGAACTCCAGCATCGCGACCGTGCGCTTGCCCATGCGCGCCGCCATCAACGCCGCCTCGTTCACAAGGTTGGCAAGGTCCGCGCCAGAAAAGCCGGGCGTGCCGCGCGCAATCACCTTGGGATCGACATCGGACGCCAGCGGCACCTTGCGCATATGCACGCGCAGGATCTTCTCACGCCCTGCAACATCGGGGTTCGGCACCACGACCTGCCGGTCAAAACGACCTGGACGCAGCAGCGCGGGGTCAAGGACATCGGGCCGGTTGGTCGCGGCAATCAGGATCACGCCCTCATTGCTGTCAAAACCGTCCATCTCCACCAGCATCTGGTTAAGCGTCTGCTCGCGTTCATCATTGCCACCGCCAAGGCCCGCGCCACGATGGCGGCCCACGGCGTCAATTTCGTCGATGAAGATGATGCATGGCGCGGCCTTCTTGCCCTGTTCGAACATGTCGCGCACACGTGAGGCGCCAACACCGACAAACATTTCAACAAAGTCCGAGCCGGAGATGGTGAAGAACGGAACGTTCGCCTCCCCCGCGATGGCGCGGGCAAGCAGCGTCTTACCCGTGCCGGGCGGGCCGACAAGCAGCACGCCCTTGGGGATCTTGCCACCCAGACGTGTGAACTTCTGCGGATCGCGCAGGAAGTCCACGATCTCTTGCAATTCGCCCTTGGCCTCATCAATGCCGGCGACATCGTCAAATGTGACGCGTCCCTGTTTTTCCGTCAGCATCCGCGCCCGCGACTTGCCAAAGCCCATCGCGCGCCCGCTGCCGGACTGCATCTGGCGCATGATGAAGATCCATGCCCCCACCATCAGCAGCAGCGGTGCGTAATTGATCAGATAGCGCAGGAACGGATTGGTGTCGCTGTCGATCGGCTTTGCCACGACTTCGACGCCCTTGTCCGTCAGGCGCGAGATCAATGTCGGGTCCTGCGGCGCATAGGTATCGAACGATGTCCCATCGGTCAGGGTGCCGGTAATCGTATGATCCTGCACCACGACAGAGCGCACATGCCCGGTGTTTACGTCACCGATGAAATCCGAATACGCCAACTGCTGCGATGCGTGCTGTGCGCTTCCCGGCTGGAAAACGTTGAACAGCAGCAGAAGCAGCACAATGATGATTACCCACAGGGCCAGGTTCCGGCCGAAATTATTCATCTTGCCCACTGTTCCATGTGCTGACGCCCTCGTGGACCCACCGGGGCAGGCCAACTGACAGACACCAAGTTCCTGTTACGTCTTTCTTACATAGGACGATCAAGGCATATTCACACCCCCCATGACAGACCTTTCTGTCAAACGGGGTGATGAATCTGCCCTGATGGGGTAAATCTGGCAAGCATTGTCGCCGGACAGGGCGGGGCAAAGGCAAAACGCCACCCCTGTTCCATGCCGGGGGCGAATACCCCCATATGCGGCACCGCCACCACCCGTCCGCCCCGATGCAGCGCGGGCAGCGTGCGCAACACGCGCGCAGGAAAGGGGGGCCGCCCCCGTTCGCGCGGCCACCATGTGGCAACCGCCCCGGCCGCACCGACATACAGGTCCGACAGCGCAGGGACCGCCCCATCCGCCACCCCATCCACATGCAAGACGAAACGCCCGTCCCAGCATATGCCCGCACGGGCGCGGACATGCCCCTGCATCGCCGCTTCCTCCCGCGCCAGCAACCATTCCCCACCATGCGCCAGCAGGCACGCCCCGCCCAGGGTCGCAGCACGCGGAACCGCACACAGGGCGGCAACGCCACCGGGCGAAGGGGGATATTCATGGCCGGATACGGTGCGTACCAGCGCGGACAGTACCCGTTCGGGCGGCAACATACGGGGCAGGCCGACCCATCCCCCCGCATCAAAGCGGGCATGAGCCGCCAGCCATTGCGCATCCTGCGCATCACGCGCCATACGCCGCCCCCCCGCCTGCTGGGCCGTTTGCAGGCATACCCGCCGCAACTGCGCATCCGTTGACAGTGCATGTCGCGCCCGGGCGCGTTCGGTGCGCAGATCGGTGTTGGACGGGTCCTCCACCCAGTCGATGCCCGCATGACGCAAGGTGGCGTAAAGATCAGCCTTGCACACGCCCAGCAACGGCCGCACAAACCGCACGTCAGTCCCCGCGACCGCCTGCGCCATCGCCGCCAGCCCGTCGGGGCCACTGGACGCACGCTGGCGCATCATGACGGTTTCAGCCTGGTCATCACCATGATGGCCAAGCAGGAGGTCAAGACAGCCCAGTTCGCGGCAGGCGTGACACAACGCCTGATAACGCAGGCGTCGCGCACGTTCGGCCATGCGTGGACCACGCAGCAACCCCCGCAGACGCAACAACCGTGCAGGAATATCCATCTCTGCAAGGCAACGCACCGTCCGTGCGGCCTCATCCGCCGATTCCGCACGCAACCCGTGATCCACCACCAGCCCGACAACCGCGCGCCGCCACCGCCGCGTCAACAGCGCAAGCGCCAGACTGTCCGCTCCCCCGGATACCGCGATTGCAACCGGCACCGCATCAGGCCCATCGGGCAACCATGGTCCCAACGCCTGCATGCATCGCGCGAATCCGGCATCGCCAATCACCCGGCCGCCCTGCGCACGCATCATGCGCGTGGTGTCATCCATCCTGCCCCGCCGCCCCGTAATGCCTGAGAGATTGTCTGAAAATGCAGCCCCACCAACATACCGAAACCAATATAAATTCCCGGACATCACTGTTTCAGACAGGGCGACAGCTTGTGAAGCATTCCCAAAAAAAGCTTCACAGGAAACATCTTCGTCCAAGAGACTGTTTGAAAAATCAGGATCAACAACATCCTGAAATCATAAAGTTTTTTGGTGAAACTTTTTCTAAAAAGCTTCAGAAGACGCCGCCTTTTTCGATCGAAAGGCGGCCCCCAAAAACTTTTCTTATTTCCTATCAATGGTCTGTTTTTAAACAATCTCCAGAAAACTGTTTGGAAACAGGCTTTTGACAATGAAATGAGAAAATCAGGCGTTACTTCAACCGTTTGAAAAAACAATATTTTTCAAAGCTTTGGGAAAAGTGGTCAAAAATTTTATCATTCCAACTGGTTGCCTGATTTCACCTTGCAAACAGTCTGTCACCCTCTACTGACAGGAACCATCAACCGCCGCACTTCGCCTTTTTGCGATAGATGCCTTCCGCACTGCGGATGCGGGGCTCAGGTTCTGGAAATTCACTCGACAACTTGTCCAGTGCCTGACAGGCGGATGCCTTGTCCCCCAACGCCACCAATGTCGCGGCAACCCCCAGCAGCGCACTTGGCGCGCGGGCCCCATGGGGGGAACGGTTATAGGTGTCATAATAAGCCAGCGCCGACTGGCGATACTGCTTCTGTCCCGCCAGCGATTGCGCCAGCAGATACTGCGCATCAATCTGACGCACACTTTTGGGACCGGACAGCACCTGCTGCGCATCCGCCTGCGCGGCGGTGTAATCCTGCCGCAGCAAGGCCGCATTCCCGTCCTTCAGGATATCAGCCGCCGTACGTTTCGCTGGTGCTGCGCCATCCGCCGACGCCAGCGGCGCTGCCCCCGCTGCCGCGGTCGAAGCCGCGCTGGCGGCACCACCCGATGCGCCACCGTGCCCGTTCTGCATCGCGAAATTCATATCAGCGATCTGCTTGCTCAGTGTCGCATTCTGCTGCTGCACCTGATTGTTCAACTGATCAATCTGTCCGCGCATGTCGCGGGTCTGCTCCTCCAGCGTATTCACACGCTCCAGCAGTTGCAGCACAAGATTGCCGTTATCATCGGCCCGCGCCGCACCAACATGCAGGACCGCCCCCCCCATCACCATCCCCAAAAGAGCAGTTCGCAGCGACCGCCGCCCCGCGTGAACAAAGCTGGACACAACAGACCGCATGGATGGAATCCTCTTCTTGAGCATTTATATCTTGCCGGTATGTACGGGACCGGATGGAACAGGCATATACCTAAAACAAAACCGGCCGGGTGATAAGCACCCGACCGGCTCCGTTAAAACCTCCATTTCCCATGACGGGAAAGGAAACCTTACTGCACCGCGGAAATCGCGTTGCGGTTCTGCGACCAGGAAGCTTCGTCATCGCCAGGGGCGGTCGGACGGTCCTTGCCGTAGGAGATGGTCGTGATGCGCGAAGCCGCGACACCCTTGGCCACCAGATAGTCATGGGCGGCGTTCGCACGACGCTGACCCAGGGCAAGGTTGTATTCCTCGGTCCCACGATCGTCGCAGTTGCCGGCGATCTGGATGTTGACCTGCGGATACTTTGCAAGCCAGGCAGCCTGACGGTCCAGCGTCGCCTTTGCGTCGGCGGACAGGGAGTTCTGGTTCAGTTCGAAGAACACGCGATCACCCGCGTTCGCCACCAGGTCGGCTTCGCTGCCGGGCACGGGGCCGGTCTGCTGCTGGGTGGCGGCGCCGGTGTTGACGGCCTTGTTCGTGTGATCGGAGCAGGCGGCAAGGAAGAGAGCCATGCCAGCGGCGCCAAGAAGCTTCAGTCTCATTACTTTTGATCCTGGATTGGTTTCTTTTATATTGAAACCACTTGTTAAATTTCCGGGTACAAATTCTGCTGGTCCCGAGTCTCGTTTTGCCCTGCCAACAAACGTAAACAGAGACCCGCGAACGCTGGAGACCTGCGGCATGAATACTTCATCGGCACCATGATCGTCAAGTTGAAGTGGACACATACCGGACCATCACGCGACGAAATGCTGCATGATATTGTACCCATCGACTGTTGTAAAAATGTCTCCTTTTACTGGTTCAGGGGCGACCATGTCGGATCGGACGAACTGCCGACCGGCAAGGGACGCTCGTGGAAGCCGGTGATGTCAATGCTGCTGATGCCGGAGCTGAACCCCGCGCCGCCCGCATGGGCGGCGGTCTGGCGACAGAAAGCAAGAACCCGGCCATTTGGGCAGAAAGTCGGGCTTTCCACTGTAAAGCCCTGCGTCAGGATACGTTCCCCCGTCCCGTCAGGCGCCATGACACCAAGGGAGAAGGAACCGTTGGCGATACGCGAAAATGCGATCAGGTCGCCACGCGGTGACCATACGGGCGACCCGTAATGCCCATGGCCATAGGAAATGCGCTTTGCATCGCCCCCGGTGGCCGGCATTACATAAAGCTGCGGGGAGCCGCCACGATCGGAGTTAAAGACAATCTGTGACCCATCGGGGCTGTAGCACGGGCTGGTGTCAATCGCGCCCGATGCCGTGATCTGGTGGCGCGACATGCTCGACAAATCCACCGAATACAGGTCGGACCCGCTGCCGCGCGTCACCGACAGGACCACCGCATCGCCGCGCGGGCTGAAACGCGGCGCGAATGACATGCCCGAAAACTCGCCAAGCATACGCTGCTGCCCCGTATTGAGGTTGAACAGGTAAACGCGCGGACGGTTGTTGATATATGACATGAAGGCGAGTTCGCTATTCGCCGGGTTGAAGCGCGGGGTGATCGTATCCCACTGCCCGCTGGTCAGATACCGGCTGTCGGCGCCGTCCTGGTCCATGATCGCAAGGCGGCGCGTCTGGTGCGAACGCGGTCCCGACATCGCGACATAAGCAATGCGGGAATTGAAATACCCTTTCTCCCCCAGCAGGCGCGTATAGATCACGTCGGAAATCACATGCGCGATCCGCCGCCAATCCTGGCTTGACGCGGTATAGGCTGTCCCCTGGATCTGGCTGCCGGTGGTCACATCCCACAGGCGGAATTCCACCCGGATGGACGACCCGGTATTTTCCGCACGCCCGGACACCATCGCACGCGCACCCATGGTCTTGTACGTCGCGAAATCGGGACGCCCCGTCGGCATGGAGGCCGAAATGGGACGGAACAGGCCGCAATTCCCCAGGTCGGCGGAAATGACATCGGTGATCTGCTGTCCGATCCCGTTCCCCAATGACGGGATGACAATGGGAATCGGCGCAGTACGGGCCTGATCCACGGTGATTTCCGCATCCGGGGCCGCCGACTGGGCATGCGCCACGCCCACGGGCGCGAACAGCGGCGTCGCAAGCAGCCCCCCCGCGATCCCCGCCCCCATGACGCCACGGCGACCAAACGCAGCGGCCAGGCGATCGGCATCCGCATCGGGGATAACAGGCTTTACACTTGGACTCATCTCAATCGTCTCCTCGGTCTCGTCCTGCTTTTATGGACGAAATACGAATTTCAACTGTCGGGTCTGGCCCAGCAGGTTCTTGGGAATTGGCAGCTTGGCGCAGGTGGGGCTCAGCACCGCATCACGCGCGCGTTCCGCCAGCGCGCGATAGGACGGGTCGCTGTCCATGCGCGCCTGTGTCTGCGGTGCGAATTCCACGATGCGTGCCGTGCCCGTGGCATCCACCGTCACCACAAGATGCGCCACGAACTGCGCATAATTACGCGCGGCCGTATCTTCGGAATAACAGCGTCGCACGGCATTGCCGATGCCCTTCTGGTCGGCCGCACTCATGGACTGGGTAATATCTCCGTCAGGGGCACCGCCACCATCGGGCGCGCCCCCCTGTGCCGGGTTGGCGCGGGCCTTGGGCGGATGGGTCTGCTTCTGGTCCGCACGGAAGGAATCCAGCGTCGCCAACAGCGAATGCGTGTCCGGCACAGCCTTCTTCGTCTCGTTCGGCTGCGTGATGTGGGAGAATTCCTGCACCTTTGGCGGCGCATTATCCTCCGGCTGCGGCGAAGGCGGCACCGGCGCACTTGCGGGCGCGGGCACCGACTGTGGCTGCGGCGGCAGCTTCAGCGCATCAGGCGACGGTTCCTCCGCCTTGGGGGGCGTGGGGGTATCCGGCGTGGGGGCCGGTGCCTCCTGCGGCGGCGGCATGGGAGGAGGCGGCGGGGGGGGTGGGGCTGCCTCCTCGTTGGGTTCCTTTTCCGGCGGTGTCGGCGCGGGCGGGGCCGGATTGGGCACCGGGGCCGGGGCGGGCGCAGGTTTGGGCGCGGGCTTTTCCCCCTTGTGCGGGGGGGCATCGCCGGAATCGGATGTAAATTCCATCTCCACCGTGGGTGGTGGGGGTGGTTCAGGCGGCGTTGGCACCGGCAGGCGCAATATCACCGCCAGCAGCAGCGCCACGTGCAGGCCGCCCGATACAAGGATCGAACGGCGCAGCAGGACACGTTCGGAACGACGCGGAGGCGGCACGATCAGGGGACTCCCGAAATTGTCCAGTATGTTGGCCAAGCCCGTATCAGTGCCCGCCACCGGGCGGCTGCTGTGCCAGCAGGGCGACGTGCGTGAACCCACCTGCCGTGATCTGCCCCATCACCTGCATGACGCGGCCATAATCAATATGTGAATCCCCGCGCACGAAAATGCGGTGTTCACGATCATTCTGCGCCGCGGCACGCAACTGATCCACCAGCGCATCCGGCGACACGGCATTATCCCCAAGATAAAGGGAACCATCGGAACGGATGGAAACCGTAATGGGTTTCGTGTCCGTATTGACGGGGGCCGCGTCGGTTTTCGGCAGGTCCACATTGACACCACTTGTCATCATCGGCGCCGTGACCATGAAAATGATCAGCAGCACCAGCATGACGTCCACAAGCGGCGTGACGTTGATATCCGACATGGGGCGCCGGCGACGACGCCGGCGCAGGTCACGCAGGCCACCGGCCATGATCAGCCCCTTTCTTCGGACTGGCGCGACAGGATGGCCGCGAACTCGGTCCCGAACGCATCCAGCCTGTCCTCGAACACACCAAGGCTGTTGCCGATGACGTTATAGGCGATCACGGCAGGGATGGCGGTGACAAGGCCGATGGCCGTGGCAAACAGGGCTTCGGAAATACCCGGCGCCACGACGCTGAGGTTGGTGTTATGCATGGCAGCGATCGACCCGAACGCATGCATGATGCCCCACACCGTGCCGAACAGGCCGATGAACGGCGCCACCGGCCCGATGGTCGCGACAAAGATCAGCCACCGGTTCAGCCGGTCCATTTCGCGCGTGATGGTGATGGACATGGCGCGATTGACGCGATCCTGCACCCCGCCATGCACCAGGTCGATGCCCGTGATACGCGACGACCGACGCCATTCGCCCATTGCCGCGCCAAATACGGCGGCCATCGGGTGAATCGGCTTTGCGCCGTCGGATTCATACAGATCCTCCAGGCTGCCGCCCGCCCAGAACCTCTCCTCGAAATCGGAGGCCTGCCGGTTGACCCGGCGGATGGTCACGATCTTGTCGAAAATGATCGCCCATACGATGACGCTGCTGACAACCAGCCCCATCATCACCAGCTTGACGACAATCGCCGCCTGAAGAAACAGACTCCATAACGACAATCCGCCAGCCGCAGCCGCGCCCAGATTCGCCGCGTTAACCGCTTGGTCCAAAAACGCCTCCTGCACACCTTCAATCGTCCGCTCAAACACGAACATTGCCTGTTTGGCAAGTCAGCGCCAAGCCGCTTTCCGCGCAGCAATGCACTACCTGCAACCCCCGACGCCAAAAGAGCGTCACCGGCATGCGTTCCGACCGGAAAAATATGCGCGGCGAAGCCTGCTCAGGCCAGCAATGTATTCAATAGATCACGCCATCGCGGCGGAAATCGGGCAGGTCGCCCGTCGTCTGCGCGAATGCATGCAAGGCGCACATCCAACGTGGCGCATACCTCCTGCGGCGCGGTATTGTGACCTTCGTCAACGCGTGCGAACGACTGGAACAGGCGACAGCTTGCCGGGCCGAGTTCCGTCAGCCGAGTCGTGATGCGCATGATGTCATCCAGACGGAACGGGCGGCGGTAATCCAGCGCGGCGTTACGCACGACAAACACCAGCCCGTAATCGGACAGCAGCCCCGACACCGCACAGCCCTGCGCACGGATCGCCTCCGTGCGTGCGCGCTCCGCAAAGGCGAGATAGCGCGCGTGATAGACCACGCCCCCGGCGTCCGTATCCTCGTAATAGATGCGAAAATCGATCTCGTGCTGCGCCATGCCGATTACCTATGCCCCGTCCCCGATCTCCCCCAGCAGGTCGCCCTGCCCCGCCGTGCGCGCGGGGGGCACCAGCCCCAGATGACGCCATCCGCGTTCACCCAGCATGCGGCCACGACTGGTGCGCAGGACCAGCCCCTCCTGGATCAGATAGGGTTCGATCACATCCTCGATCGTGTCGCGCGCCTCTGCAAGGGCGGCGGCCAGGGTTTCCACCCCCACGGGACCACCATGATGGTATTGCGCGATGCGGCGCAGGTAACGGCGGTCCATGCCATCCAGCCCCATCGAATCCACCTCAAGCCGCGCCAGAGCCGCATCGGCCAGCGCCCGGTCCACCGGACCATGGCCCGATCGCGCCACAGCGGCGAAATCACGCACCCGGCGCAACAGCCGCCCCGCGATTCGCGGTGTCCCGCGCGAACGGCGCGCGATCTCTTCCGCCCCGTCATGGGTCAGTTCGAAATTCAGCTTCTGCGCCCCGCGTGAGACGATCTGGCGCAATTCCTCGGGCGTGTAGAACACCAGACGCAGCGGAATGCCAAACCGGTCGCGCAACGGGGTCGCCAGCAGCCCCGCACGCGTCGTTGCCGCAACCAGCGTAAAGGGCGCAAGGTCGATGCGCACCGACCGCGCGGCGGGGCCTTCGCCGATGATCAGGTCAAGCTGAAAATCCTCCATCGCCGGATACAGCACCTCCTCGATGGAGGGCTGGAGGCGGTGGATCTCGTCAATGAACAATACGTCGCGCGGCTGCAAATTGGTCAAAATCGCGGCAAGATCGCCCGCGCGCTGGATGACGGGACCGGACGTCGCACGGAACCCCACCCCGAGTTCACGCGCAACAATCTGCGCCAGTGTCGTCTTGCCCAGCCCCGGCGGACCATGCAGCAGCACATGGTCCATCGCCTCCCCCCGCTGCCGCGCGGCCGCGATGAAGATGGCAAGGTTCTCGCGGCTGGCCTTCTGGCCGGTGAAATCGTCAAGCGTCTGGGGGCGCAGGCTTGCTTCGGCGATGTCATCCTCGCCCCGGGCGGCATCGACCTCGCGTTCGGGATGTCCGCTCATCGGGCCAGTTCCTTCAGGCTTTCGCGGATGATGACGTCAAGGTCCCCTCCACCGTCAAGACGGTCCATGACCCGGGCGACGACCGGCTGCGCCTCTGCCCGCCGGAATCCAAGGCCCGACAGCGCCAGCAGCGCATCAGACATCACGCCGCCATTGCCCGTAACCTTGACCCCCGCCATGACCACGCCGGGCGCGCCGCCACCGGGCATGCCGTCGCATTTGTCACGCAGTTCGGTGACGATCCGCTGCGCAAGCCGCGCGCCAACCCCCGCCGCCCGTGTCAGCCCCGATTTATCACCCGAGGCGATGGCCGCAATCAGTTCGGATGCCGGAAGCGTGGACAGGATCGCCAGCGCCACCTTCGCGCCCACCCCCTGCACCGTGGTCAAAAGACGGAACCATGAACGTTCCGCCGCGTCGATGAAGCCATACAGGAGGATCGCATCTTCGCGCACCACGGTTTCAATCAGCACGCGCGCGACCTCTGGCCCCTGCGGCAGGGCGGACAGGGTGCGGGTCGAGGCCAGGACAAGATAGCCCACCCCACCGACATCAATGACGCAGCGATCCGCCTCCACCTGCCCCACAAGGCCGGTCAGTTGCGCGATCATGCCATCCTCGTGGCGCGTGCGATATGCGCGGCACTGGCACGATGGTGGGCATGGCAGATCGCCACCGCCAGCGCGTCCGCCGCATCAGAACGTTTCGCGATCGCGGTCGGCAGCAGGCGTCGCACCATCATTTCCACCTGTTCCTTGGTCGCCGCCCCGGTGCCAACAACCGAACGCTTGACCGATTTCGCACCATATTCGGACACCGGTATATCCAGAAGCACCGGCACCAGAAGCCCGACACCACGGGCATAGCCCAGCTTCAGCGTGGCGGCCCCGTTACGGTTGACATAGGTTTCCTCGATCGCGGCCTCGTCAGGGGCGAAACCGCGACCAAGTTCCAAAAGCGCGTCATGCAGGTGGCGCAGGCGTAACGGGACCGACATCGCGGCGTCGGTTGCGATGACGCCATCCGCCACGTGCGACAGCCGGTTGTCCCGTGCCTCGATCACACCCCAGCCGGTAAAGCGCAGGCCGGGATCAATCCCCAGTATCCGCACCATCGCCGTGCGCGATCAGGCCGACAATGCTTCGGCGACGTCATCAGGCAGGTCGAAATTGGCATAGACCGACTGGACGTCATCATTTTCTTCCAGCACGTCAATCAGCTTGAGCACGCTGCGGGCCTTGTCCTCGTCCAGGGTGACGACCGTTTCGGGACGCCAGTCGAGCTTGGCCGACGCAGGTTCGCCAAATCGGGTTTCCAGCGCATCACGCACCGCGAAAAATGACTCCACGGGGCAGGTCACTTCATGCCCTTCCGCGGTGGTTTCCACGTTATCGGCCCCGGCCTCGATCCCGGCTTCGAGCATCCCGTCCTCGGTCGCGACATCAAGCGGATAGGTCACGACACCAAGGCGCTGGAACATGAAGGAGACGGAGTTCGTCTCGCCAAGCGATCCGCCATGCTTGGAAAATGCCGCGCGTACATCCGACGCCGTACGGTTACGGTTATCGGTCAGGCCCTCCACAATCACCGCGACACCGGCGGGGCCATACCCCTCGTAACGGACCTCCACATAATCATCGCCACCACCTGCGCCCGACGCTTTCTTGATCGCGCGTTCGACGGTGTCCTTGGGCATGTTCACCTCACGCGCGGCGGACATGGCGGCACGCAGGCGCGGATTCATGGCCGGGTCGGGCATGCCTTCACGCGCGGCGACGGTGATTTCACGGATGACCTTGGCAAACTGCTTCGCCCGCCTGGCATCCTGCGCGCCCTTGCGGTGCATGATGTTCTTGAATTGGGAATGACCCGCCATCGTTCGTCCCTGATCCTGTAAATCTTGTTTATTATCAATTGGTCACAGCACCCGCACCCTGACCGGCCGCCCCTCAGGCCAGCCGCCCGTGGCAGTGCTTGTATTTCCGGCCCGACCCGCAAGGGCACATTGCGTTACGCGGCACCTCGCCCCAGCTTGACGGATCATCGGGCATGATCGCCGCGGCCCCGATCGGCTCCGCCATCGCAAGGTCGGGGACCTTTCCATTCGCATCCGCCAGCAGGCCCGGCCCCGGCTCATTTTCCAGCCCCGGCACACGCGGGTCGGAATGGACCTCCGCAGCGACACCGGCAAAGGGATTGTCGATCGCCGGGGGCGCGACCTCGACCCGTGCCATGGTCGATGTCACACGCAGGCGCAGATGATCGAGCATCGCATTGAACAGCTCGAACGCCTCATGCTTGAACTCGTTGAGCGGGTCTTTCTGGCCATAGGCACGCAGGCCAATGCCCTGGCGCAACTGGTCAAGGGCAAGCAGATGCTCCTTCCACACCGCATCGAACGTGGTCAGTAACACCTGCTTTTCAACATAGCGCATGATGGAAGGGCCGAAATTCGCGGCCTTGGAGGCCTGCGCCTGGCTGGCGGCCTGTTCGATCCGCTCCGCCACGGACGTGGCGTCCATCCCGTCCTCCGCCGCCCATTCGTCGATCGGCAACGTCAGGCACAGTTCCGTCATGATGGCGGCGGACAGGCCGTCCTTGTCCCACTGCTCCGCAAAGGAACGTTCGGGAATATAACGTTCGACCATGTCGTGGATGACGTCGGCGCGCATGTCCGCGATGATGGGGGACACATCCTCCATCGACATATATTCGCGGCGCTGGGCATAGACCTCCTTGCGCTGGTCATTCATGACGTCGTCATATTTAAGCGTATTCTTGCGCATGTCGAAGTTGCGGGCCTCGACCTTTTTCTGCGCACGCTCCAGCGCCTTGTTGATCCACGGATGGACGATGGCCTCGCCCTCCTTCAGGCCCATTTTCTGCAACATCCCGCCCATACGGTCGGTGCCAAAGATCCGCATCAGGTCATCTTCGAGCGAGATGAAGAAGCGCGAGTTGCCCGGATCACCCTGACGCCCCGCACGCCCACGAAGCTGATTGTCGATGCGGCGGCTTTCATGGCGTTCGGTGCCGATCACATACAGGCCGCCCGCCTTCTGCACGGTGTCATGGTAGTCGCTCACCTGCCTGCGCAGTTCGGCTTCCTTGCGGGCGCGTTCCTCCTGGTCCTCGATCCCGCCAAGCTCCTGGGCGATGCGCATCTCCACATTGCCGCCAAGCTTGATGTCCGTGCCACGCCCGGCCATGTTCGTGGCAATGGTGATGGCGCCCGGCGCGCCGGCCTGCGCCACGATCGTCGCCTCCATCTCGTGAAAGCGGGCGTTGAGGACATTGTGCCGGACCCCGCGCTTGTGCAGCAGGGCGGACAGAAGCTCGCTCTTTTCAATGGAGGTGGTGCCGACAAGGACGGGCTGCCCGCTTTTCGACACATCTTCGACCAGGGCACTGACGGCTTCGTATTTCTCACGCGCTGTCAGGTAAACCTCGTCATCGTCATCCTTGCGCGAGACGGGACGGTTGGTCGGGATCTCAATGACCTCGAGCTTGTAAATATCCGCGAATTCATCGGCCTCGGTCATCGCCGTGCCGGTCATGCCCGACAGGCGGGGATAAAGGCGGAAATAGTTCTGGAACGTGATGGAGGCCAGCGTCTGGTTTTCCTGCTGGATCTCCACATGCTCCTTCGCCTCCAGCGCCTGGTGCAGGCCGTCCGAATACCGCCGCCCATCCATCATGCGCCCGGTGAATTCGTCGATGATGATGACCTTGCCACCCCGGACGATATAATCGACATCGCGGGTAAACAGCGTATGCGCGCGCAGCGACTGCTGCACATGGTGGATGACGGCGACGTTCTGGATGTCGTAAAGGCCGCCCTCACGCAGCACCTGCGCGTCACGCAACATCTGCTCGACTTCCTCCGCCCCACGGTCGGTCAGGATGACGGAGCGGTATTTTTCATCTTTTTCAAAGGCTTCCGGGTCCCTCACCAGAACCGCCATCACCTCGTCAACGGAACGGTAGAGGTCGGAGCTGTCATCCGCCGGACCGGAAATAATGAGCGGGGTGCGCGCCTCGTCAATCAGGATCGAATCGACTTCATCGACGATGGCATGGTGGAAGGGGCGCTGGACCATGTCCTCGGCGCGGTATTTCATGTTGTCGCGCAGGTAGTCGAAGCCGAATTCGTTATTCGTCCCGTACGTGATATCCGCGGCATAGGCGGCGCGGCGTTCATGTTCGGGGATATTGGGCACGACCACGCCCGTCGTAAGCCCGAGGAAAGAGTAAAGCTGGCCCATTTCCTGCGCGTCGCGACTGGCGAGGTAGTCATTGACGGTGACGACATGCACGCCCTTGCCCGACAGCGCGCTGAGATAGACAGCAAGCGTCGCGACCAGGGTCTTGCCCTCGCCGGTGCGCATTTCCGCGATCTTGCCATCCTGCAGCACCATGCCGCCGATCAGCTGCACATCGAAATGGCGCATCCCCAGCACGCGGCGCGATGCCTCGCGGCAGACGGCAAATGCTTCGGGCAGCAGCGCATCAAGGGTTTCGCCCTTTGCGATGCGTTCACGGAACTCAACCGTCTTGGCCGCGAGTGCCTGATCGTCAAGCGCCTGCATCTGGGGTTCAAGCGCATTAATGGCGGGGATGCGCCGCTGATACGCTTTCAACGCCCGGTCATTGGCGGTTCCGAACAGGGCACGGGCAATACTGGCGAACATATGGACCTTCCCGAGATGGCGATTCCTGCGTCCTTGGGGCGATGGACACAGGGGGGCATGCATGCGGATAACATTCTTGCGCGGAACCATCAGATAGGACCCACGTCGCCATGGGTCAACAGATGCCGCCCAACCACATGGCGAAATGATCGTCCCGATGGCCGCCCGGATGCCTGCCATGGCGCCCGCCCTGATCCCTGCCCTGAATCCCTGCCCTTGCAACCGCCACCCTGACCGCTGCCCTGCCCCGCCCTGTGATGGCCATCATGATGGCCCCAGTGAATGGGCCCCATGACGAAACCCCATGACGGACCCAAATGACGGGCCGCAGTGACGGGCCTCAGTGATGCTCCACTTATGACGTCCCCAATGACAGCCCCTGTGCTGCGCCCTGTGGCGCACCCTGTGGGGTTCCTGTGGCCGTTCCCTGCGACCGTTCCAATCGCCATCCAGGCATTCCCCTGCCCGCCCCCTTGCGGGACAGGGCGGCCTTCGCCATGATGCCGACCAACGCGTCCATAATTAGGGTTTTTCGCACATGCGGACTTTCGGTCCGGCAAAGGCCATCGCCACGATGGCCCTGCTTGCCTCCACCATCATCGTCCCTCCAGCCCTGGCCGCAGGCACTGCCCCCGCAGCCAGCAAGCCCGCCGCGGCCACTGCACCGGCCGACACAAACCCGCGCCTGGCGTCGGTCAACGGCCAGGATATCCGCCTTAACGATATCCGCCAGGCCATAGCGACCATGCCCGACCAGCTACGCAAGCTGCCGGAAAATGTCATCATCCCGATTCTGCTGAACCAGCTGGTTGACCAGAAGGCGATCCAGATCGTCGCGGAGAAGAGTGGCCTTGCCAAGCAGCCCGACGTGCAGCACCAGATGGAAGTCGCGGCGCAGAACGCGTTGCAGAACGCCTATCTGTCATCACAGGTCACGCCCGGCCTGACCGATGACGCGGTCAAGGCGTATTACGACAAGAATTACGCCAACAAGCCGGGGGCGGAGGAAATCCACGCCCGCCACATCCTCGTCCCGACCGAGGAGCAGGCCAACGACATCATCAAGCAGCTCAAGGGTGGTGCGAATTTCGCCGACCTGGCGACCAAGCTGTCGAAGGACCCCGGTTCGGCCAAGCAGAACGGTGGCGACCTTGGCTGGTTCAAGAAGGGCGACATGCTGCCGGCGTTCTGGGATGCGGCATCAACCCTGCAGCCCAACAGCTTCAGCCAGACCCCGGTGCATACCCAGTATGGCTGGCACGTGATCCAGGTTCTTGGCAAGCGCACGGCCGCGACCCCGACACTGGATTCCATGCGCGACCAGATCCGCCAGAAGCTGATTCAGGAAGGCGTGCAGAAGGCCGTCAGTTCCGCCGTGGGACAGGTCAAGATCGTGCGTTACGGTCCTGATGGCAAGGCGTTGCCCGACAACGCGCCGACCCCGCCGCCCGCCGCCGCGCACTGATCGCGCGA
>NZ_BANE01000314.1 GCF_000964405.1 Novacetimonas hansenii JCM 7643
AAGCTTTTTAGAAAAAGCTTCACCAAAAACCTTTATGATTTCAGATCTTCTTGGGCCGGACTTTTCAAACAATCTTCGTATAGACGTTTTTGGCAACGGCCGTCCCATCCCCGAAAACCCTTTCCCCCATCTAAGGGGGATATGACCAAAGCTTCTTCCCCGGACATTTCCGGGACGCCGCAGGGATCATCATGGTCGTGGGGGCCAGCGCAATGTCGGCTCCGAACGCTGCCGCCGTTCCGCCCAGCGCGCCATGCGGGGAAGCCCCGTTTCCACCTTCCGCGCCATGGCGGCACGCGCTCCCCCATCCTGCCCGGTTGCACCCACCGCAGGCGGAACCCGGGCACGCAATGGCATGCGCGGGGCATCCGGCACCACCGGGGATGATGACGGCGACTGCGTGCCCTGCTCCTGCTGATCCTGCTGCGCACTCTCCTGCCATGGGGGGGGCGTGGAACGGGGGGCATGTTCACGTGGCCGTGGCGGACCCGGCGGCATATCGGATCGTATGCGGTCATCATCACCATCGGCCACATGGACCGTTGCCGCTGGTGGCGCATCGGCCGCTGGCGGCGATGCGCGACGTTCATAGGCAGGAATATCGCACTGCGGATCTTCGGGGTCCAGCATGCGGGCCGGACGGGCGTGGGCGGCCTGTGCGGCCCCAGTCCGGTCCGGGTCTTCGTGATCCTGATTACGCCCCTGCACGTAATCCCGTGCGCGATCCTGTGTGCGCAGGACTTCGGACAAGGGCTCGCCCGATGCGCCCTCCGCTTCTTCACGGATGGCGGCCGAATTGCTGGACATTGCCATAACGCGCAATTCGGCCTGCAGATCATCAATCTGCACCGCCAGGGCATCCAGCCGCCCCTTCACCCCGATCACCGCAAAGGGAACCAGCATCCACAACACGGCAAATACCAGCCCCACGATCAGGACCAGCGCCTGCGCCCATTGCGGCAGCCATTCGGGCCAAGGTAGCGTCATGGATGTCTCCTGACCTTCTGCATGACAGGAAACATACCCTTAATCCCGGCGGGGAACCATATGCCCATCATCCCGACGGAACATTACATGCCCAGCGCGCGACGATAGATGTCCAGCAGGGTTTCCTGTTCCTCCACCTCGGCGGGTTCCTGCTTGCGCAGGCGGATGATCTGGCGGATCACCTTGGTGTCAAAGCCTGCGGACTTCGCCTCGGTATAGATGTCCTTGATATCCCCGGCCAGCGCCTTGCGCTCTTCTTCGAGGCGCTCCACACGTTCGATGATACTGCGCAACCGGTCGGCGGCGATGCCCCCAACGGCCGCGCTGCTGTCGTCAGTTTCGAAATTATCGGCACTCATGTCCGCTGCCTCCGGATATAGTGATGGGGCCGTCATACACCCCGCCATGCCTCCCACAAGCAGGCGGCACGCATAACGTATTTGAACGGCGGGCTTATCGCGATGATGAACGCGGGTCAATGCCAGCTTGACATGCTCCAAAAGGCAGCCCTAATCGGTCCCTGAGCGTTGGTACCGGCGCATCCGCGTTCCCGATATGCCATGCATGGCGGAAATACGGGGCTGGAAACAGAACATCAGGCAGGAGGCCGATTTTCATGGCACATCTTCCCCCCGTCGATACGTTCGACTACATCGTCTTCGGTGGAACGGGCGACCTGACCATGCGCAAGCTGCTACCTGCGCTGTATTACCGCTTTCGCGACGGGCAGGTCCCGGCGGATGCGCGTATCATCGCGACCGCACGCTCCCCCCTCTCGCGGGGGGAATATCAGGACCGTGCGCGACAGGCACTGCAGGAGCACATCCCCCCCGCCTCGCTGGAGGCGGACACGGTCACGCGCTTTATCGAACTGGTCCATTATGTCAGCCTGAACGGTGCCGAGGCACAGAGCAACTGGGCCGACCTGCGCGGCCTGCTTGATCAGGAACCCGAAACCCGCATCCGGGTCTATTACCTTGCGACATCACCCGCACTGTATGGCCAGATCTGCGAGAACCTGAGCAAGCAGAACCTGATAACGGAGCAGTCGCGCGTTGTCCTTGAAAAGCCGATCGGCACGGACCTGCAGAGCGCGAACGCCATCAATGACAGCGTCGGGCGGCATTTCCCCGAAAACCACATTTTCCGCATCGACCATTACCTGGGCAAGGAAACGGTCCAGAACCTGATCACGCTGCGTTTCGCCAATCCGGTGTTCGAACGCCTGTGGACCAGCGACGCGATTGATTATGTGCAGATCACGGCCGCGGAAACCGTGGGGGTGGAGGGGCGCGGCGCATATTATGACCGGTCCGGCTGCCTGCGTGACATGATCCAGAACCACCTGCTGCAGGTGCTGTGTCTGGTCGCGATGGACCCGCCGGTATCGCTGGATGCGGACAGCGTGCGCAATGAAAAGCTCAAGGTGCTGCACGCACTCAAGCCGATCCGGCCGTCCGATGTCGCGATCTATACCTCCCGCGGGCAGTATATGCGCGGACATGTCAACGGGCAGACGGTTGGCAGCTATCTGGAGGACCTTGGCGAAGGCGTTACGAGCGAGACGGAAACCTTTGTCGCGCTGAAGGCCGAAATCCTGTCATGGCGATGGGGCAATGTGCCGTTCTACCTCCGGTCGGGCAAGCGCATGGCAGAGAAATGCAGCGAGATCGTGATCCAGTTCAAGTCCGCGCCGTGGACCATCTTTGCCAACCGTCCCGCCGCGAACCGCCTGGTTATCCGCATCCAGCCCGACGAGGGCGTCATGCTGTCGGTTTCCACCAAGGACCCCACCCCGACCGACAGCCTGTCCCTGCGTGAGGCGGACATCAACATCGAGTTTGAAAAGGCGTTCAATATCCGTTATCCCGATTCCTATGAACGGCTGCTGCTTGATGTCGTGCGCGGCGATCCGATCCTGTTCATCCGGCGTGATGAGGTGGAGGCCGCATGGAAATGGATCGACCCCATCCTGCAGGGATGGAGCAAGAACGAAGCCCCGCTTGAACCCTATCCCGCCGGGACATGGGGGCCTGAGGGCGCGCGCAACCTGCTGGCGCAGTCGGGACACCTGTGGCACGAGGACATGAAATAACGCATGGCCGTTTCCCCCCGCCTTTCCGGCCGCAAGCGCGCCCCCATGACCATCCGCCAGCGGATCGTCCGGCGCGTGCTGATGGTGATCCCCATGGCGCTGCTGGCCTTTATCGTCATGCGCATGGGGTGGCTGGACCAGGCCGCCGACCGGCTGACCTTTTCAAAGGTCAGCTGGTTCGACAACACCGCACTTGTGGAACATTTCCGCACGATCGTGACGCATAACGGCATGACGCACGACCGCAAGGACTGCCTGCTGTTCGTCCTCAACGGCAACGACCCGCCCGATGCCACCAACCTTGACGTCATGGAACGCCATTCCGGTTCCTGCCCGGGCGACCACAATACCCTGCCGCGCCTGTTCACACTGCGTGTGGACCGCCTGTCACAAAGCGTGCAGACCGACTGGCAGACCCCCGGCGTGTTCCACGCCATGCCGCAGTAAACAGCGATGGCACGCCGCAAGGCCTGCATAAAGCCCGCGCTGCGGCTTTCCCGGAAACGTTCAAAAACGCCGCCTTTGTAAAGCGGCGCCCCCGGATGACTGAGGGTTCCGTTGCATCTGGATGTATGGTTCAGGTGCGGGCGAATGCTTCACGCAAGTGTCGCGCGCCATAGCGGATCGCGGATTTCCCGCCGGGCAGGAATGAGTAGAAATTAAGAAAACCGTGGACCGTCCCCGGCCATGTCCGGGTGATGGCCCGCGACCCCGCCGTGCGCATCGCAGCGGCATATCCCGTTCCCTCATCATGCAGGGGATCGCACTGCGCAAGGGCGATGACCGCGGGCGGCAGGTTGGCAAGCGAAGACGCAAAGACCGGCGCCAGGCGCGGATCGCGCAGATCCTGCGGGTCGCGGATATATTCCTGCGCATACCATTCCATCACACGGGTGCTGAGCACATAGCCATTTGCATAGACTTCACGCGAGGGAACCGGGCGCTCTCCATAAAGTGAGGGGTAATACAGTAATTGCAGGGCAAGCGGCGGATGCCCCCACCCACGGCTCATCTGGCTGAGGACCGCAGCAAGCGTACCGCCCGCGCTGTCCCCCGCCACCGCGACCTTCCCACCCCACCGCCATGCCTCTGCCACCAGCCATTGCAGCGCAGCCCAGCAGTCATCCACGGCGGCAGGAAACCTGTTTTCCGGCGCAAGGCGGTAGTCAAAGGACAGGACAGCCGCCCCTGACTGCCGCGCAAGGCGACAGCAGATCCCATCGTGGGAGTTCAGGCCACAATGGACATATCCCCCCCCATGCATGAACAGTACGACGCCGCGCACCTTGCCATAAGGAACATAAAGCCGCGCCGGCCGCAGTTCAGTCGCACCGGGGACGCGCATGTCGATGACACGCCGGACCTGCAGGCGCGACAGACGTTGCGGGAAACAGGGACGGTCAAAGCGTCGGCGAATATCCTCCAGCGAATGGGGGACATGATTGTGACGGGCCGCACTCGCCTTCGCCCCCATCAGGAACAGGCGGGTCAAAAGCCCCGGAAGCCGCCCGCGCGGAAGGGGCGCGGACGCCGCGACATCAGAAACAGACAACAGCACGCCTTTCGTAATCGGTCATGAGTTTTCGCGTCCCAAGGCTTTAGCCCTTGACGCGGGACGCATGCACCGCCAGTTTCCGCATGCCAGACGGTCGGACGACCGCTGTCGGCGCGCCCGTGCGCAATGATGGAGGAAAGTCCGGGCTCCACGGAAGAACGGTGCCGGCTAACGGCCGGCGGGGGCGACCCCAGGGACAGTGCCACAGAAAACAGACCGCCCCCACGGCTGATGGACCGGTTTTACGATCGGGCCGGATGTTGGGGGTAAGGGTGAAACGGTGCGGCAAGAGCGCACCGCGCGCATGGTAACATGGGCGGCAGGGCAAACCCCACCGGGAGCAAGACCGAATAGGAACGGCAGGCGGGCGGATTCCGGTCCGCGCCGTCAGGGGCCTTTCCGCCCCGTCGTTCGGGTTGGTCGCGTGAGGCGTGCCGCAAGGCGCGTCCCAGAGGAATGGTCGTCCCATCCCTTCGGGGATGGACAGAACCCGGCTTACAGACCGTCTGGCATCTTTATCCCCCCACATGGGCCTGCATGGCACGAACCCAGAGGCGGGATTAAGTATTCATTAAAAAGAACAAAACATAAACATCTGTCGGCTGGTGGCATTTATGCCCCCGGTCTGCCGGATATATTCCTCTTTACCTGTCATTACACCCCTTACGGCTGAACAATAGCAGTCTGCCGCCATTTTTTGCATATCTTTAATTGACCGCCCATGAAATCCCATGATATCCCACATAGACCCAGTGAAGTTGAGTGAAGGAAGCACCTTTCACCCGCGCCGGGCACGGTCTCGGACCTTCTGTAATTCATGCCGGGGAGGGCATCGCGCAGCGTGAGTGTATTCCTTGGCACGCATCAGAACCGGCTGGATGCCAAGGGGCGGGTCTCCATCCCGTCGGCTTTCCGCGCGACGCTGCGCACCCTTTCACGGGCGGGCGAACCGCTGGTCATCATGCGCCCGTCCCATCTGCATCCCTGCCTCGAAGCATGGCCAAGCGCCTCATTCTCCGCACTTGCGCGCCCGCTGGACGAAGTGGACATCTTTTCCGAGGACCATGACGACCTTGCCACCGCGCTCTATGCCGATGCCTATCCCATCGACGCGGACAAGGAAGGACGCATCCTGCTGCCTGAAACACTGCGTGCGCACGCCAACCTGACCGAACAGGTCACGTTCATGGGGCTGGGACGCATCTTTCAGGTATGGGACCCCGACGCCGCGGCGCAGCGCCGGGACGAGGCACGCACACGGGCGCGGGCACTGACATCGGGCAGGAAGACGGCCGCCTCCCCACCGGAAGGATCGGCATGACCACGACGCCCCCCACCCCACCCCGCATTGATGGCGGCCACATACCGGTCATGCTGGCAGAGGTGCTCTGTGACCTCGCGCCGCGTGATGGCGCGACCTACCTCGACGGGACGTTTGGCGGCGGCGGCTATGCGCGCGCCATCCTGTCGGCCGCGGAATGCACGCTGTGGGCCATCGACCGCGATCCCGCCGCCATCGCACGTGGCGCGGCGCTGGCCACGTCCTTCCCCGACGGGCAGGAACAGTCGCGCCTGCGCCTGATCAAGGGCGGGTTCGGGGACATGGCCTCCCTCCTTGCCGCGCGTGGGGTGGATGCACTTGATGGCGTGGTGCTTGACCTTGGGGTCTCCTCCTATCAGATCGACCAGCCCGAGCGCGGATTCTCCTTTCGCATGGACGGGCCGCTGGACATGCGCATGGGGGACGAGGGCACGACCGCCGCCGATGTCGTCAACCGCTATCAGGAAAGCGAACTGGCCGACATCATCTATACCTATGGCGAGGAACGGATGTCGCGCCGGGTGGCGCGCGCCATTGTCGCGGCAAGGGCGGAAAACCCGATCACCACCACGGCGGCGCTAGCGGACATCGTGCGTTCGGTCGTGCGGGCGGACCGTTCGGGCATCGACCCCGCGACGCGCACGTTCCAGGGCCTGCGCATTTATGTGAATGACGAACTGGGGCAGATCGAACGCGGGCTGGAACAGGCGCTTGGCCTGCTGGCGCCGGGCGGGCGGCTGGTGGTCGTGTCCTTTCATTCGCTGGAGGACCGGTTGGTAAAGCTTGCGATGAACCGCGCATCAGGCCGCATGCCCGGCCCTTCACGCCACGACCCGGGCGCCGCCATGCAGAGTACGCAACGCCCCGCCTTCCGCCTTGTCCGTAACAAGGCCATCCGCCCGTCGGATACGGAATGCCGCCATAACCCGCGCGCACGCAGCGCGCGGCTGCGCACGGTCGAACGCGTCATGACATTCCCGGACACGGATTCCGCCACATACATGGGACAGCAGCAATGATCCGCATCATCACGCTTTTATGCGCCCTCATGACGGCGGGGTCCGGGCTGTTCCTGTATACCAAGAAACAGCAGACTTCCGCGCTGGACCAGAAGATCGCACAGATCGTGATGCAGACCGAACGCACGCGTGACCAGACGGCCATGCTGCGCGCGGAATGGACGATGCTGAACCAGCCCGACCGGCTGCATGTCCTGGCCGAACGTTATGACCCGACGCTGCGCCCTGTGGCGCCAACGCAATTCGTACAGATGGCCGCCCTGGGTTCACATCTGCCCACGCCGGGATCCACGCCCATTGCACCGGCCAACCCGCGTGCGAATATGGGTATCTCCCTTGCTGCGGACCACATGACCGTCACCACGCCCGACCCCGTGCCGCATCCCCATGCCGCGCCCATGGTGATGGCGCAGGCCAGTGCCCCGCGACCGCCCGTGATGTCCCCGTCCCCCACGCCGGTGACACGCCATGCGCAACCCGCCCGTGTGGAGACCGCCCGTGTGGAGGCCACCGCCCTGCATGCCGACCGACCGGAACATGACGTGCCAAAGCCCGCGCCACGTCCGGTTGAACGTCCCGCCACCGTCATGGCGGAGAATGAGGCCCCGGCCCACCTGCCCGCACGCGTGACCCACACGGCGGCCCCCACCCATGACGTCGTACTGGCCAGCACCCATGTCGCGCCCTATCGTTACCATCCCGCGCATGAAGTGTCGGATGCGGCATGGCATCCGGCAGACACACTTTCCTCCGTCCGTGGCGGGGGTGGCAGTTCGCTGGCCAATTCCCGTACGTCCGCCCTTCCCCCGCCCGTACCCGTCAGCAACTGACGACGGTCGCTTCCGCTGCCGGATACCGTCGGTGACATGAACGATACGCCCCGCCCGCCCAGCCAGGATACACATACGGACAGTTCCCGCCCCACAGGCGGGACTTTGCGCATGAACATGGCACGCTATAAAACGGACACCCGCCTGCTGGTCGTGGCGGGGGTTTTCTGCGTGCTGTTCGGCGCGGTGGGCGTGAAGCTGAGCATTGCGACGATCATCATGCCGCTTGCCCCACAGCAGCACCAGATCGCGCCACAGGTTCCGCCCATCCCCAAAAGCGACCCGAAGGGCATGGTGGCCAACGACATCGTCCTGCCGCAGGTGCATCGGGCCTCCATCGTGGATCGCAACGGCCAGGCGCTGGCGATTTCCCTGCCGGTGGCGCAGGTTTATGCCAACCCGCAGGAAATGATCGACCCGCAGGACGCCACGCGTAAGCTCAAGCAGGTACTCCCCCATATTGATGCGGCGGAAACCCTGCGCCGCCTGTCATCGGCACGGCAGTTTGTTTATCTGGCGCGTGACATTTCGCCGGCAGAGGAACTGGCGATCAATAACCTGGGCATTCCCGGAATCTATTTCGAACCGGGTGAACGCCGTCGCTATCCCATGGGGCGCGTCGCGGCGCAGATCATGGGCGGGGTGGACATCGACGACCATGGCGTCGCCGGGGTGGAACGGTTCTTTGACAAGCGCCTCGACAGTAACCGCGCGCCGCTCACGCTCTCGCTCGACGTCCGGGTGCAGAATGTGGTCCATGATGAACTGCAATCGGCCATGGATACATTCCAGGCGATCGGCGCATGCGCCATCGTGATGGATGTACGCAATGGGGAGATCATCGCCATGGTCAGCCTGCCTGACTATGACGCCAATGATTTCGGCCATGCCCCCGCCGACGCCCGCTTCAACCGCGCGGTGACGGGCATGTATGAACCCGGCTCCACCTTCAAGCTGCAGACGACGGCCATGGCGCTGCAGGATGGGGTCGCGCACATATGGGACCGTTTTTCCAGCGTGCCGATCAAGGTCGGGCGCTTCACCATTTCCGACATGAAAAACGACCATTTCGACCCGTGGCTTTCCCTGCCAGAGGTCATGGCCCATTCCTCCAACCCTGCGGCGGCGCATATCGCGCTTGATGCGGGGGCGGCGCGCCAGCAGGACTGGCTGCGCAACATGGGCTTTTTCGCGCGCGTTCCCATCGAACTGCCCGAGGCCGGGCACCCCATTATCCCTTCCACACGCAACTGGGGTGTTTCCACTGTCATGACCGTCGCCTTCGGACATGGCGTGGCGGAACCCCCCCTGGCCATCGTGCGCGGCACGGCGGCGACGGCCAATGGTGGCTTCCTGCTCAAACCCACGCTGCTGCTGCATGACCAGGACAGGACGCCGGGCGGCACCCCCGTGCCCGATACGGACATGGCGGCACAGACCCCGGATGCACAACGCCTGATCTCGGCGGAAAATTCATCCATCCTGCGCAAGATCCTGCGCCTTGACGTGACCAAGGGCACGGGCGACCGGGCGGAATCCGCAGGCTATTACGTGGGGGGCAAGACGGGTACGGCCGAAAAGATCGGCGCGCATGGCGGCTATCTCAAGCATGTCAATGTTTCGGCCTTTACCGGCATATTCCCGATGAATGCACCGCGTTATGCGGTCTATGTCATGCTCGACAGTCCCAAACCGACGGCACAGACACATGGATGGACCACGGCGGGATGGAACGCCGCGCCGACGGCATCGCACATCATCACCCGCATCGCACCGATGATGGGCCTGTTCCCCGACACCGCGCATCAGGAGGCGATCGAGAATTCCCTGTTCATCCCGATGCGCCCGCCCGTCCCGCATGGATATCGCGCGCTGGGTCCGGGGAATGATCCTGGCACCATGCACCTGCATGAAAGCGAGGGCAGTCGCCATGGCAGCCATCATGGGACAGGGGAAATGACGTCCGAAGCGGGGCATTTGGCGCGCATGCATGCCGCACGGGACGAACGCGAAGGGGCCATGCCGTTAAAGAAGCGGCAGGAACGGGGATAGACATGAAACTGACGACAGCACTGCACCGCGCGGGCCTTCCGACGGATGGCTGCGGCCATGACCCGGAAGTCAGCGGGATCACGGCCGACAGCCGGCAGGTGCGCCCGCGCATGATCTTCGCCGCCATCGCGGGCAACCGCGCCGATGGCCGCGCCTTTATTACGCAGGCGCTGCAACAGGGTGCGTGCGCCATCATTTCGACACCGGATGCCTGCGCTGCGGTGCGGCAGGCGGGACATGACATTGCGTGCATCGCAACCGACGACCCGCGCCACGCCCTGTCGGTGATGGCGGCAGCGCTGATGCCCGCGATGCCCGGCCATGTTGTCGCCGTGACCGGCACGAATGGCAAGACGAGTACGGTCGAATTCGTGCGCCAGATCTGGCAGCATCAGGGACATGCCGCCGCGAGCATCGGCACGCTTGGCATCATCTCCCCCACCGTGCCCGCGCTGTCGGGACCATCGCTGACGACACCCGATGGCGTGACGATGGCGCTGACGCTTGGCACCCTGCATGAACATGGGGTGGATGACATCGCCATTGAGGCCTCCTCCCATGGCCTTGCGCAGCGCCGCCTTGACGGGGTGCCCCTTGCTGCTGCCGGGTTCAGCAACCTGACGCGCGATCACCTTGATTACCATGGTGACATGGACAGCTATCGCGCGGCAAAGCTGCGCCTGTTCGATACGCTGCTGCCGCCAGGTGGCCTGGCGGTGGCCAACGCGGACATGGAGGGCGCAACGCTGGAGGCGCTGCGCGCCATTGCCGTGAAACGGGGGCTGGACCTGCGGCTGGTGGGGGAAAGCGGGGATGCGATCCGCCTGCTGCGCGTGACCCCGCGCCCGGATGGGCAGGTGCTGGATGTGGAATGCAATGGCACGCGGCATGAGGTCGCCACACGGCTGCCCGGACGTTACCAGGTGGATAACATGCTTCTGGCCGCCGGGCTTGCGGCGAGCAGCAGGGATATGATGTCCGCGGCCATCAACTGCCTTCCCGCCCTTGTCGGCGTGCGCGGGCGGATGGAACATGCCGTGACCCTGCCCAACGGGGCGGCGGTTTATGTTGATTACGCCCATACGCCCGACGCGCTGGAACGGCTGTTGCTGTCCTTGCGGCCACATGCGTCGGGACGGCTGGTGGCGGTATTTGGCGCAGGTGGCGACCGTGACCGGGGTAAACGGCCATTGATGGGCGCGGTTGCGGGGCGCCTGGCCGATATGGCCATCGTCACCGATGACAACCCCCGTACGGAGGATGCAGCAGCCATCCGGCGCGAGGTCATGGCGGGCGCGCCGGACGCCAGCGATATCGGCGGGCGCAGGCAGGCGATTGCCGAGGGACTGTCGCGGCTCAAGGCCGGGGACGTGATGGTCGTCGCGGGCAAGGGCCATGAACAGGGGCAGACGGTCGGCACGACGGTCCTGCCCTTTGACGATGTTTCCGTCATCCGCGAACTGGCGAACGCCCCATGACCGCCCCCATCCTGTGGACCGGCACCGAACTCCTCACGGCGACGGGCGGGCATTTCCGCGCGTCCCCCCACCCCGGCGCGGCGTCGTGCGAGGGTCTGCGCGCAACCGGTGTTTCCATCGACACGCGGACACTGGCGGCGGGTGACATCTTCGTCGCACTGGTGGGGGAAAACTCCGACGGGCATGCGCACATCACCCGCGCACTGGATGCCGGTGCGGCCGTTGTGATCGCCCATCGCGATCCCGGCGTGGAGGACGCGCGCATCTTGCTGGTGGATGACACGCTGTCCGCGCTCAACGCCATGGCAGCATTTGCGCGCACGCGGTTCGCGGGCCGGATGATCGCCGTGACCGGCAGCGTGGGCAAGACCACCACCAAGGACATGCTGCGCCATGCGCTGGGCGCGTGCGGGCCGACCCATTGGGCGGTTGCGTCTTACAACAATCACTGGGGTGTGCCGCTCACACTGGCGCGCCTGCCTGCGTCGGCCATGTTCTGCGTGTGTGAAGTGGGCATGAACAACCCCGGCGAAATCGCCCCTCTGGCACAGATGGTGCGGCCCGATGTCGCGGTCATCACGACCATCACCGGGGCGCATCTGGGACATATGGGCAGTCTGGAGGCCATCGCGCGTGAAAAGTCGGACCTGATCGCGGCCCTGCCGCGGGACGGGGTGGCGATCGTGCCCGATGACGTGACGGGCATGGCCATCTTCGCCACACAGGCCCGTAACCATGGCGCGCGCCTGTGGACGGCGGGCACGCACCCCGGCAGCACGGCGCGGATGGAAGATTTCCAGCGCCGCCCCGATGGTGGTGCGTTCCGTGCCCTGATCGACGGATGGTCGGGCACGGTCAACCTGCATGCACCGGGCCGCCATATGGCGGGCAATGCGCTGGTTGCGCTGACGGCGGCATACGCGGTGGGGGCGGACATGGCATGCGCGGTGCGGGGCCTTGCGGATTTCCGCCCCGGGGCCGGACGCGGGGCGATCACCCCCATACTGCACGGGCAGGCAAGCCTGCTTGATGAAAGCTACAACGCGTCGGTCGCCTCGATCCGCGCGACGCTTGATGTCCTGGGGCAGGTCCCGGCACGGCGGCGTATCGCCGTGCTTGGCGACATGCTCGAACTGGGCGCGTTTGCGCGTGACCAGCATGAATCCCTTCTTCCAGATGTCCGCGAACATGCGGACCTTGTTTTTTGTTGCGGCCCGAACATGAAATATCTCTTTGATCTCCTGCCCCCCTCCCGACGTGGTGCATGGGCACCCGATGCCGCGACCCTTGCCCCACAGGTGCGCGCGGCGATGCGCGCGGGTGACGCCATCCTTGTCAAAGGCAGCCTCGGACTGAAGATGCGCCAGGTGGTCGATGCCCTGAACACCCTTGGCACGCATGATGACGCGCGGGGGCGCGCCTGATGCTTTATGACCTGTTCCAACGCCACGCGGCGGGCCATGTCTCGGTCCTTAACCTGTTCCACTACATCACCTTCCGCGCCGGGGCCGCATGCCTGACGGCGCTGGTGCTCAGCCTCATGCTGGGGAACCCGCTGATTGCGCGCCTGCGCCGTATCCAGCGCGGCGGACAGCCCATCCGCACACTGGGGCCGGAACGCCATCTGGTGGAAAAGGCCGGGACCCCCACCATGGGGGGGGTCCTGATCCTTGTCTCCCTGCTGGGATCGACGCTGTTGTGGGCGGACCTGACGAACGGGTTCGTCTGGGCGGTCATGACCATCACCCTTGCGTTCGGCGCGGTCGGCTTTGCCGATGATTACCTCAAGCTGTCGCGGCGCAACACCGACGGCGTGTCGATGCGCATGCGCCTGGGCTGTGAATTCGCGGTCTCCCTGATTGGCGGGATCTGGATCGAGGGACTGATGCCACCGGACCTTGCGAACCACCTTGCCTTCCCCTTCGTCAAAGACCTGCTGCTGCCGCTGGGCTATGCCTTTCCGGTGTTTGCGATGATTACGATCACGGGCTTTGGCAATGCGGTCAATTTCACCGACGGGCTGGACGGACTGGCGATCGTGCCCGTAACCATCGCGGCACTGGTCTTCGCGCTGATTTCCTATCTGGTGGGCAATCATATCTTTGCCGATTACCTGCAACTCCATGCCGTGCCGGGCACCGGGGAACTGGGGATCTTCTGCTCCGCGCTGGTGGGGGCGGGGCTGGGATTCCTGTGGTTCAACGCGCCACCTGCCGCAGTGTTCATGGGGGATACCGGATCACTCGCCCTTGGCGGGGCGTTGGGGGCCGTCGCGGTTGCGGTCAAGCATGAACTGGTGCTGTGCATCGTCGGTGGGCTGTTCGTGATCGAGACGTTTTCGGTCATCATACAGGTCTTCTGGTACAAGCGTACCGGGCGCCGGGTTTTCCTGATGGCGCCCCTGCATCATCACTTTGAGAAAAAGGGATGGCCTGAATCCAAAATCGTCATACGCTTCTGGATCGTTTCCATTGTGCTGGGACTGTGTGGCCTTGCCACACTGAAACTGAGATGAACACATTTCCCACCGACCTGTTCACCGGACAACACATCGCCGTGCTGGGCCTTGGCCGCAACGGCATGGCCGCTGCCCGTGCGCTGGGCGCGATGGGGGCACGGGTGCAGGCGTGGGACGATACGTTGTCGGGACATGCCCCCCCTGACGCCCCTGCGGGCGTCAGCTTTGCCCCGCTGGTGGACATGGCGGGGTTCGATGCGCTGGTGATGTCACCGGGCATCCCGCACATCCTGCCGGCCCCCCATCCGGTGGCGGCGATGGCGCGCGCGGCGGGAGTGCCGATCGTATCGGATGCGGAATTCCTGTTCCGCGCCGTCCGCCGTGCGGGATCGCATGCACGGTTCGTGGGGGTGACCGGCACCAATGGCAAATCCACGACCACCGTTCTGCTGGCCCATCTGCTGGATCATGCCGGCATTCCCGCCATTGCCGGTGGCAATCTTGGCCCTGCGGCCCTGTCACTGCCCTTATTGCCCGATAATGGTGTCTATGTTCTTGAAATGTCATCGTACATGCTCGAACGCCTCGACAGGATGCATTTCGATGCGGCCTGCCTGCTGAACCTGACACCCGACCATCTGGACCGGCATGGGGACATGGCGGGCTATAGCCGTGCAAAGCTGCATATCTTCGACCGTCAGGGCACGGGCGATCTTGCCGTACTGGGCGATACGTTGCCGGATTGCGCCGGGCTGACGGCGGATCTGCGGGCACGCGGCATCGACGTGATGGTGGCTGGCGGGGGGGCCGATGCGCCGGACATGTCGGTTCACGACGGGCTGCTGCGTGACCGTACGGGCGTGATTGCCGACCTTGCGCACGCCCCTTCCCTGCCCGGCGCGCATAATGCGGAAAATGCCGCCACCGCGACGGCCATTGCGCTGTGGCTGGGCTGTCCCCGCACCATCATCGGGGCCGCCATGGCATCGTTCGACGGGCTTGCCCACCGGCAGAAAACCATCGGCACAATTGACGGCATCCGTTTCATTGATGACAGCAAGGCCACAAACGCGGATGCCGCCGCACGCGCGATGTCGTGTCATGAGCGCATGATCTGGATCGCGGGCGGAATTGCCAAGGCAGGCGGGATCGCAGATCTTGTCCCCCTGTTCGATCGTGTGGCGCATGCGTTCCTGATCGGGCGCGATGCCCCCGAACTGGCGCACACACTGCGCGCACAGGGGGTCGCCCATACCATTGTCGGCACGCTGGACCATGCGGTGCCCGCCGCCCTGTCGGCCGCGCGCACGCTCCATACCCCTGTGGTACTGCTCTCGCCTGCATGTGCGAGCTTTGACCAGTTCACAGGGTTCGAGGCACGCGGCCAGCACTTTGCCGGGCTTGTCAGCGCACTGGCGGCGGATGCGCACGCCCCGCGACGGGATGGGGCATAATGGCGGCCCTGTCACGTATCAACACATCGCCCATGGCGCGGTGGTGGCGCAATGTGGACCGCGTTACCCTGATCTGCGTGGGTATCCTGATCGGGTTCGGCTATATCCTGATGCTGGCGGCAAGCCCGGCCGTGGCGGTGCGTATCGGCGCATCACGCGACATGTTCATCTTCAAACAGGTGTGCTTCCTGCTGCTTGCCGCAGCCATCGTGATCGGCACGTCGCTGCTGTCGATACGCACGATAAAGGTGGTGGGTGCCGTGGGATTCGTGCTGGGCATCATGGCCACGGCGCTGACACTGGTACATGGGATCGAGATCAAGGGCGCACGGCGCTGGATCGCATTGCCGATGATGTCGGTACAGCCGTCCGAGTTCCTAAAGCCCTTCTTTGCCGTGGTGACGGCGTGGCTGCTGACGGAACGGCAGAAACGTAAATTCTTTCCCGGCATGCTGATTGCGCTCGGCCTGTTCGGGATTGTGCTGCTGCTGCTGAAGTCACAGCCCGACATCGGGATGCTCAGCGTCATTACGACCGTCTTCATCACGCAGCTTTTCGTCGATGGGCTCAGCCTGTTCCTCGTGGCGGGTGGCGTGGGATGCATGATCGCGGCCTTTATCGGTGCCTATGCCGTTTTCCCCCATGTCCGTTCCCGCGTGGAGCGCTTCCTCCACCCCGAGGTGGGCGACCATTACCAGATCGACACCGCCCTGCGCGCCTTTGGCAATGGCGGGCTGCTGGGCCGTGGTCCGGGCGAAGGGCGCGTAAAGGACCTGTTGCCTGATGCACATGCCGACTTTGTCTTCGCCGTCGCGGGGGAGGAATTCGGCATGATCGTATGCATGTTCATCATCGGGGTCTTTGCCGTGATCGTCATTCGCGCGCTGCTCAAGCTCCTGCGTGAAAACGATCCTTTCATCGTCATCGCCACGACCGGGCTGGTGACGGGCTTCGGGTTGCAGGCATTCGTGAACATGGGATCGACGCTGCACCTGATCCCGACCAAGGGCATGACGCTGCCCTTCATTTCATATGGCGGTTCGTCCGCCATGTCCGTTGCCCTGACGATCGGCATGGTCCTTGCGCTGACACGTACGCGCGTCAACACCAACGACAGCCAGTTCGGGCCATCCACGCCCGCGTTCCTGAACCGGAGAGCCCGCCCATGACCCGCCCGCGCCCCATCATCATCGCAGCCGGCGGCACGGGGGGGCATTTCTTCCCGGCGGAGGCATTGGCAAGTGAACTGGTCCGGCGCGGGCACGAGGTCGGCCTGATGACCGACCGCCGCGCGGGCATCCGTGAAAAGGGGATTTTCGCCGGCCGGCAGCAGTTCGTCCTGCCCGGCGCGGGAATTGCCGGACGTGGCGCGGTACGCGCCGCGCGCGCCGCCCTGGCGCTGGCGCACGGGACATGGCGCGCGCGCGCGATCCTGCGCGGGCTGCAACCTGCGGCGGTCGTGGGATTCGGGGGGTATCCTTCCGTCCCGCCCCTTCTGGGTGCGCACCTGATGGGCAGGGACCGGCCGCTGATATTCCTTCATGAAGGAAACGCGGTCATGGGCCGGGCGAATGCGTTCCTGTCACGCTGGGCGCGTGCGATCGCAACCTCCTTCCCCACCGTGGCTGGCCTGCCCCCGGGCGTTCCCGTCACCGAAACGGGCATGCCGGTACGCCCCGATATCGCAACGGTGCATGACGTGCCCTATCACCCCTCAAGCGGCGTGATAAGACTGCTGGTCTGGGGCGGATCACTTGGCGCGCGCATCTTCAGCGATATCGTCCCCGCAGCCCTTGCGACGCTGCCCCCGCCGCTGCGTGCGCGCATCGAGGTCACGCAACAGGTCCGCACCGAGGATATGGAGCGTGTGCGCGCGGCCTATGGCGCCTGTGCCATCCCGGCGTCCGTCGCGCCGTTCCTTGACAACGTGCCCGACCTGCTGCGTGACGCGCATCTGGTGATCGGACGCGCGGGCGGATCATCGGTGGCAGAGGTAACGGTCGCGGGACGTCCTGCGATTCTCGTGCCGCTGCCCATCGCCGCCAGTGACGAACAGAGCGCGAATGCCCGCGCGCTGGTCGCCGCGGGCGCGGCATGGATGATCCCGCAGGCCGAACTTACCCCCGACAGGCTGGCGGCGATGCTGGTGGAACTGCTGGGTGATCGCGATGCGCTGGCGCGTGCCGCCACGGCCGCGCGCGCGATTGGACGCCCCGACGCCGCCGCACGTTTGGCGGACATGATAGAAGGATGCTTGCATCCCATGGCCAGTGCCGCCTAATCCGGCAGAGCGAAGACGGAGACTGATACATAATGAGAGCCCTGCCCCTTTCCATTGGCACCATCCACTTTGTCGGCATAGGCGGCATCGGCATGTCCGGCATTGCCGAGGTGCTGCATATGCTGGGTTACGCGGTACAGGGGTCCGACATCGCCGAAAGCGCCAATGTCGCACGCCTGCGCGCGTCGGGCATCCCGGTCACGATCGGCCATGACGCCGCCAACCTTGGCGCGGCGCAGGTGGTCGTGACCTCCACCGCCGTGCAACGCGACAACCCCGAAGTACTGGCCGCGCGCGCGCGCCTGATCCCGGTTGTGCGCCGTGCGGAAATGCTGGCCGAACTGATGCGCCTGCGCTGGTCCGTCGCGGTTGGCGGCACACATGGCAAGACCACGACCACCAGCCTTGTCGCCGCCGTGCTGGAGGCTGCGAAGCTGGACCCCACCGTCATCAATGGCGGCATTATCGAGGCCTATGGCACCAATACCCGCATGGGGTCGGGCGACTGGATGGTGGTGGAAGCAGACGAAAGCGACGGCTCCTTCCTGCGCCTGCCCTCCGTCATCACCGTGGTGACGAACATGGACCCCGAACATCTGGACCATTGGGGCACGGAAGAGGCGATGCAGGCGGCATATGACCAGTTCGTCTCCAACATCCCGTTCTATGGCTTTGCCGTTCTGTGCATCGACCATCCCGCCGTGCAGCAGATGATCCCGCGCCTGTCGGACCACCGGATCGTCACCTATGGCTTTTCCCCGCAGGCCGACATCCGCGCGGAAAAGGTCATTACCGACAAGCTTGGCGCCACGTTCGAGGTGGTCGTCACCAGCCGCAACCGCAACCGTTCACGCCGCGCGGGGCCGTTCCGCCTGCCGATGCTGGGCCATCACAATGTCCAAAACGCGCTGGCGGCCATCGCGGTGGGCGTGGAAATGGAAATTGACGATGCGACAATCCGTTCCGCCTTTGCCGCGTTCAAGGGGGTAAAGCGCCGGTTCACCCGCACGGGGGAAACGGGCGGCATCACCGTGATCGATGATTACGGCCACCACCCCGTGGAGATCGCCGCCGTCCTGAAGGCGGCGCGCCAGGCGGGGGCGAACAATGTCATCGCGGTGATGCAGCCGCACCGGTATTCGCGACTGCAGAGCCTGTTTAACGAATTCTGCACATGCATGAACGATGCTGGCACCGTCATCATCGCCGACGTATATGCCGCAGGCGAACAGCCGATAGAAGGAATGGACCGCGATGCCCTGGTCGAGGGCCTGCGTGAACGCGGGCACCGTTCCGTCGTGCCCCTGCCCGGGCCGGAACATCTTGCTGAAATGATCAATGCAATCGCCCGCCCCGGTGATTTCGTGGTCTGCCTTGGCGCGGGGTCGATCACCCACTGGGCGCAGGCCCTGCCGGGGCAGCTTGCCGAACTGCAATCCGCCCCGTCCGCCCCGGCGGCGCACAAGGGGGAAGATGCGGCGTAATGACACAGGCTGCAACTGGCGCACCTGCCGCCCCCACCCCCGTACAATGGCGCGAGGACCTGATCCGTGCGCTGGTGGATTTCCGCGGGCGCCTCACGCCTGATGCCCCGCTGGGGCCACGGACATGGTTCCGCGTGGGCGGGGCGGCGGAACTGCTGGTGCAGCCGGCCGATGCACGCGACCTTGCCCTTGCGCTGCGCCATATCCCGCTGGAGGTGCCGGTACGCGTGCTTGGCGCCTGTTCGAACACCATCATCCGCGATGGCGGCATTGATGGCGTGGTCATCCGCCTGGGTCGTGGCTTTGCCGACATCGCGCATGACGGCAACGGGCTGATCGCAGGGGCCGCATGCCTGGACATGACGGTGGCGGAACATGCCGCAACCTGCGGCCTTGCGGGGATGGAATTCCTTGCGGGCATCCCCGGCGCGCTGGGCGGGGCGGTGTCCATGAACGCGGGGGCCTATGGCTCGGACATTTCCAACATCCTTGACTGGGTGGAAATCATCACCCGCGATGGCGAGGCCCTGCGCCTGCCGGGCGGGGCGCTGAAGTTCAGCTACCGCCATGCCCTTGTGCCACAGGGGGCCGTGGTGGTGCGCACGCGCCTGTGCGGGCAACCGTCGAACGGCACGGCCATCCGCGAACGCATCGCACAGATCCGCGCCGCGCGCGAAGCGGCACAGCCCGTGCGTGCGCGTACCGGGGGGTCCACCTTTCGCAATCCCGCGCCGGACATATCGGACCGCAAGGCATGGGAACTGATCGATGCGGCAGGATGCCGGGGGCTGACGCTCGGCGGGGCGCAGGTCAGCGAGAAACACTGCAACTTCCTGCTCAATACCGGCGCTGCCACCGCCGCGGAGCTGGAGGAACTGGGCGAGAGGGTGCGCGCGCGCGTGCGCGAACATACCGGCGTGACCCTTGAATGGGAAATCCGACGGATCGGGCGGCCCGCCGCACATCCCCCCGAACAGCACCCGGACAAGGAGACGCCGGGCAAGGAGACGACAGCATGACACGACAGAATATCTCCGTCCTGATGGGGGGCATGTCGGCGGAACGCGAGGTCAGCCTGAAATCCGGTGCAGGTGTGACGGACGCGCTGCGCTCACTTGGCTATCCGGTGCGGCAGGTCATCGCGGGTGAGGATTTGGGCGCGCTTGTCTCCGAACTTACAACGCACCGCCCCGATGTCGTGTTCAATGCATTGCATGGCAGGTTTGGGGAGGACGGGTCCATACAGGGCGTGCTGGACTGGATGGGCATTGCCTATACCCATTCCGGGGTCCGTACCTCTGCCGTTGCGATGGACAAGGCGGCGGCACGTGCCGTGTTCACGGCGGCGGGCCTGCCGGTGGCGCGCGGGACGGTCGTTGCCATGTCGGAACTGGAGGCTGCGGACCCCCTGCCCGTGCCGTATGTCATAAAGCCGCTGAACGAAGGGTCATCCGTCGGGGTGCATATCATCCGCGCGGGTGCGAACACCCGCGCCAGCATCGCCCGGTCATGGCGGTTTGGAACTTCCGCACTGGTTGAGGAGTTCATACCTGGACGCGAACTGACAGTAGGTGTGATGGGCGACCGGGCGCTGACCGTAACCGACATCACGCCACGCGATGACGGCGGGAACGGCTTTTATGATTATGACGCCAAGTACCAGCAGGGCGGGTCATCGCATGTACTGCCCGCGCGCATCCATCCCGATGCGTTCGAACACGCCCGCGCGCTCGCGCTTGCGGCGCATCGGGCGCTGGGATGCCGGGGGGCGTCACGCACCGATTTCCGTTATGACGATACCCGCGATCCCGACGGGGCCGGACGCCTGGTCATACTGGAGACCAATACACAGCCCGGCATGACCGAAACCTCGCTTCTGCCGGAACAGGCGGCGGCATGTGGCGTGGCCTATCCGCAGCTATGCCAGTGGCTGGTGGAACAGGCGACCTGTCGTACATGAAGCGGGCGGCCGACAACCTGAATGACCGCCCATCGCGGCTGTCCATCTTCGTACGTCGGCAGAAGCGGCTGATCCGTCCTGCGCTGCTTACCCTCGTGCTGTGCGCCGTGGGGGCAGGATGTGTCGCATTCGCCCATCGCCTGGGGTCGGATGAACGTTTTGCCCCCTTACGCGCACGCATTGTCAACATGCTGCCACTGCGTATCACGAACATCACGGTCACGGGCAACGAACTGACGGGGGATGACGCCCTTCAGGATGCGCTTGGCGTGCGCAGGGGGGACTTCATCCTCGGCTTCTCGCTCAATGCCGCGCGGCAACGGATCGACGCCCTGCCGTTCGTGGACCATTCCGTGATCGAACGCCACCTGCCCGATACGATCATCATCCACCTGATCGAACGCCGCCCCTTTGCGGTATGGCAGAACCACGGGCATTTCATGCTGATCGACCGCGAAGGCAATCAGGTGCGCGATCAGGGAATGACCGGCAAGGATGCACAGGCGTTCATGCAGCTTCCGCTGGTGGTCGGGCCGGACGCCAACATTGCCGCGGCCGCGCTGATGGATGAACTCTCCGCGCAACCGGAAGTACGTGCCCATGTCGCGGCGGCCGTACGGGTGGGGCAACGACGGTGGAACCTGACACTGCGCGACGGCACGGTCGTACTCCTGCCCGAAGGGGAAGAAGTCCCCGCGCTCAGGCGGCTGGCGCAGATGCAGCAGGACATGCGCATTCTCGAACGTCCCGTCCTCTCCATCGACATGCGCCTGCCCGACCGCCTGATCATCCGCGAGCCCCCGCACCCCGCAGGCAATGACAATACGCCCCCCGGCACGGCAGCCCCCAGCGGGTTGCCCGCCCCAGAGATGCCATGGACCCGCCCGGACATGGCCAATGTGCGGAGACGTGCATGAGTAACCTGATCATCCGCCCCGATCCCCCCACCGCCCCACAGCGTACGCCAGCCGTACCCGCTGTACCAGCCCTGCGGCAGGCTGCCCCGGTTCCCGCCCTGCCGAACACGGCACGGCGCGACCGGCGCGCGGTGACGAACATCATCCCGATGGCGGAGGACCGCCCCCAGCGCAAGCTGCGTTCCGGCCTGTTCAGCGTGCTGGACATCGGTTCGACCAAGATCGTGTGCCTGATTGGCAAGGGGGAGCCGGACGGATCGCTGCGGGTGCTTGGCCACGGGTGGCGCCGCTCGCACGGCGTGCGCTGTGGCGGGATTGTCGACCTCAAGGAAGCAGAAGCCGCGATACGTGCCGCCGTAGGACAGGCCGAAGACATGGCGACCCTGCGCAAGGACGAGATTTTCATCAACCTGTCATGCGGCCATCCCGAAAGCCGCCACCTCAACATCCGCTGGCCCATCGGCGGGCGCGAGATCGGGGACGCGGACATGCGCCGGATCACGACCGAAGGACGCATGCGTGCCCTGACGGAAGGGCGTTCGGCCATCCATACGCTGCCGCTGGATTACGCCGTGGACGAAACGCAGGGCGTGCCTGACCCGCGCGGCCACCTGTGCGATCACCTCTCCGCGCGCATGCATGTGATCGACGCCAACACCACGGCGCTGCGTAATGTGGAGGCAGTGCTGTCGCGTGTGGACCTGACGATCGCGGGCATGGTCTCGGCCCCGCTGGCATCCGGTCTTGCCGTCCTGAATGAGGAGGAGCGCGACCTTGGCGTCACGGTGGTGGATATGGGCGGGGGCACCACCTCCATCGCCGTATTCAGCGAAGGCAGGCTGATCCATACCGCCAGCATCCCCATCGGCGGTCAGCACATCACGCGTGACATTGCCCATGGCCTGTCCACCTCCATCGACAATGCGGAACGGCTGAAGACCATGCACGGGTCAGCCGAAATCTCCTCCGGCGATGATCAGGAAATGGTGCTGGTGCAGCTTATTGGCGACAACGACCATCATTATGTCAGAATTCCCCGCTCTAGGATCGTCTCCATCATTCATCCGCGCGTGGAGGAAACACTGGAAATGGTCAATGACCGCCTGGAAATGGCCGGGCTGGGGCCTGCCGCCGACGGGCGTGTCGTCCTGACGGGTGGCGGTTCCCTGCTGGAGGGAATCGGCCCGATGGCGGCGCGTGTCCTTAACCGGCGCGTCCGACTTGGTCATCCACGCCATATCCATGGCCTGCCGGAAAACCCGGCGACATGGCCGATGTTTGCGACGTCCGCCGGTCTGCTTGCATGGGCGGCAGGTGCGGGCGACGCGCTGAACGATACGGGAATCAGCGATGTACGCCCGACCGGCCTGTTCCGACGTTTCGTCGATTTCATCCGCGACAGGGTATGATATTAACGATAAAGTCTTTATTTAATACCCGATAAGCAAGCGCACAATGCGCGCCCCCATCCACCCATCCCTCGCCTTCGGGAGCCGACCATGACCCTGAATCTGACCATCCCGCAGCAGAACCATTCGGATTTCACCCCACGCATAACGGTGTTCGGGGTTGGCGGCGGTGGCACCAATGCCGTTGACAACATGATCAACATGCAGTTGCAGGGCGTGGAATTCGTGGTGGCCAACACCGATGCGCAGCAATTGTCCCACAGCAAGGCCGATCGTCGCATCCAGCTTGGCCCTCATCTGACGCAGGGGCTTGGCGCGGGGGCAAAACCCGAAATCGGGCGGGCCGCAGCCGAAGAAGCATGCGACGAACTGTCGCGCCATCTGGATGGCGCGCACATGATCTTCATCACCGCCGGGATGGGGGGTGGCACGGGCACGGGGGCGGCGCCGGTCATCGCCCGCATGGCGCGCGAACGCGGCATCCTGACGGTGGGCGTCGTGACCAAGCCCTTCACCTTCGAAGGTGGCCGCCGTGCCAAGTCGGCGGATGCGGGGATTGCCGAACTCCAGCAGTTTGTCGATACGCTCATCGTCATTCCCAACCAGAACCTTTTCCGGCTGGCCAATGAACGCACCAGTTGGCAGGACGCGTTCAAGATGGCCGACAACGTTCTGTATATGGGCGTACGTGGCGTGACCGACCTGATGATGGCGCCGGGGCTGGTCAACCTCGACTTTGCCGACATCCGCACGGTCATGGCGGAAATGGGCAAGGCCATGATGGGCACGGGCGAGGCGGAGGGTGAAAATCGCGCCATCGCCGCCGCCGAAGGGGCGATTTCCAACCCGCTGCTCGAAGACACGTCGATGGGTGGCGCGCAGGGCCTGCTGATCAACATCACGGGGGGCGAGGACCTGACCCTGTTCGAGGTGGATCAGGCCGCCAACCGCATCCGCGAGGAAGTGGCGGACGACGCCAACATCATCTTCGGTTCCGCGATCGACCCGAACCTGAATGGCCGCATCCGCGTATCCGTGGTGGCGACAGGCATCGAAAGCGCGACGGACCACGCCAAGGCCGCCGCCGCGGCACCGCCGCCACCCGCGGCAACCCCTGTGGCAGAAAGCGCGCAGCAGCAGCCCCCCGCCCCGGCACAGGCGACGGCACAGGCGGCACCGCCCGCCACGCCCCCCATGG
>NZ_BANE01000313.1 GCF_000964405.1 Novacetimonas hansenii JCM 7643
AACAAATCAGGAACATATAATCAGGAAATTTGCCTGCACAAGGACCGTCGAGCCGTGACATGACTGCTGAAATCCATAAAAAACCCGGTCTGGAGACGCTACGGGCCGCGATCAGCCGTCTCGAAGGGCACAGCGACCGACGCCGCACGGTGTTGCCCTTCGGTGTGCGCGAGATAGACGCCCGTCTGCCCGGTGGTGGTCTGGCACTGGGGGCATTGCATGAGGTGGCAGGCGGAGGCAACGACGCCCTTCACAGTGCGGCTGCCGGTCAGTTCTGTGCAGGGATTGCGGCCCGCACGCGCGGTAAGGTGCTCTGGATCGTCACCCGCCAGGATGTGTTCGCTCCCTCCCTGAAACAGGTGGGGCTTTCTGCGCGGCGGACGATCTATGTCGAGGCCAGTTCGGACGTCGATGTACTGGCCTGCTTCGAGGAAGGGCTGCGGCATGGCGGCCTGGGGGCCGTGGTCGCCGAGGTGGCGCGTCTGTCCATGACGGCCTCGCGTCGCCTGCAACTGGCGGCTGAAACGTCTGGTTCGCTTGGCATCGCGATACGCCGCTGGCGGCGGCAGACCGATGCTGCGGATTTTGGTCAGCCCACAGCGTCCGTCACCCGCTGGCGGGTGTCCGTCCTGCCATCCGTATCGTTGCCGGTGCCCGGTGTGGGCCGTCCCCGCTGGCTGCTGGAACTGATCCGTGCCCGTGCGGGCGAATG
>NZ_BANE01000312.1 GCF_000964405.1 Novacetimonas hansenii JCM 7643
GACCTATGCCGTTTACCTGACGGCCGCGACCAGCGCGCATCCGGCCGGATACGTGGTCGATAACGTCGAATGGGACGGCGCATCCGCATGGACGCCCCCAGCCGGGACCACCCTCATTGCTGACCCCGATCGCAAATACCCGATCGGCAGCACCTATGGCGCGCCCGTAACCGCCACGACAGCAACAACGACAGCAGCCACGGTCACGCCCACGACAGCCACCGCGACAACGGCGGCAAGCACGACTGCGGCGACATCCACCACGACCTGACGGCGCACTGCATGGATCATGCCCTGCCATACGCACCTGCCATCACCGTCCCTTGGGGCGGTTTTTTATTGCCTGGAACAAAGATGACCGAAGATCCGGATGTGCAAGACATCCTCGATGACCATGGGGAACGTATTGGCTTCCTCGAACGCTGGCGCAACAGTGCTGACGGAAAGATTGACGACACCCGTCGGGAGGTCGGGGCCATCCGGGCCGAAATGCAGGCCCAGTATGCCGCGACATCGTCCGCACTGGATCGGCAGTCACGCGACATGCAGGGCCTGACCCGTCAGCTTGCCGAACATACCGGCGCGCAGAAAGAGCGGAACCGGCTGGACCAGGACGCGCTGACGAAGGCGCGGATTGCCGAAAGCCGCTGGAAAAAGCGATCCGCCGTGCTGGGGATCATCTTCACGCTGCTGGCCATGGTCGGGGGCACCCTGCTGTCGAGCCAGACATGGGATGACTATTTCTTCGCCAATGTCCCGTTCCTGCATCGTCCCCATGTCATCGGGTCCCCCCAATGACCGGCCTGTGTATCGCGCAGTTCCGGCATGAAATCGTCGC
>NZ_BANE01000311.1 GCF_000964405.1 Novacetimonas hansenii JCM 7643
CAGGCTGGTATTGTTCAAAAACTTTCGGATCAGGCTCTAAGAGACGGAGCGCATTTCCAGCGATGCCGGATCAAGTGCGGCGGTGCGCACCCCGCGTGCGGTCGCGGCCGGGGACGCAACAGGGGACGAGGCGGGCGCACCCTCGCCCCAATCCGTCCCGTCATCCCCCGCCGGGGCGGGCGCGGCCGTGCGAAAGGCGGAGGCATCCGCCTGTGCCCAGGCCGTGGCCGGTACGGACAGTACCGCAACACCCGCCATCGCGGCCCCGCCGGTCGCAACGCCACCGACCGTCATGCCCCACAGGGCCGTCGCACCCAGCAGGACGGCGCATCTGCGCGGCCCACGCCTGCCTGGCGCGGGAAGGAGACGGGGCACGACAGGCCCCGGCATGGTTGAATGATACCGCATCATATCCCTGCCCACGGGTACGTCGCCCCGCACGTCAATGCACACGCGAGATGTACGAAACATATCCCAACCCCGCCGAAAGCAGCCCGCAGGCACATACCAGCGCCAGTGCGCCACGATTGCGCACCGCCACGTTCACCCGTCCCTCGTAATCAAGGAAAACCCGTTCCACGAAAACATAACTCATCAGGCCCGCCAGCATGGCCACCACCAGCACGCCCGCCATCGTCAGGCCCGCGACCTGGAACATCAGCAGGTAATTCGCCAGCACGATCACCGGCCAGTGCCACAGGTAAACCGAATAGGAAATCACCCCCAGCGGCGACACCGGCCCCAGGGTAAAGCGCGCCACATCCGTGTGCGGCAACAAGATGATCGCCACAACCGCAAGGCAGGGAAACACCATCAGCCATGACGGGCAGGCATAATCACGCACATAGAACACGCATGCCCCCACCAGCACCCCAAGCGCCAGCGCATAGGCCATGTTGGCCACCATGCGCGACAGGCGCGGCCGGGGCAGCATCCAGACCATCGCCCCGATGCAGAACTGCCACATGCGATCGGCGATACGGTAATATCCCTGCCCATCGCCCATGACATGGTCATGCACGCTGAGGCCCAGCGACAGGACACAGATGGCGCAGATGGCGTACATACGCCACCGCACGCGCGGCAGCATCACCGCGATCAGGAAGATGACGCCATAAAACTGCATCTCCAGCGATAACGACCAGGTATGCAGGAACGGATAGGCCAGCGCCTGACCCTCGAAATAACCGACATGCCCCGCGGCCCAGATATTGGACAGGTACACCAGCGCATAGGCCCCGTTAAGCGCGATATCGGCGCGATCGCTTTGCAGCACCCACCACAACATCCCCGCCGAAATCACGGCCACCATGCATAACAATGCCGGTAACAGGCGGTACAGCCGCCTGCAGACAAAACGCGCGGGCTGGAACGGGTCCTGCATCAGCGCCGAACGCCCCATGAAATAGCCCGATATGACGACAAAGATGTCCACCCCGACAAACCCGCCCCGCAGCCATTGCGCATGCATCAGCACCACCGCCGCAACCGCCAGCGCGCGCAGCCCGTCGATGTCACGGCGACGGTCACGCGGAAAGAACTCCTGCCGGAGCCCGTCGCGCCATGTGCTGCGGGCTGGCGTGATGGCGGTCATCTGTTGCATCGGCCTGTATTTCACATGTGGCGCGGGAATGCGGGCAAAGGCGGCAGGAACAGCGATGCGGGCGGGCGCAGCGATGTCAGGGCGTCGCGGGCGGGGCCGCGTCCTTTATCCGTTCAAGGTCCGGCAGGGTGGCGCGCACGATCGCATCCCCCCATGCGCGGTAACTTGCGGCGGTGGCATGGATGCCGTCCGTGGTGTTGACGCTGCCTTTCGCCATCAGTTGCGTCCCATCGACATAGGTGCAGGTCGGCGCGACATCGGCCTTCAGCAGGGCGGCAAGCGTACTCGCGCGCTGGTCGCTCTTGCCATAGCGGGGGCTGTACTGCCCCCAGGTCGGCCCAACCCAGAGGCACGCCGTCTTGCCGATGGCATAGGTCAGGGTCTTCACCTGTTCTTCCACCCAGCTGGCAGAGACGGTGTCCTGCCCATAGGCGCCCATCGTGTCACCAAGGATGACCATGATGGCGTTGGGGTGCCATTTTGCAATCAGGCCCGTGACCTCTGGCGGGGCGACGGGTTTCATGTCCGGCGCACGCACCGGTTCGTCACCGATGCGTTGCGTCGCCCCACACCCGTTATTGGGATTGGGCACGACCCAGTCCGCCGCCGTGGCGGAACATACGCCATACGTCACGACCTTCGCCCCCTGACGCGAGAATTCGTCCGGCAGCACCGACAGGAGCGAATCCTTGAAGGCAACATGGCTGTCCCCGATGATCAGCAGTGTCAGGCCTGCAAGAAGTGCGCTCATCTCTCAATAACTCCCTCAATCATTCCCACGCCCCGGCGCATGGCCGCCCCAGCGCGACATCATGCCCGGACACAGCCCCGGACATATCTCCCGACGCATCGTATCAGTGCGATGCGTCGGTCGTGTCCTTGACCCGGGCGGCTTCCTCCAGACGATGCTGCGCACGGCGGCGCAACAGCCGCACGGCCGCCGCCGCCACAAGACCCGCCCCCACAAGACCCAGCACATAAAGCGTGAGCGGACGCGTCCCGAGATACCAGTCCAGCCACATCCACCACGGCAGCGATCCCATCGTGAAGGTCGGCGCGGTGCGATAGCTTGTCAGCCTGTCGCCATTGCGCAGCACCAGATCACCCTGGATACGCGGCACGTCCTCCTTGCTGCGCAGGCCCATGACCAGATCATGCATGCGCGACGGCGTGTCCCCCATCAGCGCCACGACCGACCGGTCCGAACGATAGGGCGACTGCGCACCCAGCAGGACGCCCGCACCCGCGATCGGTGCATTCAGGTTGGCCTGAACCCCGTCCTGCAATCCCGCATGGTCATGGTCCTGGAACAGGTACCAGATCCCCTGCAGGCCCATATGCTGTCCCACACGGATATGACCATCCGTCAGTTCATACGGCGCACGCGTCAACAGTTCCTCGAACTTTGGCGCATCCCCCGCCGTCGCCAGAATCAGGATGTCCCCCTGCGGCGGGTGTTCGGACAGGTCGTTGATATCGGCCACCTGCACGCCAGAGGCCGGATACCACGTGGTCGCACCGAAAAAGCCCATCAGGTCCATGAACGTGCCCGCCGTGCCCGCATCAATATGATGGGGCACGACCACCGTCGTTTCCGACAGGTCGGCCATGCGCGAGAACGGGAACGCCGCCTCTGCGAAATAGGACAGGTTGGGCAGGCGGGCGAAATGATAACCCCGGCGGAAATCCAGCCACGAATCGGAATCCACGCTCATGTGGATGTCATCGGGGGTGCGACGGCACACACCACGGTCGATCGGGCGGGCGTCAAAGCTGAACTTCAACTGGTTCTGCCCGAACAGGAGCCATGGTGGCAGGGCGGCGGCATGTTCCACCGCGCCGGCATGCTGGTTCACCAGCCGTTCGGACCATGCCGCCCACAGGCTTGGCGGCTTGAGCGTGAAGCTGTCGAGGTAGTTGTTATTCAGGTGGACATCAAGGCGCGATGTCTCCAGATCCACCACCGGGCCACCGGGCGTGCGCACCCACAGGTCGATCGGATAGGGCCGGTTGCGCCATGAATACAGGTCGGGCGGCAGATGGAACGGCAGCGCCATGACCGGCGGCGCGAACCCGCCCCCCTGCAGGTCGCTTGCTGCGACCAGTTCGCCAAAGCGTACCGGGCGGTCCGTGGGCACAAAGGCCGGCGCGTCATACGGATGGCGCGGCTGCAATGTCACGTCATTGACCACCTTCGTCCCCACCGCACCCAGCGTGTCGGACGAGAAGGCAAGCACGCGGGCCGCGACCTCCACTTCCTGCGCGTTGCGGCCGGTCAGGACAAGGATCGTGCCCAGCCGGTCATTGGGGTTTTCCACTTCCGACAGGGTCGGCCCCGTCGGGCGGGTGCCACGCGCGTCGATCGGCAGGTTTTCCCCGATCGCAATCGCATTGCCCGACGCCGGGATCGTGGTGGAAACGGGGAACGATACCTTGCGGAAATCCGCCAGCTTGCCAAACCATGACGCCACAAGCGCCGATGCCTTGAGCATCCCGTGCGCATCGGGATTGGGCATGACCACCGGCACACGCAATGGCGTGCGCAGGTTGGGGTCATAGAACGGCGCGGGCAGGTACGACAGCTTGCGGTCGGGGGCGATGCGCGTCGTCGTCAGCGTCACGGTGGAGAAATCGGAAATACGCGCCCACAGCACCTCGTTATAGAGGTCGTTGCAGTCACGGCGATATTCCCCCGCGAAGTGGAAGTTCAGCTTGTTGTCACCCGTGAAATAAAGCGGGTCGATGTCAAAGGTGATCGGCCCGAAACGCGGATGTTCGGGATCGACACGGATCGTGCCGACATATTGTTCATTCAGCGTGACGCTGACCGCACTTGCCTCCGGCAGGAGGGAGGGCGACAGCGCGCCCGACAGCGTGATGCGCGCACGCGTCACCACCCGGTTGGCGGGCACGATGACATCAAGCCCCTGCAACGGCGAAAACCCGCGCAACGTCAGCGGCCCGGTGGCCAGACCCAGGTCACGGAAGGTGGAGGTACGCGTGATTTCGCCATCCGCGACACGTGCGGCGTCGGCGGGGTCGATGGGCGGGGCCGACGGGTCGGCGGGCAGCGCGCCGGTATTGGTATCACCAAAGGGCGACGCAGGCGACACACCCGTACGTTCGGACAGGCGTTCGCGCATCTGTTGCGTGGCAGGCCCCGTCGGCAGGGACACCGCAGTCGCGGCCGGCAGCAGTTCCCCGGCAGAGGCAGGCGCGATCTGCGGCGGGGTGGGCAACGTCCCGG
>NZ_BANE01000310.1 GCF_000964405.1 Novacetimonas hansenii JCM 7643
CGCAGGGTTTTTCGTGGCTGATCGCCTGGCAGGAACGGCGTGGAAAACTGGACCTGATCCTGCCCCAATGGCTCTGCGATGCCATCGGTCGCCGTGGCGTGCTCACCCTTGACCCCCGTTACTTCGCCCTGACCGGCGG
>NZ_BANE01000309.1 GCF_000964405.1 Novacetimonas hansenii JCM 7643
AGAATAGAGACTGGAAGGGATATGTTGGCGGCGTTTTGCTGTGTTTGTTTAGGCGGGCATAGTGGGAGGCGGTTGGATTGGGTGACTGATCGACTGGCCGAGACG
>NZ_BANE01000308.1 GCF_000964405.1 Novacetimonas hansenii JCM 7643
AACATGCTGGTATTGTTCAAAAACTTTCGGATCAGGCTCTTAGATATTTTTGCGCGCTATCATAGCGTTGTGATTGAAGCCGCCTGATCGAAATCGCCTACATGCCAGACCTCTAAGTGGTCGTTCAGGGTTCCCGAAAGTCGACATTGTTAGGCGGACCTCAATAGACCGCCTATGGGACTTTCCGACCATAGTAGACAATGCTGTCCGAAGGTCGCTATTTGGGAGACCCAGCTATTGGGTCATCCATCGTCCGCCTGAAGAAGCTGAAACGAGGGACAATCCTTGACCTCAATCAGTTTTTAACAAAACATTGAATCGAGCCATTTTCTCAAGCGAAGATCGGTATTAACCTGCATGCATCATACCCCAGTGAACGTCGCTGCCATTCCCGTGATCTATAAGATTCTGAGTATGAGCAGTGACGATCAATTAGCCCCCTTGGTCGACACGCTCACGCAGACGCCTCACAGCATACTTAAGATTTGTCGGGCCTATGAACGGCACACCCCGAATCACAGCCGGTATACCGACCAAATTGGCGATGAGATTTACCGCCTTGGCCAGAAGGCACTGAACATCACAGATGGTAGCCGTCCTTCGTATCAGCACATGATCGACGCGTTATGCAAACAACTGGGATTGCCTGCTCAGGAGGGCGATCTGGCCGACAACGAGACGGCTCTACTTAACATCTTTACATCGCAACGGCTCTCGTCGATCACAGCGGACAAGCAGCAGGCGGCAGTGAACAAGGCCCGTCAAGCAGCTGCCGAGGGCGCCAGCAGTTTTTTCGGCGCCGCAGAGTGGCCTCCCTTGGCCGCATCTCTTTTGCAAATCGCGTTCCTCCGCTTGAAGCATAATGAAGTTACACGTGCGAATAAGGAGAGCACGGAGGCAAGCTCAACGCCAGCTCCTGTCAGTAACTCCGATGCTTTGGTCATTAGCAACAATAGCGGAACCCCTGTCCTAACGCTTGCCCAGATCAGCGTATTGGATTCGGACGTTGGATGGCGGAAGGTTAGCAAGGATGATACCGGGATTAGCCGGTTAAATCCCCTTTTGCAGGCTGTTCCTGGCGTGGCTACGGCTGTTGAGGTTGGGGCCAGCAATTACATGAATGTGATTGTCCCGGCTGGTACCAAATTGGTGGAGAGCGTCAATCACGGTGGCCTCATCGGCACGCTCCGCAAAATCGGCACGAACGAATTCGCCGGAGCCGCCAAACTCGATATCGGGAATCTTTCGGCTCTGGCCACGTCCGGTGCGGCTCTCAATATTGCATCAGCTGTGCTGGCGCAGAAGCATCTAGCTGACATCAGCGAGAAGCTCTCGGACATCAAGGAAGCCATTGAGGACGTCGCTGTGTTTCAAAAGAACGAGCGTCGATCGGTCCTGACAGGATCGATCCGCTATTTTGAGCAGATTGCCGGGTCCGTGCTATCGGGAGAGCTAGCGGATGAGGTGGTACACGTCATCGAAATGCACGAGACCAAGCTCCTAGAGGTGCAGGAGCATCTTGGCATCGACATTCGTAACCAAACCGACGCCCTGAAGATCCTGAAAGATGAAGAGTGGGTTGGTCAAGGTAAGTATATCAAGGCTCTGGATGAAAAGCATGCGACGCTCGACAAGCTTTATCGTGAAATGCTGCTATGCCTGCGGGCGCGTGCCTGTGGCTGGCAGCTCCTCTCTGCCTTCCCTGGTCGAGAACAGCGCAAAGAAGGTCGGCTGAAGGATATCAGAGCATCTGTGCTAGCCCTGCTGCCACAGGGCGAGGCGGCCATTGCGCTGGACCAACTTCTCCGCGAGAAAATCAAGACCGTCACCAGCCCAGCCGAACGCTCGAAAATTTTGCGGAACGAAAACGCTCTGTTGAACCGCATCTCGACTCAAAGCGCGATTGTGTTTGATGGCCTCGAAACCAGCGGCAGGGATATCTCCACCTACGATGCCCCCCTCTCGATGGATCTGAAAATTGAAGATGGGATCATCGTGGCAACACGAATGCGTTGAGCTGCCAGCAGCCCGTCGCGTTCGCTGAAACGGGCGAGCGACATTTCGTTGGGGGCAATCGCCAACTTCTCGGAACGCAGGGCGGTAGGTATCGGCATAATTAGCCATTCCTCGGGCATGTGACAGGCGACCGGACTTGGCCGGTCGCCGTCATGGCCATGAGCGCATGGAGATGGCTGCTTTCGGATATAGCTGCCCGATAGTCGACTGTCAGTTCACCCCCCATAACTGCCTATCTGCGTTATGGATTTCAGCAGACAGGCAGCAGCATTGAGTGTGGCGCTGCTATTTCTCGCACCGCCACAGCGGATCAGTGATCCGGGCTTCCCAGCGCCATGCGCAC
>NZ_BANE01000307.1 GCF_000964405.1 Novacetimonas hansenii JCM 7643
CCCGCCCGGTTGGTGGCGGCCAGCACGCGCCCGATGAAGGATCGCCCCTGGCGGGCACGGGGTGAGCGGATGCGACCAGGCCTGACCCGGAAATCGTCATCGCGGGCCATGAAGACCGCGACCTTGCGCTAACACATTGAAAACAAGCCAATCACGCCATCGGACACCTTGGGACGGGAAAATGACCTTGTGAAAAACCCAGAAAAACCGCCCTCCCCAACCATGCCGCACCTTGCGGCTTTTATCTTGCATTAGCCCCCAAAGACCCGATCCTCCGCGCAACCGCCGTTCCCCCGCCTGTCCGATCATCGTGCCCGCTCCATGGAGACGGGCACGAACAGCGCTTCGGACGTGCCGACCGATGTCTGGAGCGCGTGCGGGAAATGGCCGGCAAACAGCGTCTCTTTAGGCTGGTCGCGCACAACGGAGACGCTGGTTTCGTGCAGACCGCCCGCAGGAAGCTCGCGCCGGTCGAGCAGGTGCGCGACAGAGGCGACGTAGTCCCGTGTCTCCTGTGGGAGAGGCTGGCCCGTCATAAGATGGGCCTCATACCGGCCCGGTCCTGCATTATAGGCCGCCAGAAACCCCGCATCCCCATAGCGGTCGTGCAGCAGACGGAGATAGCTGGCACCGGCAAGGATGTTGTCCTGCGGATCGAAAGGATCGCTTCCAAGCGCGAGATCGCGACGCAACTCCTGCCATGTCGCAGGCATGATCTGCATGAGGCCCATCGCCCCTTTGGCGGAGATGGC
>NZ_BANE01000306.1 GCF_000964405.1 Novacetimonas hansenii JCM 7643
TCCGCCTGCGTCCAGCGCAGCAGGGCGAAGACCGCACCGGGCGCAAAACTCAGACGACGGCGGTAACGATCGATCGGGTGTGTTTCCAGAACGTGCCCGAAGCGCAGCCACTGTTCGATGCGCTTCTCCAGCCAGGTCAGTTCGAGATGCGTCAGCACCTCGCGCGATGGGTGCGTCATGACGGCACCCCCTGCCCTATACTGCCGTGTCTGCCCACCGCCATAGGATGATGCGCAGAACTGTCGGAAAATGTCGCGACAGAATCGTCTGTTTTTATGATAGTCGAAGACTCACACGCGCGCTCCAGCGCGGTATACAAGTACAGAATAGTTATAATATTTAGTACCTTTAGAGAGCGCGAATTTCTCCTTTCATTCCAAATTGTTAGAGGGATTTCCCGTTCCTGATAGGTCGAGAATCCGATTCCTGATAGGTCGATGGGCATCAGGAGTCCTCCACATGGTTATCCACAAGGTCATGTGGATAAGTTTCTTTGCTGGGATCAGGGGAGAAGCGGAGCACCGGCACATTGCTGGCATCGGTCTCCAGACGCAGGCGGTAGCCCGGCAGCGTGTCCGCCGCGATCAGACGACGGATTTCGAAAACGAACCGGGG
>NZ_BANE01000305.1 GCF_000964405.1 Novacetimonas hansenii JCM 7643
CCGGAGGCCAGCACCATGCGCTGACGGTAGGTGCCCGTGACATACTCCCCCGATGCCGACTGGCTGAATGTCCGGCCTGTCTCGCTGGCCAGCCGCTCTCCAGCCTCGTGAAGCTCCCGGCCCCTGAGTTTGGCGATCAGATTGCGTGCAAGGACTATCCCCTGTGCGCGGCGCTCGGCAAACCCCTGCTCGATCAGTTGCTCGGCGCGCCGCTCCATCGCGTCACGTACTTCGCCGCCAAAACCCACCTGCCCCAATACGACAGGATCACGCGCCACCGCCTGCCGGTCTAGCCAGGTGGCCCCGCGTGCCGTTACCTGATTCTCGATCGACAGATCAGAGCGCACGGCCAGGGAGTCCTCCTCGGCGTGAATAGCGGATCCGGCCTCGCGTACCACGCAGGGTACCGAAGCCGTCTTCGCCAGTTTCTTCTGCTTCACCAGCAGTTCGAGGGCACGGAAACGCCGTCCGCCTGCCGGGACTTCGTAAGTGCCGGTCTCGGCCCCTTCGCCATCAAGCACGGGACGGACGTTCAGGCTCTGCAGCAGCCCGCGGCGCTCGATGTCGCGGGCGAGTTCCTCAATCGACAGGCCGGATTTCACGCGTCGCACGTTGGACTGGGACAGGACCAGCCGGTTGAACGGGATGTCGCGGGACGAACTCAGGGTGAT
>NZ_BANE01000304.1 GCF_000964405.1 Novacetimonas hansenii JCM 7643
TTATGATTTCAGGATGTTATCGAGCCTGACTTTTCAAACAGTCTGCTAAGGAATATTGGGTGCTGTCCTTTTGCGACGGGACAGAACCCAACATCTTGGACCCTGCCCCAGAAAAATTGTGATCCCCAGGCAGGATAGCCACGGTTGTTTGGGGCAAGTCCCGGGGACAAAAAGAAATGGCGCGTATCGCGGGGCACACCGCAATACGCGCCATTGTCGTTCCCTGTCCCCGTAATGGGAAAGGGATCAGGCGTTACTGCCCGCCGCCCAGCAGGCTATCGACATCGGAACGCGTCTGATTGCGCATGTTGTTCCAGTTCTGCTTTTCCGCGGCGCCAGCATTGCGGATCTGGTCCATCTTCTGCTGTGGGGCATTACGGATCGTATCAAGACGATTGCGACCATTCTGCACGCGCTGGTCCAGGTTCGAACGTTCGTTCGCCAGCTTCTGCTCCTCTGCCTTGCGGGCACGGTCCCAGCGGCCGGTCGTATTATCACGCAACTGGTTTTCCTTGTCCTTCAGGGCCTGCTGGCGCTGCTGCATCTGCGCGTTGCTCTTGTCACGATAGGCCTGCAGACGGTTGTTCGCACAATCCCCCGCCTGCGCCGCACGATCCAGCACGTCCCAGCTTGGCGTGGTTGAGTTCTGGCTGCAATCCGTGGCGTGCGCCGCAGGGGAAAGGGCGAAAACAGCACCGGACAGACTCGCTGCAAGAAAAAAACGATTAAACTTCATTATTACCCTCATCAACTGCAAGATAAGCTGGTCCGACTGGAAACAACCACGGACATATGGCTGCATTTGGACAAGGTTGTGTCAAAATCGCACCCTGTCGCCCTGCACCTCACATAATGTCCCCCTCCGCCGGACGGGAGACCCCATAACACATGGCTGCCTTTTCCGTGGCACAAGGGACACGAAACCCGCCCAATTCGGTTATATTGAAAAATAGCATATTTATTAAAATATTGTGATGATGTATACTAATGGTTCGCCATTGAAAGCTTTGCATTTTCTTATCGACATTCATGATGATACGTCCTTCATGCGGCCACCGACGCGGGTTTTGCGTCCCTGGGCCCCGCCAGCCTGCCGCATCGGCACCGGCTGGCGCTGTGCCCATGCGACAGGGTGACTGACGCCATGTGGGATCAGCCTTATCTTGAGACCTGCTGCCGTTCGGCCCTGCACCGCCTTAGCCTGAGTGAACAGGCCGGGCGCCCGGCGGGTCTGCCGGATACACCGTGCCTGGAACGGCTGGCGGGAATGGGGCTGGCCCTGCAACGCGATGACGGGCGGTTTGTAATTTCAGCAACAGGAACCAAACGGCATTGCAGCGAAATCATGAAACGGCCCTGACATGATCAGCCATGAAGACATCTGGCGGGCGCTGGATCTTCTGGCGACGGAACGCGGCATGACCCCATCGGGACTGGCCCGCGCGGCGGGGCTGGACAGCACGACCTTCAACCCCTCCAAACGCATGACATCATCGGGGCGGCCGCGCTGGCCCGGGACCGAAAGTCTGGCGCGCACACTGTCGGCCACCGGCATCTCGCTCGAAGGGTTCGGGCGGTTGATGACCGGCCATGGCGACAGGTTGGGCGGGACGCATCATGCGCACCTTATGATCGTGCCATTTTCGGAACTGGGGCAGGCCGAACTGTTTGACGAATCCGGCCTGCCCAGTGGCGACCGTTGGGAAACATGGGATTTCCATGGGTTGGCGGACCATCATTCCTACGCGGTACTGGTCGATTCCGATAACATGGAACCGATCTTTCGCGCCGGGACCGTACTTGTGGTCTCCCCCACCGCTGCGATCCGGCAGCATGACCGCGTATTGCTGCATGGTCCTGATTCCCATGCCTGTTGCGGGATCGTGACCGACCGGTGGCATGACGTGCCCCTGACCGCGCCGCTGCATGAACGAATCCGTATTCGTGGCGTTGGGCGCATAGAGGGGGAAACCATCGAAATGGACGGCGATACACGTGTTCACCGCATTGCGATGGCCTGCCTTTGACCATTGCCGCAGGTTCAGGCGCGACGGCCCCTGAAAACAGGATTAATTCATGATGTCCCGGCTGACTTTTGGCAATTTTTACCTTATGTCTCGCGCATGACCGACACGCCCCTTTCCCTGATCCGCAATTTCTCGATCATTGCCCATATCGACCATGGGAAATCGACGCTGGCCGATCGCCTGATCCAGGCCTGTGGCGCGCTGACACAGCGCGAGATGACGAACCAGGTCCTTGACAACATGGACCTTGAACGTGAACGCGGCATTACGATCAAGGCACAGACCGTGCGCCTGACCTATCCGGCAAAGGATGGCAAGACCTATATCCTGAACCTGATGGACACGCCGGGCCATGTCGACTTCGCCTATGAGGTCAGCCGTTCGCTGGCGGCATGCGAGGGATCGCTGCTGGTGGTTGATGCGTCACAGGGGGTGGAGGCGCAGACGCTGGCCAATGTGTATCAGGCCATCGACGCCAACCATGAGATCGTACCCGTCCTGAACAAGGTGGACCTGCCTGCCGCTGACTGCGAACGCGTCAAGGCGCAGATCGAGGAAGTCGTGGGCATCGACGCCGAGGACGCGGTGGAAGTTTCCGCCAAGACCGGCCTGAACATCGAGGCGGTACTCGAAGCCCTGGTCACGCGTCTGCCCCCGCCAAAGGGCGATGCCGAAGCCCCGCTCAAGGCGCTGCTGGTCGATAGCTGGTATGACCCCTATCTTGGGGTCATCACACTGGTCCGTGTGAAGGAAGGCCGCCTGAAGAAGGGCATGCGCATCCGCATGATGTCCACCGGCGTGGTTCACAATGTTGACCAGGTGGGCGTATTCGCTCCGCGCCTGACCCCGATGGATGAACTTGGCCCCGGGGAAATCGGCTATATCAACGCGGCGATCAAGACGGTGGCCGATTGTAACGTGGGCGATACCCTGACCGATGACCGGCGCCCCGCCGACATGCCTCTTGCGGGGTTCAAGCCATCCGTACCGGTGGTATGGTGCGGGCTGTATCCCATCGTCGCCGATGATTTCGAGAAGCTGCGCGACAGCCTTGCCAAACTGCGCCTGAATGATGCGTCGTTCCATTACGAGGCCGAGACCTCCGCCGCGCTGGGCTTTGGTTTCCGCTGTGGTTTCCTTGGGCTTTTGCATCTGGAAATCATCCAGGAACGCCTCAGCCGGGAATTCAACCTCGACCTGATCGCCACGGCCCCATCGGTCGTCTATCGCCTGTGGCGCACCAATGGCGCGATGGAGGAACTGCATAACCCCGCCGACATGCCCGACGGATCGCTGATTGAACGTATCGAGGAACCGTGGATCAAGGCGACGATCATGGTGCCGGACGAATATCTGGGCGCGGTGCTGACGCTGTGTACGGAACGGCGCGGGATACAGCAGGACCTGACCTATGTTGGCAACCGGGCAATGGCGGTCTATCGCCTGCCGTTGAATGAAGTGGTCTTTGACTTCTATGACCGGTTGAAATCCGTCTCACGCGGGTATGCCAGCTTTGACTACCAGATGGACACTTATGAAGAGAGCGAGCTTGTGCGCATCTCCATCCTTGTCAATCAGGAACCTGTGGATGCGCTGTCCTTTATCGCGCACCGTTCGGCAGCCGAAACGCGGGGACGTGCGATCTGCGCAAAGCTGAAGGAACTGATCCCCCGGCAGTTGTTCAAGATCGCAATTCAGGCATCCATCGGCAGCCGTATCATCGCACGTGAAACACTCGGCGCGATGTCCAAGGATGTGACGGCCAAATGTTATGGCGGCGACATTTCGCGCAAGCGCAAACTTCTGGACAAGCAGAAGGAAGGCAAAAAGCGCATGCGTCAGTTCGGCAAGGTGGAAATCCCGCAGAGTGCGTTCCTTGCCGCGCTGAAGATGGATCACTGATACACGACGCGGCACCGCACGATTATCCCGTGAATCAGTGGGATAATCGTGCCGTTTTCCCCTTGCGCTTGGACGAATTGCTGCTATGTTCCGCACCCGTCAGGCAGGATTAGCGTCCCGTTACTGACCGGTTGGAGAGATGGCCGAGCGGCTTAAGGCGCACGCTTGGAAAGCGTGTGTGCGTTAATAGCGTACCGTGGGTTCGAATCCCACTCTCTCCGCCACGGTCATGTTTTTCACAAAAAACCTGTTGATGATCCTGCCCCTGTCAGTCTGCTCGGGCAGCATCGGCATGATGACAGGCGCGGAAGCCTGCGATCTGTCTTTTGGATGCTATGCAGGAAAAAGCTTCATCAGAAACTTCTTCCTGTCTTTTTCAGCAGGGTTCAAAGATCACAGCCCGCATTTGCGGATATGATCCGGGATCAGGAAAAAATCCGTTCGATCCATGCATCCACGCTGTCCCCACTGCTGATGGCGGGATCAATCAAGCCATCGACCATAAAGGTGGGGGAGACATGGATGCCATTCTGGCGTGCGTATTTGCAGTGCCATTTGATGGCTGACTGCAGGTCCGGCAGGGCAAAGGCCTCCTCCAGTGCTACGCCACTATATTGTTCCATGCGACGGATGATGTCGTTGGGCGTCGCGTCCATATTGGGGCCGGCGCAATGATTGGTGAACTCGAATTCCTCGCGGTGCGCACCGACGGCATCCATGACCCGACGCGCGGTCTCCTTGCCGCCCTTCAGCGTGGAGGCGGCAAGAATGGCACGCACGATCACACCTGAAAACATATGCCATGGCTGCGACTGAAACAGGATACGGACCGTAATCCGCTCCTCCCCCACCTGTCGAAGCAACGCATCCAGCTTGCCCAAGGCCCGGACCGAAAACGGGCAGGTTGGTTCCACGAAAATCTCGAACAGGCGGGGCCCATGCCCCCAGACCAGTGGATCGACATGAGGGGATGCGGAAATGTCAGGCATGTTATGGCTCCTTGATATTTTCCAAACGGTTCGGACGCGCGGGCATCAGGTTGCCTGCGCCATGCGATGCGTGATCTGATCGAAACCAACGGGGGCAAAGGACCAGGCATCCACCCCGACATCGCACGACTGCGCCGTGGGGGGCAGGGCATTATGCATATGCCCATACAGGTGGATCGACCCGTAATGGGACGCATTCCACACCCGCATGGGATAATGGAACAGGACGACCCGCCTGCCGGCAACAGACATTTCATGATAGTCATGGATGGAGGCCCAGCCCTGCCATTTACGGGCGTGACGGTCATGATTGCCGACAATCAGGTGTTTGCGCCCGTTCAGGTGACGCGCATAATGCCCGGCATCCCTGCCGGCGCAGAAATCACCAAGGCACCAGACCTCATCCATCGGGCCAACCCGGTCATTCCACTGCTGCACCATGGCGGTATCCATCGCCTGCACGTCCGCAAAGGGGCGGGAACAGTATGTGAGAATGCCCGCATGACCAAAGTGCTGATCGGACGTGAACCAGATTTTTGTCATTCCCCAACCATAGCAGATCATCAGGATATTTTTGATGATGCCTGTTCCCAGAAGCGACGAACGACATCATTGATCCCGCGCCCCCTTCGCTGCGAATTTTGAAAGATTCGTCCCTTGGGAACCTTGATCTTCCAACAACGGGCAGCCCACCGCGACAGCGATGATGCTGGCGACACGTTAGAGAGTGTTTGAAAACAAGTCCTTGATAAAAAACAGGAAAAGTTTTTAGGTGCCGCCTTTTTTTAAAAAGGCAGCGTCTTCTGAAGCTTTTTAGAAAAAGCTTCACCA
>NZ_BANE01000303.1:2500-5367 GCF_000964405.1 Novacetimonas hansenii JCM 7643
GGGGCAACCCACCCAGCGATGGGTATCATGTTCTGAATACATAGGGGCATGAGGCGAACCCGGGGAACTGAAACATCTAAGTACCCGGAGGAAAAGACATCAATTGAGATTCCGCTAGTAGTGGCGAGCGAACGCGGAACAGGCCCGTGATTGTTGCAGAAGAAGCAGAACGGAATGGAAAGTCCGGCCATAGAGGGTGATAGCCCCTTATGCGTAGTGTCTGTGATGATCCTTGAGTAGGGCGGGACACGTGAAATCCTGTCTGAACATGGGGGGACCACCCTCCAAGCCTAAATACTCCCTGGTGACCGATAGCGAACAAGTACCGTGAGGGAAAGGTGAAAAGCACCCCGACGAGGGGAGTGAAAGAGACCTGAAACCGAATGCCTACAAGCAGTCGGAGCCTCTTATGGGGTGACGGCGTACCTTTTGTATAATGGGTCAGCGAGTTTCTGTTTGCAGCAAGCTTAAGCCGTTAGGTGTAGGCGCAGCGAAAGCGAGTCTGAATAGGGCGACGAGTTGCTGGCAGAAGACCCGAAACCGAGTGATCTAGCCATGGCCAGGCTGAAGGTGCGGTAACACGCACTGGAGGGCCGAACCCACGCCTGTTGAAAAAGTCGGGGATGAGCTGTGGCTAGGGGTGAAAGGCCAATCAAACTCGGAAATAGCTGGTTCTCCGCGAAATCTATTGAGGTAGATCGTCTGGTATTACCCCGGGGGGTAGAGCACTGGATGGGCTAGGGGGGCCCAAAGCCTTACCAAACCTAACCAAACTCCGAATACCCGGAAGTATGAGCCAGGCAGACAGACAGTGGGTGCTAAGGTCCATTGTCGAGAGGGAAACAGCCCAGACCACCAGCTAAGGCCCCTAAATCGTGGCTAAGTGGGAAAGGATGTGGGGATTCCAAAACAACCAGGAGGTTGGCTTAGAAGCAGCCATCCTTTAAAGAAAGCGTAATAGCTCACTGGTCTAATAGAAACCCTGCGCCGAAAATGTAACGGGGCTCAAGCCACGTGCCGAAGCTGTGGGTGCATACTTTGTATGCGCGGTAGCGGAGCGTTCCGTAAGTCTGTGAAGGGGACGGGGTGACCCTCCCTGGAGATATCGGAAGTGCGAATGCTGACATGAGTAGCGATAAACAGTGCGAGAAACACTGTCGCCGAAAGTCCAAGGGTTCCTGCGCAAGGTTAATCCGCGCAGGGTGAGCCGGCCCCTAAGGCGAGGGCGAAAGCCGTAGTCGATGGAAACCGGGTGAATATTCCCGGGCCTGCCAGAAGTGACGAATGCAATATGTTGTCGGGTCTTATCGGATTGACCCGGCTTTTGGAGCATTCCAGGAAATAGCTCTGGCATATAGACCGTACCCGAAACCGACACAGGTGGACTGGTAGAGAATACCAAGGCGCTTGAGAGAACGATGCTGAAGGAACTAGGCAAATTACTTGCGTAACTTCGGGATAAGCAAGACCCGTCCGTGGGCAACCACAGGCGGGTGGCACAAACCAGGGGGTAGCGACTGTTTAGTAAAAACACAGGGCTGTGCGAAGTCGAGAGACGACGTATACGGCCTGACGCCTGCCCGGTGCCGGAAGGTTAAGAGGAGGTGTGCAAGCACCGAATTGAAGCCCCGGTAAACGGCGGCCGTAACTATAACGGTCCTAAGGTAGCGAAATTCCTTGTCGGGTAAGTTCCGACCTGCACGAATGGCGTAACGACTTCCCCGCTGTCTCCAGCATCGGCTCAGCGAAATTGAATTCCCCGTGAAGATGCGGGGTACCCGCGGTCAGACGGAAAGACCCTATGAACCTTTACTGCAGCTTTGCAGTGGCATCAGAGACATTCTGTGTAGGATAGGTGGGAGGCTTTGAAACCGGGGCGCCAGTTCCGGTGGAGCCATCCTTGAAATACCACCCTGACTGTTTCTGATGTCTAACCGAGACCAGTAAGCCTGGTCCGGGACCCTGCATGGTGGGCAGTTTGACTGGGGCGGTCGCCTCCCAAAGTGTAACGGAGGCGCGCGATGGTGGGCTCAGGTCGGTCGGACATCGACTGTTGAGTGCAATGGCATAAGCCCGCCTGACTGTGAGAGTGACAGCTCGATCAGAGACGAAAGTCGGCCATAGTGATCCGGTGGTCCCGCGTGGAAGGGCCATCGCTCAACGGATAAAAGGTACTCTAGGGATAACAGGCTGATCTCCCCCAAGAGTCCACATCGACGGGGAGGTTTGGCACCTCGATGTCGGCTCATCACATCCTGGGGCTGGAGCAGGTCCCAAGGGTTCGGCTGTTCGCCGATTAAAGTGGTACGTGAGCTGGGTTTAGAACGTCGTGAGACAGTTCGGTCCCTATCTGCCGTGGGTGTTGGAGACTTGAGAGGATTTGTCCCTAGTACGAGAGGACCGGGATGAACATACCTCTGGTGCACCGGTTGTCGCGCCAGCGGCACAGCCGGGTAGCTAAGTATGGAAGGGATAACCGCTGAAAGCATCTAAGCGGGAAACCCACCTCAAAACAAGGTCTCCCCAAGGGCCGTGATAGACCATCACGTCAATAGGCCAGGTGTGGAAGCGCAGTAATGCGTGCAGCTGACTGGTCCTAATCGCCCAATAGGCTCATTCACACAGCCACTCAACGTGGAAAACATACATGCACAGCAGTCATCCACCCACTCTACCCTCTCAGCACCAACCTCCCACACAGTCCCTCAGGACTGACTGGATGATCTGGTGGCCATGGCGGGACGTGCTCCACCCGATCCCATCCCGAACTCGGACGTGAAAAAACCCAGCGCCTATGATACTGTGCCTTAAGGCACGGGAAAGTCGGTCGCCGCCAGATCTTCCAGTCAGCCCTGAACAAAAAAACC
>NZ_BANE01000302.1 GCF_000964405.1 Novacetimonas hansenii JCM 7643
GGCGGGACGGGTCCAGCGTGCGTGGGCTGCGTGGTTCACCTGCAGGCTGAGCGTAATGACGCCGCTGCGGCCGTTCCACAGTTCGGGGGACAGGCGCGCCATGCCGGTGGTCCAGCGCCATGCGCATTCCGCATCCCGTTCGTCGGGGTGGAATGCGGGGGCAAGCAGGGGGTGATCCACGCCGATGGCGACCCCGCCCCCGGTGCGGCTGTCGCCGATCCACGCATCACGCACCTGCACGCCCAGCGCCCGCATGTCGCCCGTTTCGCCCT
>NZ_BANE01000301.1 GCF_000964405.1 Novacetimonas hansenii JCM 7643
TTTTCAAAAAGGCGGCGTCTTCTGAAGCTTTTTGGAAAAAGCTTTACCAAAAACCTTTATGATTTCAGGATGTTATCAAGTCTGACGCAAAAAGCGGTTTGAGTAGTTTTGGCAGAAAATAAAGATTCGTTGGGATTAAATCTCATGAGGCTGGAGGCAAATATCCCCAACCTCATGACCATAAATTGCGAGTGAGAAACCAAAACAACCTATCCGGCCTTCACCGTGAATGGCGGTATATATTAATAATGTTGAGTAAATAAATTTATTTACAGCCACATCATAAGATTTTTTTCAAAAATAACCCGTTTTCAAGAAATAAAAAACTTTCCATTTGTTGTATTGTTGTTTGAATGTACGGTGTTTTTGTAAATATTTAATGGTTTCGATTGCCCGTTGGGCCGGGTCTATCAATGCTTTTCTTATCAATGTCTGCTTTCAGGCCATCTGTGCAATGCGCAGGAAGTGGGGCGTCGCCTTTTTCATGTTGGTGACGCCCTTTGAAACATTGCTGGGGCCGTTAGGTCAGCCCGGAGCCGTGATTACGGCTCAATTACCGCTGCTGCCCGCGGGCAGGGTCAGGTACCCGGGTTTCGGGGAAAGCTGGCGCGCAGGTTTCGTGGTGGTGGCTGTGTCGGATGAATATCCGTCGGGGAAGATCGCATCCGGCCCTTCGCTTGCGGCGGCCGGGGGGGCGGATGTGGTGGCCGCCGGTGTCGTGGTGGCGGGTGTCGTGGTCACGGTTGGGACGGATGTGTTTGATGTCGTGTTGGGCATCGGCATGGTGACGGTCTGTGTTGCGACGGGGGCGGATGTACCATCCAGCGACTGTTCCGACACCGCGCCCGTGACCGGGGCAGTTGTCAGCCAGTTGCCAAGGTTATTGCGGATCTGCGTTTCCAGTTCCCGGTTCATGTCCTGCATCATCTGGTTGACCAGATCATACAGGTTCGACGCCGTATCGGTATTGCCGTCCTTGCGCGTTCCCGGGTCAAAGGAACGTGTGACCTGCGCCACGGCATATCCCCTGCGCTGACCATCGGCGGATACGACGTCAAGGTGGACGTTCATCTGTCCGTCAAGGATGCCACCCGGTTCATGCAGGATGGAGGCACGGTCGATGGTGAACACGCCATGTCCGCCGGTGCCCGATGCGATCAGGCGGTCATGCGCCATCTGCTTGAGCGCCTGATCCGGCGGTGTGGGCGCGCGACCCGACAGGTCGCCGGGCACCATTCCGGGCTGTCCCCGGTCCACCACGGAAATGCTGGCGACATTCAGCGGCAGCGGCGCAAGGCTGCTGTAGCTGAGTGGCGTGAAGGTCATGGTGGGCTGCTGCTGGTCGCTATGGCATGCGCCAAGCATGACAAGCGGCAGGCCCAGCGCCATCAGGCGCAGCATGCGCGCGGGCCGGGTGATGCGGGACATGCGGGGGAGGGACAGGCAGTGCGGATGCATGAACGGATTTCCCGGAAAAGCTCTGGCGCCCCGGTCCATGTCCGGATGCGCGACTGGTCATGTTGAAACGTCATCTACCATGCCACATTCCGCCATCCGCGCGACAGCGAAGTGCGGCGCGACCCGTGCCTATGCGGCGTCGCGCCCGACTTCTTCGCGCTGGAAGTGGAAGGCATGGTTGCAAAAGGAGCAGTTCATGGTGATCGTCCCGTCTTCGGCCATGTGATCAAGGTCGTCGGTCGGGAAGGTTTCGAGGATACCCGCAAGCCGTGCGCGGCTGCACCGGCAACCGAACGCCAGGGCGCGGGGGTGGCCGATGCACGGGTCTTCGCTGTGGAACAGGCGATAAAGCAGCGTCTCCGACGACAGGCTGTCGTTCAGGATTTCCGCCTCCGTCAGGGTGGAGGCCAGCGTCGTCGCTGTCTCCCACGCATCGTCGCCATCTTCGGGGGCATCGTCGGAGGTATGCCCCCCTTCCGTCGCGATGCGTTCAAGGATCAGTGCGCCCGCACGCCATCCCGCATCCCCCTTGTGACAGTAAAGGCGCACCCAGCAGGCATGCTGTTCGCTGGTGGTGAAGTAGTGCGCTGCCATGTCCGACAGGCTCTCTCCCCTGATTTCCACGATGCCCTGATGGATGTCGGTATCCGGCCCCTGATCCACGCTGAAGGCAAGATAGCCGCCCCCCAGCAGTTGCGCCGCCGTGGGATGGGGATGATCGCGCAGCAGGGCCGCGACTTTTTCATCATCGGACCGGACATGGAAACGCAATGCACCCGCATCGGTGCAGTCCGCCACCAGCAGCGAGATCGGTCCGTCACCTTTCGCCTGAAGTGAAAACGATCCCCTGAATTTCAGTGCGGAGGCCAGACCCGCCACCAGGGCCAGTGCCTCGCCCGCCAGACGCAGAACCACGTCGGGGTTGTCATGGCGCGTCAGCAGCGTGTCCGTCAGCACGCCCGGCCGCACAAGGCGGCCACGTACCGGACGGCTGGCAAGGTAGAAGGGCACAACCCCCTGTTCCACCACCAGGTTGGGGGTGTCGGGACGGTTGGTGTCAAGGAAGGCAGGTGTATCAATCATATGACGTCAGATCTCGGCAGGCATGACAGGAAGGGCGCATGGCGGGAAAGCGCACGATCGGAAAGCATGAAGGCAGGAATATATGACCCGAGGCATATGACCAGAGGCATGGCGATCACGACGCAATGTGACCGTCATGCACACAGCCCCGGCAGGCCCGGCGTCAGGGGTGCCGGGTGCTGATGGGGACACGGGATGGTGCCCCCCCACCCCTGCATATACCCCCTGCATACATCCTTGTGCGCGCCGTGCATCACAGGTTGGCGGTAATGTCCGCCTCCAGCGCCTCAAGGCGCTGGGTCAGGACCTGGGTTGTCGCGGTATCAAGCAGCTTGCCCTGCGTCACCTGATCAAGCAGCGCCAGACGGCAGGTGTCATGTTCCGCATCGATATCCTGCCCGCGTCCCGCCCCGGCAAGGCAGTCGAGGTAGGAATCGCGCAGGGCGTCAAGTTGCGGCCCCGCGCCCGGCAGGGCCGCGAAAATGTCATTGACACTTTTTTCCACCCAGCCGGGAACGCTGGCGGTATCTTCGGTCGTGCTGGGCAGGGTGGGCTGTTGCGCGGGGCCGGTCATGTCAGGGCGTTTCCTTTCCAAAGCTCTGCCAGTCATCGCCACACAGGGCCCAGACCAGCAGGCCTTTTTGTGCGTGCAGGCGGTTTTCCGCTTCGTCGAAGACCACGGAATTGGGGCCGTCGAAGACGTCAGCGGTAACTTCCTCGCCTATATGGGCAGGCAGGCAGTGCAGGAAAAGGGCATCGGGGGCCGCGCGTGCCATCAGTGCGGCATCCACGCGATAGGGTTCGAACGCATGCGCCCGCTGTTCCGATGCATTGTCGGACATGCTGACCCATGTATCGGTAATGACCGCATCCGCCCCGGCCACCGCCGTCATGGCATCCGTGCCCACCGTGATGTCCGCACCCTGCGCACGTGCCCATTCCACCGCGCGTGTGCAGGGCAGGTGCGTCGGCGGCGTGGCAAGGCGCAGGCGAAAGCCGAACAGGGCTGCGGCCTCGATGAAGGAAGTGGCGACATTGTTGCCATCCCCCACCCATGCCAGCGTCCGTCCCGTGATCGGACCGCGATGTTCCTCGAACGTCATGATGTCGGCCAGGATCTGCACCGGATGGGAATCCGGTGTCAGGCCGTTGATGACGGGCACGCTGCTCCATTTCGCAAGTTCACGCAGGTTTTGCGTCCGGCCCGTACGCAGGACCAGCGCATCGACAAAACGTGACAGCACGCGCGCCGTGTCGGCGATGCTTTCCCCGCGGCCAAGTTGCATGTCACCGGGCGACAGCAGGATCACATCACCGCCAAGCTGGCGCATCCCGACTTCGAACGAGACACGCGTGCGGGTGGAGGGCTTGGACAGCATAAGCCCCAGCATCCGCCCATGCAGCGGCAGGCGCGGGTGCAGCGGGCGCGCGCGCCCATGCTGCATGCGCTTGATACCCGCCGCCACGTCAAGGATCGCGCGAAGGGTGGCCGCATCGAGGTCACGCAGGTCAAGGAAATGGCGCGGCTGTGCCCGGTTCGGTGCGTTGGTGGACAGCGCGTTCATGCCACGTCCTCCGTCTGGGCGGCCATGTGGGCGCGTGCGCGCACCGCCGCGCGGGCCAGCATGTCGCCTGCCATGCGGCATTCCTCCCCGGTAATCGTAAGGGGCGGAACAAGGCGCAGGACATTGCCCCCCGCCGTGACGCTGAGCAGACCTTCATGCATCGCCGCGTCCTGTACCACGTCCACCGGGGCCACGCAGTGCAGGCCGATCATCAGGCCAAGGCCGCGATGGCTGGCGAAAATGTCGGGATATTGCGCGACAAGGGTGTCGAATTCCTTCGACAGCATTTTCCCACGCGCATTCACCTGATCAAGGAAACCAGGGGCGAGGATGACATCAAGGACCGCGTTCGCTGCGGCACATGCCAACGGATTGCCGCCGAATGTCGTGCCATGGCTGCCGGCTGTCAGGTGGCGGGCGACGTCTTCCACCGCCAGGATCGCCCCCATGGGGAAGCCGCCGGCAATCCCCTTGGCCGTGGACATGACGTCTGGCGTGATGCCCGACCATTCATGCGCGAACAGCTTGCCCGTCCGGCCCATGCCGCACTGCACCTCATCCATGCCAAGGAACAGGCCGTATTCGTCACATGCGGTGCGCAGTTCCCGCAAAAAGCGTGGATCGGCGGGGTTGACGCCGCTTTCGCCCTGTATGGGTTCGATCATGATGCCTGCCGTTTCGGCCGTGATGGCGGCGCGTACGGCGTTCATGTTGTTCATCGGCACATGGTCGAAACCGTCCACCACTGGCCCGAACCCGTCGAGGTATTTCGCATTGCCCGTCGCCGCCAGCGTCGCAAGCGTGCGGCCGTGGAACGCGCCGTTAAAACAGATGATGCGCACGCGCTCGGGATGGCCGCTCTTGGCCTGTGCGCGGCGGATCATCTTGATCATGCCTTCGTTTGCTTCGGCGCCGGAATTGCAGAAAAAGGCGCTGTCGGCAAAGCTGGCCGCGACGAGTCGCTCGGCCAGCCTTTCGGCCTGCGGGATGCGGTACAGGTTGGAGACGTGCATCACCCGTGACGCCTGCTGTGCGATGGCGGCGACAAGGTGGGGGTTGTTATGCCCCAGCGAGGAGGTTGCGATCCCCGCCCCGAAATCCAAGAATCGTCGTCCGTCCGCCGCGTACAGCCAGGCGCCTTCGCCCCGCTCGAAAGCGAGGTCGGCGCGATTGTATGTCGGCATCAGGGCGGGAATCATGGAATTGCCTTGTGGTTTTCTGTTGCTTGGATTGAAAAAATCATTTGCGAAAAACGTGAAAAGCCCACGCCGCCAGGGGTGGGCCTTTGCCGCGTGCATGCTTTCCGTGGGCATGGGGCCTGCCGGATGCAGGTCGCGCCACGCCGCGCGGAATAGGAAAGAATATTGCCCAAATGACATGAATGCAACCACGGAGTCCGGCACGGCCTGCCATATCCCTGGGGCCTCAAGTCATGTCCACAGGCCAATGACCCACGGGCACGTGTTATCGGGCATGTGTTATGTGGTGCGGGAGTGGGGGCAGGTTATGGTCCACGGCTGCGTATCGCGTGTGGGTGACAGATTGCCCCACGCTTGTATGTCAGGATGTGTATCGCGCCGCGGGACGGCGGATTGCCGTGGCATATCGCCTTGGGCGGGGAAGGTATGGCACAGTGCAGGTCATGACAGACCCCGACACGCCCCCCCGGCGCAAGTCCCCACGTCACGCCCGGCGCGTGGCGCGCGAGCCGCGTCGTCCCACCCCGGCAGGTCCCGCGCCCGACCGTGCGGCGTTGCGTGCGGCGGCGCTGGCCCATGTCGCGCGCTTTGCCACCACCATTGCGGGCATGGAACGTATGCTGGGCCGTGTGCTGCAACGCTGGGGCCGCCGTGCGGAGGCGGAAGGCATGGAACCGTCGCTGGTGACGCAGCACATCGCCGCCGCCGCACCCGACATTGCCGCCGTCATTGCGGATATGCAGGCGCTTGGGGCGGTCGATGATGCGCGCTTCAGCGAATCGCGCGCCCGTTCCCTGACGCGGGCGGGGCGGTCGCGTCGCGCGGTGGGCGCGCACCTGCAGGCGCGTGGCGTGGCGGCATCGGTGGTGGCGCAGGCGATGGAAGAGACGCTGGGCACCCGTGGTGAGGGCGCGCATGAAACCGAACTGGCCGCGGCGCTGGTATTCGTGCGCAAGCGCCGGGCCGGTCCCTTCATCAGCCCCGACTGCACCGATGACGAAGCCACCATGCGTGACCGCCGCGCGATGGAGGCGATGGCGCGATCAGGATTTTCGCGCGATATTGCCTGTCGCGCGCTGGGCATGGACGCGCAGGAGGCGGAGGAACGCATATGGCGCATGAAATCCGCATGACGTGTGATGGCGGGCGTGGGACGCGAATGTTGCTGCGTTTGGGGCGTGTCCTTGCGGTGGCTGTGCTGCCGGTGGTTGGCGGATGCGCAGGTGGCGGCAGTGGCAGCGGAAGCTGGCATGGCGCGTTGCAGTGCGCGCCCTATGCCCGGCAGGTGACGGGCGTGAACCTGCGTGGCGCGGCCGCAAGCTGGTGGGCGCAGGCGTCGGGGCAGTATCCACGCACCCATGCCCCACGCGCGGGCGCGGTGCTGGTGCTGCGCGCGACGGGGCGGCTGCCTGACGGGCATGTCGCGGTCGTGCGGTCCGTCCGTGGCCCGCGGGAGGTCGTTGTGGAGCAGGCGAACTGGGTGCCCGGCCGCATCGGGCGGGCGGACCCGGTCATTGATGTTTCGACTCGCAACGACTGGTCGCGGGTGCAGGTCTGGTGGAGCCCCATTCACGGCATGGGGAAAAGTGTCTATCCTGCATATGGTTTCATTCTGCCGCTCAGGTAATGCGCGGGGGCGGGGCCGATATGGTATCGCGCGGCGCAAAAGCGGCGAGGCAATGCTTGCATGGACGGGTTCGTGCCCTCATGTGATGGGGGGACGTGCCTGGCGCATGCCATGGCGGCATGGGTCACGGGAAAAACAGCTTTTGCGTCGGTGACGCGGGAATCGAGGATGTTATGGGTAGCTTGAGCTGGGGACATTGGCTGATCGTTCTTGCGGTCGTGCTCGTGCTGTTCGGGGGCGGGGGCAAGATCAGCTCGCTGATGGGCGACATGGCGCGCGGTATCAAGTCGTTCAAGAAGAACATGGCTGACGATGAACCCGTCACCCCGCCGCAGCAGGGCGCGGGCGGCCATATTTCAGGTCCGGCCACGCCACAGCGCGACGCAAGCTTCAGCGAAAGCGGGCAGCCGTCGGGCCAGAACGTGAAATGAAAACGCGCGACGCCATCCCGCAGGGCGGGGGCATCGCGTGACGTGGTGAGTCGCGAAATTGCGTGAAGGTTCGATGGACAAGGTTATTTCTTCCGACCCGCGCGCGGTCGCTGTCAGTGAGATCATCGCAGCCGGCCGTCGCATGGACCGCTTTGGCTGGGTGCCGGCAACGGCGGGGAACATCAGCCGCCGCCTGCCTGACGGGCTGATCGCGATCACGCGTTCGGGCGGGCACAAGGGCATGTTGACCCCCCATGGTGTGATCGAGGTCACGGCCGATGGCGCGCCCGTGCATGCAGGTGACCGGCCCAGCGCCGAAACCCTGCTGCATTGCCAGATCTATGCAGCCTCGCCCCGTACCGGGGCTGTCCTGCACGGGCATTCCGTGGCCTCCACCGTGTTGTCGATGCTGGCGGGGGATTCGATCACCCTTGCGGGTTACGAAGTGCTCAAGGTGTTCGAGGGGCAGAAGACCCATGAGGCCAGCCTGCGCCTGCCGGTGTTCGACAATGATCAGGATATCGCACGCCTTGCCCGCGTCATTGCGCCGTACATGCCCGACATGCCGCTTGGCTATGTGATCCGTGGGCATGGTGTCTATGTCTGGGGGGATGACATGGACATGGCCCTTGCCCGGCTGGAGGGGCTCGAATTCCTTCTGGCGTGCGAGCTGGAGAAACGAAAGATCCGTCCATGAGCAGCCTTGCGCTTTATCGTGACGATGCGCCTGGCGCCCCGGTCGAACGCACGACAGATCCCGCGCGCATCGCGCAGGTGCTGCGTGCGATCGGTGTGCGTTTCGAACGGTGGGACAGCCCCGTCACCCCCGCACGCACCGCCCCGGCGGCGGAGGTGCTGGCGGCATATCGCCCCTATCTCGATCAGTTGATGGGGGAAACGGGTGCGGGGTCCGCCGATGTCATCAGCATGCATGGCGCGGGCGAGGGGTGGGACGCCACCCGGCGCAAATTCCTGTGCGAACATATCCATGACGAGGACGAGATCCGGTTTTTCGTGCATGGACAGGGTGATTTCGTCCTGCATACCGACGGGCGGGTGTTCAATGTGCGCTGCACGGCGGGGGACCTGATTTCGGTGCCTGCGGGCATCCCCCACTGGTTCGATGGCGGGGCTGTTCCCGATTTTGTGGCGTTGCGGGTCTTTACCAACCCCGATGGCTGGATCGCACGGTATACCGGCGATGATATCGCCACCCGTTTTGCCGCCGCCGATGATGATAAAGGGTGTGAAATTGCCGTCTGATCCCGTATCGCCCAATATCGCGCCCCTCATGCCACCGCGTGTCGCCCTGCTGGATATCGAGGGGACGACCATTCCTGTCTCCTTCGTTCATGACGTGCTGTTCCCCTATGCCCGGCAGGCGTTGCCGGGATTGCTGCGCGATCACGCGGACGACCCGCAGGTCCGCGCGCAGGTGGCGGAGATTGCCCGCCTTGCCCCCGGTGTGCCGCCGCTGGCGCAGCTTGAGGCCTGGATGGACCGTGACGAGAAGGTCGCCCCGCTCAAGGCGTTGCAGGGAATGGCATGGGCGCAGGGCTATCGCACGGGGCACCTCAGTGCGCGTCTTTATCCCGATGTGCTGCCCGTGCTGCGTCTGTGGGCGGCGGCCGGGGTTGTGCTTGCGGTCTATTCGTCCGGTTCGGTTGCGGCGCAGGAACTGATTTATGGCCATACGGATGACGGCGACGTCACCGACCTGTTTTCCGGCTTCTACGATCTTGCCATGGGGGGGAAGCGCGTGGCGTCGAGCTATGCCAACATCGTGGCACGGGCCGGATGGGTGGCGGGCGACGTGCTGTTCCTGTCCGATGTGGTGGCCGAACTGGATGCGGCGGCGCAGGCGGGGCTGCGCACCTGCCAGATCGTGCGGCCCGAGGATGCGACATGTGCGGGCACCACGCACCCGGTGGCCGCAACCCTGATCGCGGCAGGGCGGATGTTCGGACTGCCGGTGCCGGCATGAAGGCGCACCTTCACACCGACTGGCGGGACATTCCCGCCGCCGCGCGCGGTACGGTCGCCGCGCTGGGTAATTTCGACGGGGTGCATCTGGGCCATGCCCACCTGCTGCGCACGTTGCGGGCCGCGCGGCCCGAAGGGGAACTGGCGGTCGTGACGTTCGAGCCACATCCGCGCGAACTGTTCCGCCCGCAGGATCCGCCCTTTCGCCTGACCCTGCCTGATGAACGGTTCTCAGCGCTTGTCGCGCTGGGTGTGCGGCACGTGTTCCAGATTCCCTTCACCCCTGAATTCAGTGCCATGAGTGCCGAGGAATTCGTAACCGGTGTCCTGCATGCGGGCCTTGGGGTGCGGCATGTCGCCTGTGGCGCGGATTTCGCGTTCGGCCATCGCAGGCGCGGTGATGTTGCCTTCCTTGCGCAGGAGGCGCATGACCTTGGCATCGGGCTGACGGTCGTGCCTGCATTGTGCGATGCGGCGGGGCCATATTCCTCCACCCGTATCCGCCGCCTGCTGCAAGAAGGGTATCCCGAACGCGCGGCGGACGAACTCGGCCGTGCATGGTCAATCCGCGGGCAGGTCGAACATGGGGACAAGCGCGGGCGCCTGCTGGGTTTTCCCACTGCGAATATCGCGTTGGGCCGTCATCTGGAACCGGCGCGCGGGGTTTATGCCGTCAGTGTGCGCATGGGCGACGGGCGCGTCTGTCCCGGTGTTGCCAATATCGGCCGACGTCCCACCATCAATGACGGGCAGGTCAGCCGGCTGGAGGTCCACCTGCTGGATTTCGACGGGGACCTGTACGGGCAGACCCTGTCGGTTGCGCTGCATACTCTGCTGCGGGAGGAGCGTCGTTTCGACGGGCTTGACGCCCTGCGTGCGCAGATCGCGCGCGATACGCAGGCCGCACGTGATTACCTGCTGGCGACAGGCGGGGCATGACGGGTGGGGCGTGTCGGTGTCGCGAAAGCTTGACCGCAGGCCCGCACCCTCCCCATAAGGTTGCGTTGCGGTTGTACGGGGCGTGTCCCGTCCCTCCATGTTTCTTTGGATCAAGCAGTCAGAAAACAGGGTCATGACCGAGTCAAAACCACAGGATCTCTATCGGGAGACGGTGTTCCTGCCCACCACCTCCTTTCCCATGCGCGGCAGCCTGCCGAAGCGGGAGCCCGAGATGCTGGCGCGCTGGGCCGAACAAAAGCTTGACGACAGCCTGCTTGAACAGGCGCAGGGGCGTCAGGTCTTCATGCTGCATGACGGGCCGCCCTATGCCAATGGCCATCTCCATATCGGCCATGCCCTGAACAAGATCCTCAAGGACGTCATCAACCGCGCACACCGCATGTCGGGCTATGGCATCCATTACGTGCCGGGCTGGGACTGTCACGGCCTGCCGATCGAATGGAAGATCGAGGAAGAATACCGCAAGCGCGGACAGGACAAGGACAGCGTGCCCGTCCTGCAGTTCCGTGCCGAATGCCGTGCCTATGCCCAGAAATGGCTGGATATCCAGGCGGCCGAGTTCCGCCGCCTTGGCGTGCAGGCGGAATGGGCGCGCCGTTACGCCACGATGGATTTCTCGTCCGAGGCGGCAATCGCGGGGGAGATCGGCAGGTTCCTGCTCAATGGCCTGCTGTATCGCGGCCTGCGTCCGGTGATGTGGAGCCCGGTGGAGAAAACCGCCCTGGCCGAGGCGGAGATCGAATATCGCGACCATGAATCCACCGCGATCCATGTCGCCTTTCCCGTCATCCATGATCCCACCCCGGCCCATGCGCTTGAAGATGTGTCGGCGGTCATCTGGACTACGACGCCGTGGACCATTCCCGCCAATCGCGCCATCGCCTATGGCCCGGACATCACCTATGCCGTGGTGCGGATGGATGACGTGGCCGATGGCGCCCTGCTGGAACCGGAATCGAAGGTGCTGGTGGCGGAAGACCTGATCGAGCCGTTCTGCAAGGCGGCAGGGGTCAATGCGCATCATGTGCTCTATACCCTGCCCGGTCATGCGCTGAAGGGGGCGGTATGCGCCCATCCCCTGCGTGGTCAGGGGTATGATTTCGACGTGCCGGTCCTGCCGGGCGAGCATGTCACGACCGAGGCGGGCACGGGCCTGGTCCATACCGCCCCCGCGCATGGCGAGGACGATTTCAACCTTGGCCGCCAGCACGGGCTGGAGATCACCGAACTGGTGATGGATGACGGTCGTTATGCCGACTGGGTGCCCCTGTTCGCGGGGCAGCACGTCTTTAAGGCGGCGGAGCCGGTCTGCACCGCGCTGGAGGACGTCATGCGTCATGCCGCGCAGGAGGGACAGGCCCCGGCCGGGCTGGTGGCGCGTGCGACGCTGGTTCATTCCTATCCGCATTCATGGCGTTCGCGCGCGCCGATCATCTATCGCGCGACACCGCAATGGTTCATCCGCATGGATGGCGAAGGGGCGCTGCGCAAGCGTGCGCTCGCGGCGCTTGATGACGTGACGTTCGTCCCGGCGCAGTCGCGTAATCGCCTGACCTCCATGGTGGAAGGGCGTCCCGACTGGTGCATCAGCCGCCAGCGCGCCTGGGGGGTGCCGATCGCCGTGTTTGTGGAGAAGCGCACGGGCGAGGTCCTGCGTGATGCCGCCGTGATGAAGCGCGTGGTCGATGCATTCGCGGCCGAGGGCGCGGACGCGTGGTATGCCTCGCCCGCGTCGCGCTTCCTTGGCGAAGGGCGCAACCCCGATGATTACGAACAGGTGTTCGATATCGTCGATGTGTGGTTCGAAAGCGGATCGACCCATGCCTTTGTGCTGGGCCATGGCGACATGCCGTTTCCTGCGGATGTCTACCTCGAAGGGTCGGACCAGCATCGTGGCTGGTTCCAGTCCTCTCTGCTCGAAAGCGTGGGGACGAAGGGCATCGCGCCCTTCCGCACGCTGGTGACGAATGGCTTTGTCCTTGATGAGCAGGGCCGCAAGATGTCCAAGTCGCTGGGCAATGTCATTGCGCCGCAGGACGTCAATGATTCGCTTGGCGCGGATATTCTGCGCCTGTGGGTCATGAATTCCGACACCAACGAAGACCTGCGCATCGGCAAGGATATCCTCAAACAGCAGGGCGAGCTTTATCGCCGCCTGCGCAATACGCTGCGCTGGCTGCTTGGTGCGCTGGATGGCTTTGCCGAGGACGAGCGCGTCGCTTATGACGACCTGCCCGAACTCGAACGCTGGGTGCTGCACCGTCTGGGCGAACTGGGCGGGCTGGTGGCGCGCGCGGTGGAGACGCATGAATGGGTGGGGGTCTATCCCGCGCTGCATGGTTTCTGCGCCGCCGACCTTTCGGCGTTCTATTTCGACGTGCGCAAGGATACGATCTATTGCGATGCGGCCAGCAGCCTGAAGCGCCGCGCCGCGCGCACGGTTCTGGATCACCTGCATCGCTGTCTGTGCGCGTGGCTGGCCCCGGTGCTGGTCTTTACGGCAGAGGAAGCATGGCTGGCGCGGCCGGGCACGACGCAGAGTATCCATCTCCAGCCCTTTCCCGACATTCCGGCGCAATGGCACCAGCCCGCGCTGGAGGATCGCTGGGCCACGCTGCGCGGGGTGCGGCGCATCATCACGACCGAGATCGAGGCCGCGCGTCGTGACGGGGTTGTCGGATCTTCCCTGCAGGCCGCAGTGACGCTGCCCCTGTCAGAGGATGAGGCCACGGCCTTTGGCGATGTGGACTGGTGCGAACTCGCGATCGTGTCACAGGTTGACATAAGTATCGAGGCGGGCAGCGCGTCGATCTATCTCGACACATCCGGCGATGCGCAGGGCGCGCCGCATGGCGGCCCGGTCATCCGTGCGGCGACGGGGCATAAATGCGCGCGCTGCTGGAAGGTGCTGGAGGAGGTGGGCACCGTGCCCGCCCATCCGCAACTGTGCCTGCGATGTGCCGATGTGGTGCAGGGCCGGGCGTGAGTTCGTCCGTCATGTCAGGATCTGGCATGTTGGAACCCACGCCGCGACGTCGGCGCAGGGCCAGCAAAATGGGCTGGACGGTCCTGTTCTTCTGTCTGGTCCTTGCCCTGGACCAGGCCACGAAGCACTGGATGCTGCACGGTTATGATCTGCCGGGACGGCAGAGTGTCGCCCTGTTGCCGGGGCTGAATTTCACCATGGTCTGGAACCATGCCATCACCTTCGGGATGTTGGGCGGTGCAGGCAGTGCCGGTCGGGTCATCTTTTCGGTCGTGGCGCTGTTTATTGTCGTGCTCCTGGGGCTGTGGGCGTCGCGTACGCCGCGCCCGTGGGTGGCGGGCGCGCTGGGTGCGATCATGGGCGGGGCCGTGGGCAATGTCATAGACCGGCTGCAGTTCGGGGCCGTGGTGGATTTTGTACACCTGCATGCGTACGGGTGGTCATGGCCGGTGTTCAACCTTGCCGATGCGGCGATAGATTGTGGCGTGGCCATCCTGATTATTGATAATCTTCTCGATCGCGACAGGGGATAGGACAGAATGTCAAAGCGGTGCTTGTCTAACTGTTGCATGGGCGGTAATAGGCGAATCATGGCATCCACGGCTTTTCGAACCCTCACTCTTGCGCTGGTCACGACAGGTGGTCTTTCCCTGACCGGCTGTTCGGGTGGGGACGTCTCACGCGCGTTTGGCCTCGAACGCAGCATGCCCGACGAATATACCGTAACCACGCGCACGCCGCTGTCGATGCCGCCCTCGGACGAGCTTGGCGCGCCAAGCAGTGCCGCGGTCCAGCGCGCGCAGGAATCCAACCCGCGCATGCAGGCGCTGGAAACCCTGTCGCCCAACGTCGCCCTGCAGGGCACGTATGGTGATAACAGCCCCGGACAGACCGCGCTGGTGGGGGAGGCGAACGAGGCCTCCAACGCCCCGGACAAGGGGGAACTGGGCAAGGCGGGCACGAGCTTTGTCGATCACCTGATGTTCTGGCATGGGGGTGGCGCAGGGAACGTTGTCAACGCCAAGGCCGAAAATGCCCGCCTGCGCGAGGATTCGGCTCTGGGCCGCAACCTGACGCAGGGTGCGACCCCGACGGTATCCGCCGCGCCCAAGAAGTAACCTGCCGTCATGATGGCAGGTCCTGATTTTCCCTGATACGAAGGTGCGTCCGCGCCCCTGCACCCTTGCTGCGCATGCTGGCGGTGTGGGGGTGGGGCGTCCATGATGCCACCTATGACAGAACATCCCCCCATCGCGGACCGTCCCGTGATCCGTCGCCTGTCCGAACAGGTCGTCAACCGCATTGCGGCGGGCGAGGTCATTGAACGACCGGCGGCGGCACTCAAGGAACTGGTGGAAAATGCGCTCGATTCCGGGGCGCAGCGGATTTCGGTCGCATTGCTGCATGGTGGCATTGAACGTATCGAGGTGATCGACGATGGCTGCGGCATGACGCCCGATGACCTGCGCCTTGCGGTGGAGCGTCATTGCACGTCAAAGCTGTCGGACGAGACGCTGGTGCGGATCGCGACCCTTGGTTTCCGTGGGGAGGCGCTGCCGTCGATCGGGGCTGCGGCACGTCTTAACGTGACCTCACGCACGCGGGGGGCGCCCACCGCATGGTCCATCCGCGTCGAAGGGGGCCGGGTCGACGAACCGCGTCCCTGTGCCGGGGTGGTGGGCACCTGTGTCGTGGTGGAAGACCTGTTTTTTGCAACCCCCGCGCGACGCAAGTTCCTCAAGAGTGCGCGGGTGGAGTCGGGCCATGCGGAAAACACCGTCCGCCGCCTTGCCCTGTCGGCCCCGCATGTGGCCTTCCGCCTGCAGTTCGATCAACGTGTCGTCCTTGACCTTCCGGCGCAGGACATGGCGGCGCGGGCTGCGGCCATCCTGGATGCCGGGCAGGCCGATGGCCTGATCCCGGTGGAGGCGGAGCGCGGGGATCTGCGCCTGTCGGGCTATATCTGTGCGCCTTCGGTGCATCGTGCGACGGCCAATGGGCAACTGCTGCTGGTGAACGGGCGTCCGGTGGTGGACCCGGTGCTGCGTACGGCGGTGCGTGTGGCGTATCGCAACGTCATGGAACATGGCCGCCACGCGGTCGTGGCCCTGTCATTGCAGATCCCGCCAGAGCAGGTGGACGTCAATGTCCATCCCGCCAAGACCGAACTGCGTTACGCCGATGCGGCGGCCGTGCGTGCGCTGGTGATTGGTGCGCTGGGCCGGGCATTGGGAATCGGTGCGGGCGTCGCTGGCGTGCGGCCCGGCCTGTTACAGTCGCGGCCCGCAGGTGGGGCGCGCATCTGGTATCCACCTGAACCAGCATCAGCCCCGCCGGTATCGCCGGTGCAGATGTCGCCATTTCCGCCGGATGGGGATGATGGACCGCCGATGGCCGAAGGCGTCGCCGAACGCCGCCTGCCGCTGATGGATATCGCACCGGGCGCGCGCCAGGTGGTCAGATGGTCAGAGGCGGATATCCCCGCGGTGCAAGGGGCTGTGTCCTCCCCTGCGCCTAATCCCGAACCCGCGGCTGATTTCCCCCTTGGCGCTGCCGTGGCGCAGGTTCTGGGCACCTATATCCTTGCGGAAACCGCGCGGGGGGAACTTGTTCTGGTGGATCAGCATGCGGCCCATGAACGCCTGACGCACGAACGCTTGCGTGCGCAGTATCTGGGCGGTGAGATCCGTGCGCAGCGCCTGCTACTGCCCGAGGTGGTGAACATGCCCAGGGGGCAGGCCGACCTGCTGATGTCCTTTGCCGATACGCTGTCAGCCCTCGGACTCGAAATTGATGCCTTTGGTGGCGATGCGGTCATGGTGCGCACCGTGCCAGCCCTGCTGGGTGGGGGGGATGCGGCCGCGATGCTGCGTGACCTGGCAGAAGAACTGGCGGAGGATGAACTTCTGGCCCCGGCGCAGGCCCAGGCGGTCGATGGGCGGCTGGATGCGATCATCGCACGCATGGCCTGTCATGGCAGTGTGCGGGCGGGCCGACGCCTTACACACGAGGAAATGAACGCCCTGCTGCGTGACATGGAACGAACCCCGCGCGCCGGGACCTGTTCACATGGTCGGCCCACGTGGCTGAAGCTGGAAAAAGGCGATCTGGAGCGGATGTTCGGCCGTCGCTGAGGTTGCTGCGCATGCTGTCATCATGATGCGTAAGAAGGGGGTGCAGGGGGGCTGGGGCCACCTGCTCGGCAGAACGTGAGCGGCAGGCGGCTGGATTTCATTTCCGTAATGTCCCTAAGTTCGGTCCATCTTTCCATGGCGATGAGACTGACGTGCACCCGATCCTGCTTTCCCTCGTCACATATCTGCCCCTAGGGGGCGTTCTGGCCATCATGCTGACGCGAGGTACGACCGAAGCGGTCGAGACCTCTGCGCGGTGGGTGGCGCTGTGGACCAGTGCGATCGTGTTCGTCCTGTCCGTGGTCATGTGGGTGCAGTTCGATCCCACCCATATCGGGTTGCAGTTCGAGCAGCGTGCGACATGGGCGTCCGCCTTTGGCGTGTCGTACCATGCTGGTGTGGACGGCATCAGCCTGATGTTCGTGCTGCTTTCTACCTTCCTGACCCCGCTTGCGATTATTGGCGGATGGAAATTGGTGAATACGCGGGTGCGTGATTACATGGTGGCGATGCTGCTGCTGGAAACCACGCTGATTGGCCTGTTTTCCGCGCAGGACCTCGTGCTGTTCTATGTTTTCTATGAAGCGACGCTCCTGCCCGGCAGCCTGATGATCGGGATCTGGGGTGGGCCGAAACGTGTCTGGGCTTCGTTGCAGTTCTTCCTGTTCACGTTCGGTGGGTCGCTGTTCATGCTGATCGCGCTGCTGGTGATGTGGAACGTGGCGGGCACCACCGATATCCCGGCCTTGCAGCATGCCTCCTTCTCCCACGCGATGCAGGGCTGGTTGCTGGCGGGGTTCATCCTGGCATTTGGGGTGAAGCTGCCGCTGTTTCCGCTGCATGCATGGCTGCCCGATGCCTATACCGAGGCCCCGACCCCTGCCTCGGTCATGTTGTCGGGCGTACTGTCAAAGGCCGGGGCCTATGGCCTGCTGCGCTTTGGCGTGCTGATGTTCCCGGATGCGGCGCGGGTGTTTGCGCCCTATATCCTGACGCTGGGCGTTGTGGCCGTTATTTATGCCGCGATCATCGCGCTGGCGCAGACGGACATGAAACGGGTGATCGCCTATTCCTCCTTTTCCCATATGGGGGTGATCGCGATCGGGCTGTTCACCCTGACGCCAGAGGGAATCGACGGCGCGATCTTCCAGATGCTGTCCCATGGTATCGTGATCGCGGCACTGTTCTTTTGTGTCTCTGCCGTGTCATGGCGTGCGGAAACACGTGAGATTTCGGCCTTTGCCGGGGTCGCGCACAAAATGCCTGTGCTGGCGACGCTGACGATGTTGTTCGTGATGGCCAATATCGGCCTGCCGGGTACAGGGGCGTTCGTGGGCGAACTGCTGGTGATGGTCGGTGCGATCCATGTGTCCTTCTGGCTGGCGTTCCTTGGCGGGTCGAGCATGATCCTCGGGGCGGTCTATATGCTGGTTCTGTATCGCCGCGTGATGTTCGGGCAGGGGGCAGGGGGCATGGTCGCCCTCCTGCGGGACCTGACTGGCCCCGAACTTGCGGTGCTGGTGCCCCTGGCGGTGGTGACGTTATGGATGGGTATCCATCCGGGTACTTTCCTGCGGGTGTTCAACCCCACGGTCAGCAGCCTTGTGCAACCCGCCCCGGTCGTTGCATCCGACAGTATGGCCCCCGTGGCGCAGACTGCGGCCGGCTAGGGCTGGGCGGGATTGCCCCGCCTTTCCCTGAGCACAGGTGGGAGCGGCCCGGAAAAGAGATGTCGGTAACGCAATAAAAACAAAGAATGTTTTTGAAAAATCTGGTCTTGGAAAGTGTCCAGAGGCGTTGCTTTTTTGGGGATGGCCGCGCGTAAGGACTTTCGCCCTGTCCTCCCAATGGGGCGTTTTCAAACAGTCCAGAAAGAAAAAGGACGCCACCACCATAGTATCGGTGGGGCGTCCTTTTCAGTTTTCGTGCAAACAGTTTCCCCAGACTGCCTTCCATTTGGCATGGGAATAGAAGGTGGGCTGTTCCCTCAGATATCGAGGTTTTCCACCTGTCGGGCATGTTCCTGAATGAACTGGAAACGCAGCTCAGGCTTGCGTCCCATCAGGTGTTCGACCCGTTCGCGTGTCAGGTTGCTGTCTTCGATCGGGGTGACGACCTTCAGCAGCGTCCTGTGCTTCGGGTCCATGGTTGTCTGCTTCAGGTCCGATGGTGGCATTTCGCCAAGCCCCTTGAAGCGTGAGACCTCGACCTTTGCATTGGGCTTGAACTCGCGCTTCAGCCTGCGTTCACGATCACCATCGTTCATCGCATAGACGGTCTTGCCCCCCTGCGTCAGGCGATAGAGCGGCGGTTGTGCAAGGTAGAGATGCCCGCCACGGATCAGCGCCGGCAGTTCACGATAGAAGAACGTCATCAGCAGTGACGCGATATGCGCGCCATCCACGTCGGCGTCGGTCATGATGATGATACGGCCATAGCGCAGGCGGCTGGCGTCGAAATGTTCGCCAATGCCACAGCCAAGTGCCTCCACAAGGTCGCGCAGTTCCTGGTTCGCGCGCAATTTCTCTGCCGAGGCGCTGGCGACGTTCAGGATCTTGCCACGCAGGGGCAGGACGGCCTGTGTCTCGCGATTACGGGCCTGTTTGGCCGACCCACCGGCCGAGTCCCCCTCCACAAGGAAGATTTCCGTCTCGGCGGCATTTTCACGGGTGCAGTCCGTAAGCTTCCCCGGCAGGCGCAGGCGGCGTGTCGCACTCTTGCGCGGGGTGTCCTTCATTTCCTTGCGGCGCAGGCGTTCTTCGGCGCGTTCGATCACGACCGCAAGCAGGTTATCCGCCTGTGGCGGGTTGCCCGCCAGCCAGTGGTCGAACCGGTCGCGCAGCGCCGTTTCCACCAGGCGGCTTGCTTCCCCGCTGGTCAGCTTTTCCTTGGTCTGGCCCTGGAATTGCGGGTCGCGGATAAAGACCGACAGCTTGGCAGAGATAAGGCCCATGATGTCATCGGCATTGATCGTGGCCGCGCGCTTGTTGGATCGCTGTTCGCCCCAGTTGCGCAGCCCCTTGGTCAATGCGGTGCGAAAGCCGGTTTCATGTGTGCCGCCATTGGGGGTCGGGATGGTGTTGCAGTATGACGAAAGCCCTGTCGTCCCGCGTTCGACAAACGCGATGGCCCATTCCATGCGTCCGGTGCTTTCGCCATCCACGGCCGTCGGCAGGTCCGCATCCCCGGCCCAGATGTCGGTCAGCAGCGCGGTATTGCCCAGTTCGTCACGCAGGCTGTCGGCCAGGCCCCCGGGAAAATGCAGGACGGATTCCGCCGGGACGTCCGTGCCCTTTATCAGGGCCGGATCGCATGACCAGCGGATGGTGACGCCCCGGAACAGGAATGCCTTGGACCGGCACAGGCGGTACAGGCGCAGGGGCGAGAAATGGAGCTTTCCGAAAATCTGCGGGTCGGGGACAAAGCGGATCTGCGTGCCGCGCCTGTTCTGCGTCGGGCCGACCTCTTCGATCGGGGCAAGAGGGATGCCGCGTTCATAAACCTGCTGCCACACTGTCCGGTCGCGCGCGATCTCCACCTCCATCCGGGCGGACAGGGCGTTGACCACCGACGATCCCACGCCATGCAGGCCACCGGATGTGGCATAGGCCTTGCCCGAGAACTTGCCCCCCGCATGCAGCGTCGTCAGGATGACCTCCAGCGCTGAACGCTGCGGGAACTTGGGGTGCGGGTCAACCGGGATGCCACGCCCGTTATCACGGATCGTCAGCCAGTTCCCTGCCTCCAGCGACACGTCGATGACAGAGGCATGGCCCGCCACGGCTTCGTCCATCGCGTTATCAAGGATTTCGGACGCCAGGTGATGATAGGCGGTTTCATCCGTGCCGCCGATATACATGCCAGGACGCCGACGCACGGGTTCAAGCCCCTCCAGCACCTCGATCGCACTGGCGTCGTAATCTTCGCTCCCGGCCCGTGGGGCGTCAGCAGGGGCGCGGGATTTGCGTGCCTGTGTCCGGCGTTGGGCGGCGGGCTTGGAGAAAAGATCGTCGTTCATGAACTGTTCTTTGTGCTTTCAGACCGTGTGATGTCAAGACATAGACACCTGCACGCGGCCATAATGCCCGATGCGTGGGGGGATGCACGCAAAAAAGGCCGGACACATGGACCGGCCTTTTTCCTTGTTTACACCATGGCTGCCGGGCGTGCCCGTATCAGCTTCGGACCGTGCGGCGTGTGGAACGTGTGCTGGAGCGCGTGGCTGCGGGCGCGGGATGGTTGGGCGCCGTGCAGGTCAGGTAGGACGCGGGCTGCAAGATGTCCTTGGCCTGTGCATAGTTCGACAGGTCGGCAGCACTTTCGAGGACCTGCACCTCGTCAAACATCGACATGCGCTGCTGGCAGAAGGCGGTGCCGGATTTCAGACCGCGCTCGGACTGCACGTTTGCAAGCTGCGTGATGTAATCGTCATGCTGGCGCTGTGCGCTGCGGCCATAGGTGGTGCGGAAATAGGCCGTCAGGACCTTTTCCTCGCCCGCCAGCTTGGGGCGGAATTTGGTGACGAAGCTGTTGTACTTGTCCTGTGCGCCACATGACAGGGCAGTGACCATCAGTTCACTCTTGAGCCCCTGCACATCGAATGCCTCGTGCGCGGGGGAAGGGGAGCACGGACCGGCGGCCAGCGCATGGCCAGAGTTGACAAGGCCGGCAAGAGCGAGGCCAGCGGCCGCGGCGCGCCAAAAGGACAAAGACATCAGGACGGTTCTCCAGATCTTGCGGCGTGAGTGTCGCCGGATCCGTGGACCCCCACATGAACCGGCAAAAATGAAATGCTGACAGGCTCTATACCCTAATCGGATATCGGCCAAAAGGGAGGGGAGATGCCCCCGGACAAAAAAAGTGCATACCCTGCCGTCATAGTCACCGACTCGTGTGGATCAAGGATAGGTCTTTCACCTGCGGCCATGTTGCTCTAGAGCGGGGCGGTGGCAGTCTGTCCTCCATGTGTCCCGCGCCGGGTGCGTTCGGGCCGGACGGGCATGCCGGATGGATGCGATTACTAGAGAGCGGAGCTGATCGAGTGCGACTGCGACTGTCTGCAATGATGATGACGACGGGCGTTCTGCTCGCCGGATGTATGAACAAACCGGCTGTGAATCTCGGCGGCCCCCCCAACCCCTACAATTACATGAAGGTGTCGGGCCTGTGCCATACGGACCCGCTGGCATCGACCGGCAAGGATACGCAGGCCACCACGATGCAGGTGCGCAGCGACGACGGATATTGCGCGGTTGAGGTGCGCAAGCCTGACGGCCATGCCTATGCATCCTTTGGGGTGTCGCCCGCGCCGGAACATGGCAAGGCCTTCATCTACAACTATAACGATCACACTTATGTGACATATACGGCGAACACTGCCTATGCCGGCAATGACACGTTCCGTGTGCAACTGATCCGTGGGGAAAAGGAACCGCGCGATACGCTGAACATCACGGCCCATGTCGAAGCGCCGGGTGTCGGCACCGCGGCAAAATAACCGGGGTCATGGTCCCTGCATGATCCCATGCATCCGTGGCGGCCTGCTGCGGATGCGTGCCCCTGTCGTGGGGAAAATTATTCGGATACGCGTCCGAAACCCGTCAGAAGCCGCTGATGTCGTCCATATTTACAAAGGCGACGGGACATGTGCCATCGTAATGGCGCGATCGCGTCGGGCCTGCCTGTAAGGTGGCCCCTCAGATGGAAAATGTAATGGGTTCGGGCAGGGGGCGGCGCATGCCGCTATGTTCAGCCCGTTTCACAAGGTCATCGAGCGTCAGCTTGCGACATCGTTTTTCGACCGTGTCGTCCAGCTCTTTCCAGCACGGTTCGATCACTTTTTCAAAAAGCTGGCCTGTCGGGCCGCCATCGGTGGATTCGTCCGCCGTCACAACCTCCAGAATATCGGACAGCAGGATGTCGCGGCGCGGACGGCCAAGGCGATAGCCCCCACGCGGGCCACGGATGCTTTCCAACAGTCCGGAGCGTGACAGCGTCTGCAGCAGGGGTTCGATCCCACGGCGCGCCAGATTCGCGCGATCGGCAATGTCCGCCGCACTGACGGTTCCATTGCGCCCCGCATGAAATGCCACGTCAAGCATGATCAGTATCGCGATCATGGTCCTGTCACACCGAAGAAGCATATCGTACGGTCCTGTTTGTGAAACAAAGTTGCCTGTCGTGAATTTATCAGCAATTGCCCGGATGATCCACGCTTCTGTTCATCGTGACAGTGGATTATGTGAGGGAACACGATCTGTATGATGATCCGACCAACAGGAGTCCCGACATATGAATGATTCGACCGAGCAGGATATGACATTCGGCTTTGCCCAGCCGCGTGGCAGGGTTTACGGGTCGATTACCGAGACGGTCGGCGGGACGCCGCTGGTGGAACTGCCCCATCTGATGCGGGAGGACGAATTGAAAAGCCGCCTTCTGATGAAGCTGGAGTTTTTCAATCCCCTTGGTTCGGTCAAGGACAGGATTGGCGCGGCGATGGTGATGGATGCCGAACGGCGTGGTGAAATCACACCGGGCAAGACCATCCTGGTGGAACCGACATCGGGCAATACCGGCATTTCGTTGGCGTTTGTCGCGGCGGCGCGGGGATATCGCCTGATTGTCACCATGCCCGAAGGGGCCTCGGTCGAACGGCGCAAGATGCTGCGTCTTTTGGATGCGCAACTGGAACTGACCCCTGCGCGCCTTGGCATGGCGGGTGCGATTGCCCGGGCTGAGGCGATCTTGAAGAACACGCCGGGCGCATGGATGCCGCGTCAGTTCGACAATCCGGCCAATCCCGCCATCCACGCGGCCACCACGGCAGAGGAAATCTGGGTTGATACGCGCGGTGAGGTGGATATCGTCGTAGCCGGCGTCGGCACGGGCGGCACCGCAAGCGGCATTGCCCATGGGCTGAAATCCCGCAAGAAGGGATTGCAGGTCTTTGGCGTCGAACCGGTCGAAAGCGCCGTCCTGAATGGTGATGAACCCGGCCCGCATGGCATTCAGGGAATTGGGCCCGGCTTTTGTCCCCATACGCTCGATCTTCACAGCCTTGATGGTATCCTGACGGTATCAGAACGGGAATCGATCGCCGCTGCCCGGCGTTGTGCGCGCCTTGATGGTGTCCCGGTGGGGATTTCTTCGGGGGCGGCGCTGCATGCGGCCATGCAGCTTGCGCGGTTGCCAGAAAACGAAGGCAAGACAATCGTCACCATCGCCCCATCTTTTGCAGAGCGTTACCTTTCGACCTCGCTGTTCAATGGCCTGGTCTGAAGGGGGCTTTGAAAAAACATAACATGCCGGGATCATGAATTTTCCTGTGAAGATTTTTTCAGGGGGGCGCTCCTGAAAAGATCTTCATGATTTCAGATACGGACATGAAAAAAGGCGGCTCCCGTAATGGGGCCGCCTTTTTTCATGTCCGGTTGTCCTGTCGGTGGAAATCGGGCCGTAACCGGGCAGGCCTCAATGCAGGATGATTTCCACGCGGCGGTTCTGCGCCTCGCGCGTGTTCGGGCCGGTGGGGACAAGGGGATTGGCCTCTCCAAAGCCATGGATGTCGATGGACGGGCCGGGCACGCCGTCACGTACCAGTTCCGCCTTGATGGTCTGGGCGCGCCGCAGGGAAAGTTCCTGATTGTAATGTTCGCCCTGCGGACCCGGATGGCTGGCGGAGGTATCGGTATAGCCGTTGACCTCGATCCGGGTGGTCTGGGTGCTGGTGGATGCCTGCGCCGCAACGGCGACGATGGCGCGCGCACGCTCGGTCAACGTGCTTTTGTCCCAGTCGAAGAAAATCAGATAGGTGCGGTTTTCCACCGGTGCGGGCGCGGCGGGTGCGCTGACGGGCGGTGGTGGCGGCGGGGCGGGATTGAACTCGTAACGCAGCCCCAGCATCAGGGAGTGGTTGAAGTCCGTGCGCGTATCGCGGTTGCCGTTGCGGAACCCGTAATCGGAATTCAGCGCCGCCGTAGCAGGGCCGGAAATGACGGAATGGTGCGATTGCGGCCCCAGCATGGTCCAGAACCGGTATTCCGCCGTCGCCGACAGCCCAACCGCCCATGGAATCGGGAAGGCAAGGCCGAATATCCCCTGATAGGCAAAGTTGCCATAGGTGCCGCCGACATGCTGGCTATAGGCCTGCCCCTGGTAATTGCCGGTAATGAGCGCGTTCATGTTCTGCCAGCCATAGCCGATGCCCGCGCCAAAATAGGGGAACAGCCAGCTCTTGCCGATGTCGAGGTCGAACAGCGCATTGGCCATCAGGCCGGATTCTTCCTGGCGGCCATTTGTGTGGGCATTGTATTTCCCACCCGTCGAGCCGAGGGATTCAAGGTTGTTATGGCGGAAATGGCCCTCAAGCTCGACACGAAAGCCATTGCCCAGACCATAGCCGATACTGCCAATTCCGACCGCGCCTGGGCTGTACTTGTCACGTGCGTCTGAATGACGCACGACCTGTCCCTGCGGCAGGCTGGCACCGCCTTCGCCCGCCATATACAGGCCCTGAACGGGCTGGGCGAATGCCGGAACCGATACAAGCACGGAGCCCAGGGTAACCGAGCCAGCCAATAAAGACCCTGCAAGCAGTCCGTACCGCAGATTCATACTCTTCTTCTCCCTTCGACGGGCCATTTCCAACATGTTGCCCGGTCGGGTGAACGTGCCATGTTCCTCTGGGCGGTCAGTCTGTGCATTCTTTTGCGGAAAGATGCGCACCCTGACAATCCATAAGCGGTGACCATACTGCCGCTTTCGGCGGCATGACCCACTGTCATTTTCAACTGTGTGCGAGATGTCACACATGACAGCGTGTCAAATGACGCTTTTTACCTTTGCAAGATCACGCGCTTCATATCAGCCTTGCTTCAAATGGTGGCGCCAGATCAGGCGTCTCGAATTCCACAACCCACAGATCGGGATCGCGTTTCATCTGCCGTTCAACATACGTATCCACGGCGGCCTGATCCACGGCCGCCTTTCCTGTAGCCCGGAACCATGCCCGCCGTCCATCGGGGGCACGTGTCTGGGCCAGTACCGACATCGCGTCGTGACGGTCGCGCAACACCACCATCACGCCACCGGCATCCGCATCGCCACGATGAAGCACAACGGCGGGATTCCCCGCCAGATTGGCCTGCCGCAGGACCGCGCTGACCCATATCGAGGTCTTCAGCCGGGGTTCCTCATCCATCATGACTGTTCCAGTTTTGCATAAATACAAAGGGAGGCATGCAGGAATAACACAATATATTGTGGCCCCTACTCCGCGTGGGCAGGCGGCGCGGCAGGATCATCGGGAATGGTCGCCAGCGCCGCGCGATATTCCTCCGGGTTATCCAGAAGTGAATGCGCGGCATCAAGATCATTATCCGTCCCGATCGCAGCCGGGCAGGATTTGCGGATCGCAAGCGTGCGTGACACTTCCAGCGGATAACGCGCAAGGCGCGAGGCACGCACCCATGTGGCACTTTCGGCATTGCCTGCGGCAAGGTCCTGAAGCTGGCGTTCAAGGTTGGCTTCACCGAGGCTGGAGCAGATCTGCGGCATGACGCCAAGCCCCTGTAGCGGCCAGCCCAGCGGGGCGAGGACGCGACTCCACGTCACGAACAGTTCCGCGCCATTGGGCATCTGCCCGATCGTCTGTACCAGCCCCTTGCCCAGTGTTGCACTGCCAACGACCACCGCGCGTTTCTGGTCCGCCAGCGCGGCGGCAAGGATTTCGGCCGCACTGGCGGTACGGCCATCAACCAGGATGACGATCGGCAGGCCATTGGTCATGTCGCCGCCCTGCACCGCCCAGACATGGTTTGCCTGTGGGTCGCGCCCCTGCGTGATCGCCGCCACCCCGTGATCGAGCATCAGCGCGGATGTCGTCACCGCCTGTTGCAGCACGCCGCCGCGATTGCCGCGCAGGTCGAGGATAAGGCCACTCAGATGCGCGATATTCATCGCCTCGTCGAGGTACTGGCTCATCTCCTCGGCGGTGTTGGCGGAAAATGCTGTGATGTGCAGGACAACGTGATGACCGCTGGTATAGGCGAAGACGGTTTCCGGGGGGACGGATTCCCGCCGCACCGAAACCGTGGTGCGGCGTCGTCCCGGCGCCCCCACCAGCAGGCGCACAAGGCTGCCCGGTGGTCCCTGCAGCCATGTTGAAACCGCCTCCACCGTGCGATCCTGTGTTGAACGGCCATTGACGGCATAGATGACCTGCCCCGCCGAAAGCGCGGTCGGCCATGACGGGCCGTTTGCATTGACCGCCGTGATGATGATGGCGTGATGGTCCAGACCCAGCGTCAGGCCCGCACTGGCGGTGCCGCCGGTGCGGATGCCACGGTCCGAAACCGCCGCGTCCGGCGCGACATAGCGTGAATAGGGGTCAAGATGGTTGAACAGTTCGTCAAAGAACCCCTGCAACATGCCATCCTGTCCGGTGGCGCGCATGTCGGCGGAACGTTCCCACGCGGTTTCCATCATCCGGGTGATCGCGTCGGTCCAGCCCGCAAGGTCGTCCGCAGCGGGAGTCGCCAGCGCAAGGACCGTATGCTGCGCCACCGACAGGTGCAGCATGTCATGCTGTTCCTCCACCGTCAGCGACGGGTCGATCGCGCTCAGCCCATTCAGGCCCCACAGGCCAAAATCACGCACGGTATGGATGTCGAGCGTGCGGGGCAGCAGGAAGGACAGGCTGGCGCGCAGCACGGAAGAGGTCAGAGTCGGATCGAAATGGTCCTGCGTCGGGCTGGCGTCGCTGGCCTGCACGGGTGTGGGGTGGGGTGGGGGATCAGGCGCGGGGGAAACCAGAGCGTCATCGGCATAGGCCGCACCCGTCAGGCGGGCAACGACAAGGATCATCAGGAACGTATCGCGCGGCACCTGCAGGATCATGCGCAGCCCACGCGGCATTCCCTCCCGCGTGGGCGATGACGGTGATGATGGCGGCGTGCGCAGGATCGTGACGGACACCATCGCGCATAGGGGCGGCAGGAGGGGGGGCAACAGCGAACGGCGTTTCATCCGCGTCGCCTGCGTGTGCGTGGCGGCGCCATGTCCTGTCCCGCGACCGTATCAGGCATCGCGAACACCAGCGCCCCGGTCAGGGGCGACGCCTCATCCAGACGCAGCGCGATTTCCTGTCCCAGCCGGAAGGTGATCCCGCCATGGCGTCCTGAAAGTGTCTGCGTGATCTCATCATGGTGCCACTGGTCAACCGGCAGCGCCCCATGCGGCAGCAGGCCCGTCGTGCCGGTGGAATCCAGCGTCACGAACACGCCAAAGCGCGACAGCCCGGTGACCCGTCCCGCCATGACCGTGCCCACCCGTCCCGACAGCCATGACGCGGCATAGCGTTCGATGGCGTCGCGTTCGGCGGCGGCGGCGCGGCGTTCGGTGGATGTGACCGCCTTCCCGATCTCCTCCAGTTGGCCCAGCGCCGTGCGCCCATGGTCGGGGCCGCCACGTTCCAGCCCGGTTGCATCAATCAGCGCACGATGCGTGACCAGGTCGGCATAGCGGCGGATCGGGCTGGTGAAATGGGCATACGACGTCAGCGTCAGGCCGAAATGTCCGACCGGGTCGGGACTGTATTCCGCCTGGTTCTGCGCGCGCAGGATCAGTTCATTGACCAGTGGCGCATAAGGCTGTCCCTGCGCGGCACGCAACACGCCCTCAAGGTCGGATGCCCCGATCATGCCAGCCGCAGGCAGACGTATGTCGAGCGTGGCGAGAGCCGCGCGCAGGGATTCGAGCTTTTCGGGCGTGGGAGGGGCATGAATGCGATAAAGGCATGGATAATGACGGTTTTCCAGTTCCCGCGCGGCGGCGACATTGGCCGCAATCATGAATTCTTCCACCACGCGATGACTGTCGAGGCGTAGGCGCGGGCCAATCGTCTCCACCTGGCCCAGGGAATCCAGCACGACCCTGCGTTCGGCAAGGTCGAGGTCAAGCGTGCCGCGTCGTGCGCGGGCGGCGGCCAGAACCCGCCATGCCGCGAACAGGCAACCGACCATCCCTTCGGGCAGGGCTGCTGTCATGCTGTCGCCATGGCCTTCGGATTCGGCCTGGGCCTGTTCATAGGTCAGGCGCGCGGCACTGCGCATTAGGCCCCGGCCAAAGCGCTGCGCCGTGGTTGTGCCCCCGGCATCGACATGAAGCTCCACGAACAGGCAGCCCCGGTCCTCCCCCGGTCGCAGGGAGCACCAGCCATTCGACAGGGCTTCTGGCAACATGGGAATGACGCGGTCGGGGAAATAGACGGAATTGCCGCGCCGCCGGGCCTCCTGATCCAGCGCGCTGCCGGGCCGGACATACCATGCCACATCGGCAATCGCGACGATCAGGCGGAATCCCGTACCCTCAGGCTCGGCATAGATCGCATCATCAAAATCGCGTGCATCCGCCCCGTCGATGGTGACAAGCGGCACATCGCGCAGGTCGGTACGCCCCGTGACCGGCACGGCGCGCGCGGCGTCGGCTTCGTGCGTGCATGTGGCGGGGAAGGTGTGGGGGATGTCGTGGGCGCAGGCACACATCAGGCTGATGGTGCGTGCGCTGTCGGCTGGGCCGATCCGTTCGATGATGCGGGCCGGATGCAGGCCGGGGCCGGATTGTGGCAGGGGGGTCGCCACGACGATCTCGTTATCGGGGGTGTCCATGGCCTCGCCGGCCGGGATGCTCCATTGCGCGCGGGCGCGGCGGTCGGCGGGGATCAGGCGGCCGGCCTCGCGGTACCGCAGGGGCGTGCGTGCGGTGTCGGGATCATCGGGCGGCGTTGCCCGATACAGCCCCACAACCTGTGCCGGCGCATCATCCAGGCGGCGCAGTGTCCGCCCCTCATACTTTCCCGGCCCGATCTTCTTCAGCCGTGCGACCACGCGTTGTCCCGGCGCCAGCGCGGGACGGCCACGAAGTTCGGCATGCATGAAAATGACGGGCGCGGCCCCTTCATGTGCCCATGCCACGGGACGGGCGATGGGGTCGCCATCGGGGTCCGTGCCCGTGACCTGCACCACCGCCGATTCCGGCAGGCGGTCGGACACACGGAAGCGTTTTGCCCCGGCCGGCACGACCGTCCCCTCAAGTGCCAGATCACGCAGCATGTCACGGATCGCGGCCTTATGCTCTGGCCCGAGGCCGAAGGCGCGTGCGATTTCACGCTTGCCCACGCGACCGGTCGCACCGGCGATGAACTGCCTCATGCTCTCGCGGTCGGGCATCCGTCCCTGACTATTCCGTCCCTGGCTGCCAGGCACCGGCTGGTCGGTCATGGGGGCGGCTGGCCCGTCCGGCGCCGTGTCGGACGGGCGCGGCTGACGCATCGTCAGTCGGCCTTGTCCGGTGTGGCCTTGGCGGTCGTGGCCTTGCGGGTACGCGGGGTCGCCGCTTTCTTCGGGGCTGCCTTCTTCGTGGTTGTGGCCTTTTTCGCGGTGGTCTTGCGGGCGGGTTTCGCCGGGGCGTCCCCATCGGCGGGGGCGTCGGCATCCGCCGCCTTTACCCTGGTCGTCCGGGCCTTGCGCGGGGCTGTCTTCGCCTTTGTGGCCTTGCCCTTGGGCTTCAGGGGCTTGCCCTTTTCCGCCAGCAGGGCCAGCGCCTCGTCCATGGTGACGTCATTCATGTCCTGCCCGCGCGGCAGGGTGGCGACGATCTGCCCGTGCTGGGCATAGGGGCCAAAGCGGCCCTTGCGCACCATGACCGGTTCCCCGTCCTTGGGGTGCGGACCAATGGTGCGGATGGAGGCCAGCTTTTTCGCCAGCGCATCGACCGCGCGGTTCAGCCCCACCGTCAGGACGTCGTCATCCTTGTCAAGCGAACCGTACACGGCGCCCATCTTCACATACGGGCCAAACCGGCCCAATCCTGCCTCGATCGGTTCGCCTGTTTCGGGGTGCATGCCCACGATACGCGGCAGCGACAGAAGACCAACCGCCTGTTCCAGCGTGATCTTGTCCCCCTCGATCCCACGCGGGATGGTCGCGCGCTTGGGCTTGGCCTTCTTGTCCTCGGGATCAGGTTCGCCAAGCTGCACATAAAGACCCCACGGCCCGCGCCGCACGGTAACTTCGGGGCCACCGTCCGGCGCATTGCCCAGAACGCGCATCCCTTCCTTCAGCGAATCCGCGTCTTCCGCCTCCTTGGGGTCCACCACAAGGCGGCGGGTGTACTGGCATGTGGGGTAATTGGAACAGCCGATGAACGCGCCATACCGTCCCAGTTTCAGCCCCAGCCGCCCGGTGCCGCATGCGGTGCAGACGCGCGGGTCGCCCCCATCGTCACGCGGGGGGAAGAAATAGGGCGCAAGATCCGCATCCAGCGCGCTGATGACGTCGGAGATCTTGAGGTCCTTGGTCTGGTCCACGGCGTGGGAGAAGTCGGTCCAGAATGCCGACATCACATCGCGCCAGTTCGCCCGCCCGCCGGAAATGTCGTCAAGCTGTTCCTCCAGCCCGGCCGTGAACTGCGTATCGACATAACGTTCGAAAAACGAGGTCAGGAATGCCGTCACCAGTCGTCCGCGATCCTCGGGGATGAAGCGGCGGCTTTCCAGACGGACATAGTTGCGGTCGCGCAGCACCGTCAGGATGGAGGCATAGGTGGAGGGACGGCCAATGCCGATTTCCTCCATCTTCTTCACCAGCGAGGCCTCGGAATAGCGCGGCGGCGGCTGGGTGAAGTGCTGGTCCGCCGTGACCTCCCCACGCCTGAGGGCGTCGCCCTCGCTCATGGCCGGGAGCATGCGGTCCTGGTCCGAATCGTCCTCGGACTTGGTCGCGCTGTCGTCGCGCCCTTCGCTATAGAGGCGCAGGAACCCGTCGAATGCGATCATCGACCCCGTGGCGCGCAGGGTGCAGCGTGCGTGCGCATCGTGCAGGTCAACCGCCACCTGGTCGAGTTCCGCCGACTGCATCTGGCTGGCGACGGAGCGTTTCCAGATCAGGTCATACAGCCGCTTCTGGTCTGCGTTCAGGTAACGCGCCATGTCCGCGGGGCTGCGGCGCACGTCCGTGGGGCGGATGGCTTCATGCGCTTCCTGTGCGTTCTTGGCCTTGGTGGCATAAACGCGGGCTTTTTCGGGCACGTATTCGGCACCGAACGTCGTGCCGATATGCGAACGGATCGCGCCGATGGCCTCTCCCGCCATCTGCACGCCATCGGTTCGCATATAGGTGATAAGGCCGACCGTCTCGCCGCCGATATCTATGCCTTCGTAAAGCTGCTGCGCCGTACGCATCGCGACCTGCGCGCCCATGCCCAGCTTGCGCGATGCTTCCTGCTGCATGGTTGACGTGGTGAAGGGCGGGGGCGGGTTGCGTTTGACCTTGCGCCGTTCCACCGCACCGACGCTGAAGCTTCCAGCCTCGACCCTGGCCTTGGCGGCCATGGCGGAGGCTTCGTCATTCAGGTCGAACTGGTCAAGCTTCGCGCCATCAAGGTGCGTCAGCCGCGCGGTGAAGGCCGCCCCTTTCGGCGTGGAGAAAAGGGCGGCAATGGACCAGTATTCACGCGGGCGGAAGACCTCGATCTCGGCCTCGCGCTCACAGATCAGGCGCAGGGCGACGGATTGCACGCGCCCCGCGCTGCGTGAACCCGGCAGTTTGCGCCACAACACCGGCGACAGTGTGAAACCGACGAGGTAGTCGAGCGCACGGCGCGCCAGATAGGCCTCGATCAGCGGAAAATCGAGGTCGCGCGGATGCGCCATGGCGGTCTGGATGGCGCTTTTTGTGATTTCGTTAAAGGTCACGCGCTGCACGTCCACGCCCTTGAGGAGGTTCTTCTCCTCCAGCATGGAGCGGACATGCCACGAGATGGCTTCCCCCTCACGATCCGGGTCAGTCGCCAGATACAGGTGCCGCGCCCCGCGCAGCGCGCGTGCGATCGCCGCCATCTGCTTGGCGCCGCGTTCATCGGCTTCCCAGATCATGGCGAAACCTTCGTCGGGACGTACGCTGCCATCCTTTGGGGGAAGGTCGCGTACATGCCCGAAGGAGGCGAGAACGGTATAGTTGTCACCCAGATACTTATTGATCGTTTTCGCCTTGGCTGGCGATTCGACCACCACGACGTCAGTCATTGTGTCTCCGGATCACGCGTTTCAATCCATCGGTTGTCCGTGGTCATGCCGGGGGGGCGGAAGACAGGACGACCATATCCCCCGCAAGGATGTCGATCAGGCCCGACATCTCCATTTCCGACAGTACCGTAAGGACGGTTGCCGTCGAGAACTGGCAGCGCCGTACAAGATCGTCAACACTCGATGGTGCAAAAGACAGTAGCTCCAGCACCGCCGCATGGGCTCCATGCCTATCCATACGGGGGGAAGAAGGCATGTTTTCCGCCATTTCCACCCCCCTTGGAACCGGGTCCGGCGCAGGTGTGAAAAGAGGCGGCGGCACAGGCCCCGATGGCAGTTCACGCAGGATGTCGCGTTCATTCTCCGTCAATATGGCGCCCTGGCGCAACAGGTCATTGCTGCCGTTGCAACGCGGGTCGAGCGGCGAGCCGGGCACCGCGAACACGATCCTGTCATAGTCGAGCGCCATGCGCGCGGTGATGAGGCTGCCTGAACGCATGGCCGCCTCGATCACCACGCAGCCAAGGCTGATTCCCGCGATCAGGCGGTTGCGACGCGGGAAATGCCGCGCCTGGGGCATGGTGCCGGGCGGGGCCTCGGTAATCAGTGCGCCCTGTTGGGCGATTTCATCGTGCAGGCGGCCATGTTCCGGGGGATAGGGGCAGTCGAGGCCACCTGCGATGGCCGCCACCGTGCGCCGTGCGGGCAACGCGCCGCGATGCGCGGCGGCGTCGATCCCGCGTGCCAGGCCCGACATGACGGTCACACCCGCCGCCGCCAGCATGGTCGCAAGGCTCTGTGCGATGCGCATCCCCCCGGCGGAGGCATTGCGTGCGCCCACCACGCCGACGATACGCCCCCGCAGCAGCGTCACATCCCCCATGACCGACAGGACGGGCGGTGCGTCGGCCACCATCGCAAGGGCGGGGGGATAGTCCGCGTCGCCATGAATGAGGATATGTCCGCCAATGGCCGCCGTGCGGTCCATTTCGCGCGCGATCTCGCCCAAGGGCGGTACGTGCCCCGCCTCCGGCCCGCGAAGCAGCATGTCGAGTGCTGCGCCCGCATCGCCATATTTGCGGATCAGGCGATGGTAGGAAACCGGACCGATGCCCCGTGTCCGTGCAAGCCGCAGGCAGGCGGCCACGCGGGCATGGTCCGGCGTGGTCATGTGCCGTCCCGGCCTGTCGTGCGGGCCTGCCCGATCCGGGGTTCGGTCCCGCGAAAGATGCGGGTGATGTTGGTATGGTGCCGTGCAATGATCAGTGCAGCGATCAGCACGCCCGCCAGATAGAGCGGGGAAGAGAAAGGCACGTGCCCTGGCCAGATCATGACAAGCGGCAGGGTCGCGAATGCCACCAGCGCCCCGGCGGAGGAGATGCGCGTCGCCCGTGCGAAGATCAGCCACATGGCGCAGCAGCACAGACCGATGGCAGGTGACAGGGCGATCATCGCGCCCAGGCCCGTCGCAACCCCCTTGCCGCCACGGAATTTCAGCCACACGGGGAAGCAGTGGCCCGCCACGGCGCATGCCGCCGCCAGCGCTTCGGCCGCTTCGGTATGGAACGGGCACAGCACGAATGCGCAAAAGACCGCGAATGCCCCCTTGGTCCCGTCAAGGGCAAGTGTCCCCGCCGCCAGTTTCTTGTTCCCGGTGCGCAGGACATTGGTTGCGCCGATATTGCCCGACCCGATCTTGCGGATGTCGCCCCCGCCCGACAGCGCCGTCAGCACCAGACCGAAGGGAATGCTGCCGATCAGGTAGGACAGGAACCCCACCGCCGCCATGAGCGGGAGGTCATAGGATGGAATGCCGTAGATCATGACGCATCCAGGCCAAAGACCTGTCGCCCGGCCTTCCATGTCGCCAGCACCCGTCCCTCCAGCGCGCGACCGTCAAAGGGGGTGTTCTGTGCCTTGCCGGGCAGTTCCCCGGCCTCCACCTTCCATGCGCGTTCGGCATCGAACAGGCACAGGTCGGCAGGTGCGCCCGTCGCCAGCGTCCCCGCCTTGCTGCGCAGCAGGGCGGCAGGGCGATGCGTCAGCAGCCCCAGCGCATCAGACAGCGTCAGGTTGCCCGCATGCACCTGCGCCAGCGTTACCGACAGCAATGTGGCAAGGCCGGTTCCCCCTGCTGCGGCAACGGCAAAGGGCTGGCGCTTGTCGTCCGCATCGCATGGCGCGTGGTCCGATGCGATGGCGTCAATCGTGCCATCCGCCAGGGCCGCGCAGACCGCGCGTCGGTCGGCCTCCGCCCGCAGGGGGGGCGAAAGCTTGGCATAGGTACGGAAATCACCGATCACCGTTTCGTTCAGGTCGAAATAAGGGGGCGCTGTGTCACAGGTAACACGCAGCCCGTCCGCCTTTGCCTGCCGGATCAGGTCCAGTCCTTCCGCGGTGGAGACATGGCCGAAATGCAGTCGGCCACCCGTCATGCGTGCAAGGCGCAGGTCACGTGCGATCAGGATTGCCTCTGCCGCGGGGGGGATGCCCGGCAGGCCAAGGCGCGTGGCAAGTTCGCCATCGGTGGCGCACCCGCCCCGCGCCAGCGACGGGTCCTCCGGGTGTTGCACGACCATCGCGCCGAATGCGCGGGAATAGGTCAGCAACTGCCGCATCAGGCGCGTATCGCCAATCGCGCGGATACCATCGGTAAAGGCCACCGCACCGGCTTCGTTCAGCAGGCCGATTTCCGCCATTTCGCTGCCAGCGCACCCGCGTGTCAGCGCACCATAGGGCAGGATACCGATCATGCCGGTTTCCTCGCCACGCGTGCGCAACAGACGCACCAGCGCCGGGTCGTCGATGGTGGGGAGGCAGTTGGGCAGCACCGCGATGGTCGTGATCCCGCCCGCGACCGCCGCGCGTGCCGCCGAGGCCACGGTTTCGCGATATTCGAATCCCGGTTCCCCGATGGTGACGCGCATGTCCACCAGCCCGGGGCACAGTACCATGCGTCCGTCGCCACGTACGATGGCCGCGCCCTCTGGCGTGCCCTCGGCCTGTGGCAGGTCCACGCCCGCGATCAGGCCATCGCGCACCAGCAGGCGTCCCGGGCGGTCCAGACCGCTCGCCGGGTCAATCAGGCGCACATTTTCAAAGACGGTCGCGCTCATCGCGTGTCCTCCCCGCGGGAGAGGAGGTCGAGCACGGCCATGCGCACCGCCACCCCCATTTCCACCTGTTCGCGAATCACGCTCTGTTCGGAATCGGCGACGCGGCTGTCGATTTCCACGCCCCGGTTCATCGGGCCGGGATGCATTACCAGCGCGCCGGGCCGTGCCAGGGCCAGACGTTTGTTATCAAGCCCGAAATACCGGAAATATTCACGCGGGCTGGGCACCTGGCCACCCTTCATGCGTTCGCGCTGCACCCGCAGCATCATGACCACATCCGCGTCGCGCAGGCCCTCTTCCATCGTGTAATGGATGCTGACGCCCAGTGCGGCGATCGCGCCGGGCACCAGTGTTGGCGGTCCGACCACGCGCACCGTGCAGCCCATGGCCGTCAGCAGGTGAATGTTCGAGCGTGCCACGCGGCTATGGCTGATATCGCCGCAGATCGCGACCGTCAGGCCATGCAGGCCGCCAAAATGGCGACGGATCGTCAGCGCGTCGAGAAGGGCCTGCGTGGGATGTTCATGCGTGCCATCGCCCGCGTTGACGACACTGGCCTCCACCTTCTGCGCCAGCAGGGCAGGGGCGCCGGATTGCGAATGGCGCACCACCAGCAGGTCGGTATGCATCGCATTCAGCGTCGCGGCCGTGTCCAGCAGCGTTTCGCCCTTGTTCACCGACGAATTGGCCACCGACATGTTCACCACATCCGCGCCCAGCCGCTTGCCCGCCAGTTCAAAGGACGTGCGGGTGCGGGTGCTGTCCTCGAAAAACAGGTTGATGACCGTGCGGCCACGCAGCAGGTCGCGCGGCGTCTTTCGCGAACGGTTCAGCAGCGTATAGCTGTCTGCAAGGTCGAGGATCGGGGTGATGCGTGTCGGGTGCATGCCCTGTACCCCCAGCAGGTGACGGGGGGAGGTGCGAAAGAACTGCCCCCCCGTCGCGCGCGGTGGGGCAGGGGGATGGGGCGCGCGTTCATTCATCGGCAACAGCCTTGATGCGGGCAAGGACTTCGTCACGGCCCAGTGCGAGCAGCGTGTCGTCAATGCCGGGCGACATGCTCGACCCCGTGACCGCCGCGCGCAGCGGTTGCGCCACCTTGCCGAGCTTGAGTTCGTTTTCCTCGGCGAACTGCCGCAGGGTTGCGTCGATCCCCGGCCCGTCGAACGGTGCAAGTGCGCCAAGGGCCGCGCCAAGCCGTGCAAGCATCGCGCGGTTTTCGGGGGTCAGCAGCTTCTGCGCCTTGGCATCGAACGACAGCGGGATGGAGCGGCCAAGGAACGCCGCACTGTCCGCGAGTTCAACCAGCGTCTTGGCCCGTTCCTTCAGGCCGGGCATCAGGCGCAGCACGCGCGCGCGCATCGCCTCGTCCGTGGACACGCCGTCCATCTGCGACAGGCGGTCCATCACGTCATCGGTCAGGCGTGCATCATCCGCCTGGCGCATCCATACGCCGTTGATATGCAGCAGCTTGGCGTAATCCATGCGCGAGGGGGAACGTCCCACCCCGTCGAGGTCGAACAGCCTGATCTGTTCCTCCCGCGACAGGATTTCCGCATCGCCATGCCCCCAGCCAAGGCGCAGGAGGTAGTTGTTCAGGGCTTCGGGCAGATATCCCATCTCCCGGAACTCCACCACCGACTGCGCGCCGTGGCGTTTCGACAGCTTGGCGCCGTCGGGGCCGTGGATAAGCGGCAGGTGCGCGAATTTCGGCAGGTCCCAGCCCATCGCGCGATAGATCATTGCCTGGCGGAAGGTATTGGTCAGGTGGTCATCGCCACGGATGACATGTGTGATGTCCATGTCATGGTCATCGACCACCACCGCAAGCTGATAGACGGGGGTGCCGTCGGCGCGCAGGATGATCATGTCATCCATTTCGGCGTTGGCGACGCGCACTTCGCCCTGCACAAGGTCGTGCAGGACCGTCTCCCCCTCACGCGGGGCCTTGATGCGCACGGTATGGGGGGTGTCTTTCGGCGCGTCGGCGGGGTCACGGTCGCGCCACATGCCGTTATAGCGGGGGGGGCGTCCCTCCGCCATCGCGGTTTCACGCATTTCCTTGAGCTCTTCGGCCGTGCAGTAACAGCGATAGGCCAACCCGCGTTCCAGCAGTTCATGCGCGACCTGCGCGTGGCGTTCCTGGCGCGTGGACTGGAACACCGGTTCCTCGTCCGACTGGATTCCCATCCATGCCAGACCGTCGAACAGCACATCCACCGCCTTCTGGGTGGAGCGTTCGCGGTCCGTATCCTCCACGCGAAGGAGGAATTTCCCGCCGTGGTGGCGGGCATAGAGGAAGTTGAACAGGGCGGCACGGGCATTGCCGATATGCAGCAGGCCGGTGGGGCTGGGGGCGAAGCGTGTACGGACAGTCATGAAACGGCTCCTTAGCATGTGTTGGCCCCTGCCAACAGGGGGCAGGTGTGTCGGTGCATGCCAATATCGCCGTCAGGGGGTGCCGATGCTTCCTGTGGTGGTCATGGTATATACCCGAATCATCATCCTTCATTGCGCCAGAGCATTTCCACCGAAAACGGGTTCGGTGAAAATGCTCCGGTTTATTGTTTTTACGAGCATCTT
>NZ_BANE01000300.1 GCF_000964405.1 Novacetimonas hansenii JCM 7643
CCGGAGGCCAGCACCATGCGCTGACGGTAGGTGCCCGTGACATATTCCCCCGATGCCGACTGGCTGAATATCCGGCCTGTCTCGCTGGCGAGCCGCTCTCCGACCTCGTGAACCTCCCGGTCCTTGAGTTTGCCGATCAGATTGCGTGCAAGACCCCGCCCGGGGAGACCGGGCGGGGTTGGTGGTGGGGAGTTTATACCAATTTGTTTTGGCTGTGACTCAGGGGGGGGGGG